>CALWIU010000055.1 GCA_944380845.1 uncultured Clostridia bacterium | reverse complement strand
CACTTCATCGCTTCATCAATAGCAACGCGAATGGCGTGGCTGCTTTCGGGGGCGGGTAAAATGCCTTCAACGCGGGCAAACTGTTCTGCTGCCTCAAAAACAGCGGTTTGCGGCACGCTGACCGCTTCCATCAGACCGTCATGGTATAACTGTGAAAGGGTGGTGCTCATGCCATGATAGCGAAGGCCGCCTGCATGGTTCGGTGCGGGAATAAATCCGCTGCCTAAGGTGTACATCTTCGCCAGCGGACAAACCATGCCTGTGTCACAGAAATCATATGCGAATTTTCCGCGGGTAAAGCTGGGGCAGGAAGACGGTTCTACGGCTATGATGCGGTAATCTTTTTCTCCGCGCAGCTTTTCGCCCATAAAGGGAGCGATCAGACCGCCCAGATTGGAACCGCCGCCGGCGCAGCCGATAATAATATCCGGAGTAACGCCGTATTTGTCCAAAGCAGTTTTGGTTTCCAGACCGATAATGGATTGATGGAGCAGAACCTGGTTAAGAACACTGCCTAAAACATAGCGATAGCCATCGCTGTGGGTCGCCACTTCAACTGCCTCAGAAATGGCGCAGCCGAGGCTGCCGGTGGTTCCCGGATGCTCTTTAAGGATTTTTCTGCCGACTTCGGTCTCCATGGAGGGAGAAGGCGTGACAGACGCGCCGTAAACGCGCATGACTTCGCGGCGGAACGGTTTTTGTTCATAGGAAACTTTGACCATGTAAACCTTGCAGTCCAGTTCAAAATAGGAACAGGCCATGGCAAGAGCGGTGCCCCACTGACCGGCGCCGGTTTCAGTCGTTACTCCTTTTAGCCCCTGCTTTTTGGCATAATAGGCCTGTGCGATAGCCGAGTTGAGCTTATGACTGCCGCTGGTGTTGTTGCCCTCAAATTTGTAGTAGATTTTTGCGGGGGTGCCCAGTTTCTTTTCCAGACAGTACGCGCGAATCAATGGCGAGGGACGGTACATCTTGTAAAAATTGCGGATTTCTTCAGGAATTTCAAAAAACGGTGTGGTATCGTCCAGTTCCTGCTGCACCAGTTCGTCACAAAATACACCGCCCAATTCCTTTGCGGTCATGGGCTGTAAGGTGCCGGGGTTTAACAGGGGAGCGGGTTTGTTTTTCATATCCGCTCGAAGGTTGTACCAATTTTTGGGAAGCTCGGTTTCGTCCAGATAGATTTTGTAAGGGATGTCTTTCATGTTTTTTCTCCTTTCTATTTTGGACGGAAAAAGAAAAAACTCCCGTCCCGATTTGCCGGGACAGGAGTTGAAAGTTCAATCCTGCGGTGCCACCCTGCTTAGCGTAAAAACGCTCACTCTGCGCATACCATCATATGCCGGCATTTGGTTACGGAGCGCCTTCTCCGTCTCGCATACTCAAGCGCACGCGCTTTTTCCGCTTGCCCTCGGAAGCCCATTCATACAAATCTCTTTTACCGCGCTTCCACCATCGGCGGCTCTCTGAAAAAAGAGGATCTTTGCATTACTTACGCTTCCTCATCGGTTTATGGGCATTATAGCATGGGATATTTATGCTGTCAAGCCCTATTTTCCGCTTTTTTTTCTGTTTCTTTCAGCAATTCCATAAACTCTTCTCCGCTGATGGTTTCTTTTTCATACAGGAACTTAGCGATGCGGTGCAGAGAAGGCATGTTCTCGGAAAGAATGGTTTTTGCTTTTTCATGCTGTTTTTTTACCAGCTCGGCAGTTGCTTTGTCGATTTGGGTTTGGGTTTCGGGTGAGCAAACCAGAGAGCTGTCGCCGCCTAAATAGGCGTTGCTGACCGTTTCCAGCGCGGTCATATCGAAGTCCTCGTCCATGCCGTAGCGGGTAATCATGGCGCGGGCAAGGCGCGTTGCCTGCTCGATATCATTGGATGCGCCGGTGGTGTAATCTCCGAATACCAATTCTTCCGCCGACCGACCGCCGGTAAAGGTGGCAATTTTATTCAAAAGTTCAGTTTTGGTTAAAAGGGTCTTATCGGCGGTATCTACCTGCATTGTATAACCAAGCGCGCCGGAGGTACGCGGAATAATGGTAATTTTTTCCACCGGCGCGGAATGGCTTTGCAGTGCGGCAACCAGCGCATGGCCGACTTCATGATATGCTACGATCATCTTTTCTTTATCGGACATAATGGCGTTCTTTTTGCGATAGCCGGCAATCACCGTTTCGATGCTTTCCTCAAAATCTTCCTGAATGGCTGCCTTTCTGCCGTTTCGCACCGCACGCAGCGCCGCTTCGTTGACAATATTTGCCAAATCAGCGCCGGAAGCGCCGGGACTGGTGCGGGCAATTTTGGCAAGATCTACATCGGGCGCGGTTTTAATCTTTTTTGCATGCACGCGCAAAATGGCTTCGCGGCCGGTAAGATCTGGCAATTCGACAGGGATGCGCCGATCGAATCTGCCAGGGCGCAGCAGTGCCGGGTCAAGCGCTTCCGGCCGGTTGGTTGCAGCCAGAATAACTACGCCCTTTGACGAATCAAAGCCGTCCATTTCGGTTAACAGCTGGTTCAGCGTCTGTTCGCGTTCATCGTTGCCTCCCAGGGTGTTATCGCGTCGTTTGCCAATGGCATCGATTTCATCAATAAAGACGATGCAGGGGGCTTTGTCGTTTGCTTGCTTAAACAGGTCGCGCACTTTGGCTGCGCCCATGCCAACAAACATTTCCACGAATTCTGAACCGGAGATGGAGAAAAACGGCACTTCTGCTTCACCGGCGACGGCTTTTGCCAAAAGGGTTTTACCGGTGCCGGGCGGGCCAGACAACAGCGCACCTTTGGGAAGCGTTGCGCCGATCTCTTTATATTTTCCCGGATCGTGCAGAAATTCTACGATTTCACGAAGCAGGTCTTTTGCTTCCTCTTCCCCCGCCACATCGGCAAATTTAATGCCGTCGGCAGATTTTACATAGACCTTTGCGTTGCCGCTGCCCATGCCTCCGAGCCCGAAGGTGAGCGAGTTCATGGGGCTTGCGCCATCGTTCATGCGTTTTTTAATTTGCCGATATAGAACCCATCCAAAAAGACCGAACAGCGCCGTCGGCAAAACAAAGCTTATTAAGAAATAAACCAGCGGAGACATCTCATTTACGGTAATGCTGCGGAAATCTGCTCCAGCTGCATACAGGCGGTTCGTTAAATCCGGATCATCCATTTTTCCGGTACGGTAAACCTGTTTGTTTTCCCGGTCGGTAAACAGAATTTCGTCGTCTTTGATTTCAACCTGACCGATATTTTTCTGTTCTGTCATTTGCATCAGTACATTGTAGCCAACATCCTGGATATTCATATCCTGCAAAAGCGGAAAAACAAAAATATTCAGTACAGCTAAAACAAGAAGCGCAATGATACAATAGTACAGCAGAGATTTTTTTGGGGTCTTCATTTCCTGCATAAAAGTCACCTCATTTTTTGTTAAGCGATTAAGTAAATAATAAAGAGCATATGTGAAATTTTACGGTAACTGTTTGTGAATAAATGCGAAATTTTTTGGTCATTTTTGTAAAAAAATTACCGCCCGAAGGCGGTAACAGAAGGGGTTTATTCAACGACCTGCACTTTTAGAATATTGGTTGTACCGGCCTGTTTAAGCGGGACGCCGGCGGTAATGACCACGCGGTCACCGGGGGCAACCAGATCAATTTGTTTCGCACAGTCAATCGCATGGCGGAACAGGTCGTCGGTATTGTCCTGCATCAGCGCCAAAACCGGGAATACACCCCATGCCAGCGACAATTGATGGAATGTTTTTTTGTCGGGCGTTGAAGCGATGATCGGTTCATAGGGATGAAATTTGGAAACGCGCATGGCAGTTGTTCCCCGTGCAGTAACGGCAATGATAGCAGTTGCGTGGACATCTCTTGCGGTCGTGCAGGCTGCATCACAGATGGCGTTGGTGATATCCGATTCATCGTTATCGTAGTGGAATTGAATTCCTTGTTGAATATCGAACATATCCTGTTCGGCCCGCTCAACGATTTTTGCCATTACTTCGACAACAAGCGCCGGATGATCGCCTGCCGCGCTTTCGCCGGAAAGCATGACCGCTGATGTACCGTCAAAAACAGCATTTGCCACATCGGTGATTTCCGCTCGTGTCGGAGAGGCAGAATGTATCATCGACTCCAGCATTTGCGTGGCGGTAATGACGATTTTTCCTGCGCGGCAGCATTTGCGGATACATTTTTTCTGAATACCGGGCAGCATAACATATTCCAGCTCGACGCCCATGTCACCGCGTGCAATCATGATCCCGTCGGCGGCTTTCAGGATGGCGTCAAAATTGCGAACGCCTTCAATATTTTCAATTTTAGCAATGATTCTGATATCATGCCCGCCGTTATAGTCCAAAAATTTACGCATGGCGATAACATCGTCTTTGCTGCGCGTAAAGGAGGCGGCGACATAATCAACTTTTTGCTGAATACCGAAGAGCAGATCAGATTTATCCTGCTCACTTAAAAACGGCATGGACAGCGATACATCCGGGATATTCAGTCCCTTGTGGTCCTTCAATTCGCCGCCGTCGCACACCACACAATGAATTTCTTTTTTCGTTACGGATTTTACAGTCAGACGCAGTTTGCCGTCATCAATCAGCAGCGCATCGCCTTCGCTGAGCTGTCCCGGCAGCTCCTTGTAGGAGACAAAGACATGATTTTCATCCCCCAGTATGTTTTCGGTGGTCAGGGTAAATTCTTGCCCTTCTTTCAGAAAAACGCTTCCGTTTTTGACCTTGCCCAAACGGATTTCCGGTCCTTTTGTATCCAACATGACAGCGGCAGGCACGCCAAGTCGGTTGCGTACAGCGCGGAAGGTATCCATCATTTCCTTATGATATTCATAATCGCCGTGAGAAAAATTAAACCGCGCCACATTCATGCCGTTTTTCAGCATATTGGCCATGGTGTTCTCGTCTCGACAAGCGGGACCCAGTGTACAAATGATTTTCGTTCTTCGCATAATAATTCCGTCTTTCTACAACTACATAGATAAAATCAAAATCTTATCTAGTTTAAATTATGACACAGGAATCAAAAAAAATCTACTGCAAAAGCGCAGAAGAATCAGCGGTTTTGCGGTAGATTTTTATACAATAAATAAGACAGAAAAAAGAAAAAAGAAAAGGCAGCCTTCGTTCCGTGCGAAACAAATCTCAAAAACATGCCGTCATAGACAGAAAAAGGAAAAACAAGTCGAATCCAGTGAAAAGGCGGCATGATAAAAGATAACCATAAAAAGGCAAACGGAATCTTACAGCAATTCGTAAAAATCAGTGATGTATTGATCCGCCAGAAGTTTGATTTCCTTTTCTTGCGGCGCAGAGAGAGGTTCTTTGACAGCAACGGTATAAAAACCGCCGCTTTTTGCGCCGCGCAGCCCTGCGGCGATATCTTCAAAGACAGCTGATTCTGCCGGCTGAACACCAAGGCGTTCGGCGCAAAGCAAATAAACATCGGGAAAATCTTTTCCTCTGCTGACTTCGCTTGTCATGGTAAAAGCGTCAAAATAATCATAAACGCCGCAGCGCTTCAGGGTGCCGCTGAAAAGTTCCTCATGGTTAGAGGTAGCCGCGCCGATGCGCACGCCACTTTTTTTTAGCATTCGCAGATATTCTGCTGCTCCGGGTTTCATGCGGACTTCATTGTCATAGGCATTCTTCGCCAGCCGTCCCCATTCTTCCCAAATCTCTTCAACAGAATCAGAAAGCTGAAAATGCTCTTTGGTATAGATCGCTGCACGGTGAAATCCCATCGGCCCCAGTTTTTCCAGATAATCCGGCTCTTTGGGCAGATGCCGTCTGGTCAAAAATTCTTCATCGACATATTTCCAGACCCACATGGAGTCTAAAAGGGTTCCGTCTAAATCAAAAATTGCGCCTTGAATCGGTTTCATTGGTTTCTCCGTTCTATGGTTTTATAAAGATCGTCTGCCGGTTTCTTTTGCTTTGTCGGTATAAATTAAAAGGAGGGTGCCGTTTTTTACGCTGATTTCAGCAGGAACACCGATCCATTCGTTGCTTACTCCGATGGGAAAGCCGTTCGTCATTTTTGCATTTGTGAGCGTGTATTTTACGCCGGTTTCGCTGACGCCGGTACTTGTTTCGGAAAGAGAAAAGACGGAAAACATACCTTCGCTTTCTTCGGAAAAACAAGCAGTGCAGCCGCAAATACAGGTAAAAATTTCATGATTGCCCAGCAGATAGGCGCGGCAACCACGGTTCGCCAGTTCATAAAGGATTTGAATGTTTGCAATGGTGTGATCGGTTCTGCCGCCGGTGCATCCGTAAAAATAAAAATCCGTATAGCCGCGCTCCAAGGCGAGCTTGACGGCGGACAGCGTGTCGGTGTCATCTTTTTCCGGCTTGAGACGAATAACCTCCCGGCAAGACAGATCTCCGCGCAATGAATCAAAATCGCCGATAAAAACATCGGGCGTAACACCCATTTTCTGTGCTGTGTCATACCCGCCGTCGGCACAGATCGAAAAAAAAGAGCAGTCGGGGAGTTGCTCGCACCCGTAAAGCTCACCCGCGCCAAAAATACAGCAGACCATTCCGTGAAAACTCCCTTCGCCGGTAAAAATAAGCAGGAAAAAAGGCAGCCACCCCACGGCAGCCGCCTTTTGGTTCATTGGATTAGTCCTGAGCAGGGGCTCCAACGGGGCAGACACTGGCGCAAGCGCCGCACTCGATGCAGGCGTCCGCGTCGATGACATAATGCTCATCGCCTTCAGAGATGGCGCCAACAGGGCACTCACCGGCGCAGGCGCCGCAGGAGATGCAGTCATCCGAAATTTTGAAAGCCATTGGAATAACCTCCTTTACATGGGATGGTACTATTCTATCATATCATTCGGAAAATGCAAGGTTTTTTTTACTGGAAACAGGAAAAATCCTTATTCCAGCACCGCGCCGGTGCTGCCGGAAGTAACCAGCTTTGCATAGCGCGCCAAATAACCGGTTGTAATTTTGGGCTGACGGGGCTGCCATTTGGCTCTTCTCTCGGCAAGAACCTCGTCGGAAACTTCAACCTGAATGGTGTGGGCAGGAATATCAATGGAGATGATATCGCCTTCCTCAACAAGGGCAATATTGCCGCCCAGTGCCGCTTCCGGTGAAACATGACCAATCGCGGCGCCTCTTGTCGCGCCGGAAAATCTGCCGTCTGTAATCAGCGCTACCGAATTGCCCAGACCGCTGCCCATGATGGCGGAGGTGGGATTCAGCATTTCACGCATACCGGGACCGCCTTTCGGGCCTTCATAGCGAATGACAACAACTTCTCCCTCGTGGATTTTGCCTCCGTAAATGGCGCCAAGCGCGTCTTCTTCGCAGTCAAAGACCCTTGCCTTGCCGCTGTGGCGCATCATTTCCGGCGCAACGGCGGAGCGCTTGACTACGCAGCCGTCAGGAGCCAGATTTCCCTTGAGCACGGCAATGCCGCCCTGGGGGCTATACGGATCGGTAACGGGACGGATGATTTCCGTGTCACGAATTTCACAGCCGGCAATATCTTCGGCAACGGTTTTGCCCGTGCAGGTCAGAAGTGAAGTGTTCAAAAGTCCCAGCTTCGCAATTTCGTGCATGACAGCGGCAATTCCGCCGGCTTCATCTAATTCTTCAATATAATGACTGCCGGCAGGTGCCAAATGGCAGAGATTCGGGGTGTGTTCGGAAATTTCATTTGCCTTATCCAAATCCAGGGTAATGCCGCATTCATGGGCGATAGCCGGCAGGTGCAGCATACTGTTTGTGCTGCATCCCAGCGCCATATCGATGGTCAGCGCATTGATGAATGCTGCTTCGGTCATGATATCGCGGGGACGGATATTCTTTTTGACCAGCTCAATGATTTGCATACCTGCTTTTTTCGCAAGGCGCAGTCTGGCGGAATAGACGGCGGGAATGGTGCCGTTCCCGTGCAGACCCATGCCCAGCACTTCCGTCAGACAGTTCATGCTGTTGGCGGTAAACATACCGGAACAGGAACCGCAGGTGGGGCAGGCCTGATTTTCATATTCGGTCATTTCTTTTTCATCAATTTTGCCTGTGCGCAGCATGCTGACCGCTTCGGAAATGTTGGAATAGCTGATCTTCTGCTTGCGGTGGATACCTGCCAGCATGGGGCCGCCGCTGACAAAAATCGTGGGAATGTTGACGCGCGCCGCTGCCATTAACAATCCGGGAACATTTTTGTCGCAGTTGGGAACCATAACAAGCCCGTCAAAGGGATGGGCGGTTGCCATTGCTTCGGTTGAATCGGCAATCAGTTCGCGGGTTACAAGGGAGTATTTCATTCCTTCATGTCCCATGGCAATGCCGTCGCAAACTGCGATGGCAGGGAAAACAATGGGAACGCCGCCCGCCATGGCAACGCCTTGTTTGACCGCCTCAACGACTTTGTCAATGTTCATATGACCGGGGACGATCTCGTTTTGGGAACTGACAATGCCGATTAACGGCTTGCCGAATTCTTCATCGGTAAGACCCAATGCGTGCAAAAGTGCGCGCTGCGGGGCGGCATTGATTCCTTTTGTAATTCTGTCGCTTCTCAATGTATATCACTCCTGTTTCATCACAGAGCCGCTCTGGCTGCTTTGATGTTTTCTACAAATTTTTTCGCTGTTTCGGTGATCTTGGCATAATTGCCATCTTTTGCGCCACCCGTCAGAGCGCCGCCTGCGCCGACAGCCACCGCACCGGCACGGATCCACTCGCCGACATTGTCAGCGTTGACGCCGCCGGTAGGCATCATTTTCGCATAGGGAATGGGGCCTTTGATGGCTTTGATGATTTTGGGACCAAATAATTCGGCGGGGAAAATTTTCAGAATATCTGCGCCTGCTTCCATGGCGGCGAGAGCTTCGGTAACACTCATCACGCCGGGCATAACCGCCATGCGGTAGCGGTTGCACATTTTGACCAGATCGGCCTGGAAACAGGGAGATACGATGTATTGCGCACCGGAAAGCATGGCGATACGGGCGGTTTCGGCATCAATGACCGTGCCCGCACCGAGTATGATTTCATCGGGGGTATATTTTTTGGCAAGATTTTCAATGACCTGATCCGCATGCGGAACGGTAAAAGTCAGTTCAATTGCCGCGACGCCGCCTTCTATACAGGCGTCAGTAATGCGAATGGCTTCCTCTGTGGAGGAGGCGCGGACAACGGCGACAATACCGGCGTCCTGAATTTTGGTCAGAATTTGTTCTTTATCCATAATAAAAGATCCTTTCTTTTATCTGTCCACCCGGGCGGAAGCGCCCGAGACGATTTTCTCTACTTCTTTTAAACTTGCCATCGAGGTATCGCCGGGGGTCGTCATCGCCAGCGCGCCGTGCGCAACACCGTAATTCACCGCTTTTTGCGGATCCCCAAAGGTCATCAGTCCGTAGATCAAACCGGAAGCAAAAGAATCGCCGCCGCCGACACGGTCGTAAATTTCAAGATCAGGCAGCGAAAGACCGTTATAAACATTGCCGTCGGCATAGACAAGCGCACTCCAGTCGTTAACCGTAGCGGTTTTAACAGTACGCAGAGTGGTTGCAATGACCTTAAAGTTCGGATAAACGCGGCAAACCTCTCCCAGCATTTTGATATAGCCGGCAACATTCAGAGATTTCAGGCTTGCGTCATTGCCCTCAACGGTAAAACCGAGGCAGGCGGTGAAATCTTCTTCATTCCCGATCATGACATCAATATATTGCGCGATCTGTTTGTTGATTTTCTGTGCCTGTTCCATGCCGCCAATGTCCCGCCACAAAGAGGGACGGTAATTGAGATCATAAGATACAATGGTGCCGTATTTTTTTGCTGTTTTGACCGCTTCCAGGACAACTTGCGCGCTGGATTCGGAAAGAGCGGCATAAATGCCTCCGGTGTGCAGCCAGCGAACGCCGCGTTTGCCGAAAATTTCATCCCAGTCTATATCGCCGGGTTTCAATTGAGAAATCGCGGTATTGCCTCTGTCGGAAACTCCCACCGCACCGCGGATGCCGAAGCCTCTCTCGGTGAAGTTCAGACCATTGCGCACGGTTCTGCCGATGCCGTCATAAGGCACCCAGCGGATCAGGGATGTGTCAACGCCGCCCTGCAAAATGAAATCTTCACAAAGTCTGCCGATTTCATTATCGGCAAAAGCGGTAACAACACCGGTTTTAAGGCCGAAGCAGCGGCGCAGTCCCCGGGCAACATTGTATTCGCCGCCGCCTTCCCACACGCGGAAGGAACGGGCGGTTTTAATGCGGGTATCTCCCGGATCCAGACGCAGCATGACTTCGCCTAATGCGAGCATATCAAATTCACAGTCTTTTTTATCCTTGAGCTGAAGGTGCATTGCACTCATCCTTTCCAAAGCGTTGTTTCCTGTCGGAAAAGAAAACAACAATTACTGATATTTTAGCACATATATCGGCTCTGTTCAAGACCTTCGCGCCTCACAGACAAAAAATCGAGGCTCATGAAAAAGGATTTTTTAACAGCAAAAATATTTTTTTGTGTTCTTTTTTTAAGCTGGATTCCATCCGATTGGAAGAAGTGAGGCAGCTTGCAAAATGACTTGCAACGGAAAATTTACCCTATTTTGTTTCCTTCTTTTTCAATAAAAACAACCCTGCCGCTTTTATCCGGCAGGGTTGCTGCAAAAGACGGGTTATTATAATTCGTTAACGGTAGTTGCCTGTTTTGAAACGACAATTTCCAGATTTCCGTTCCGGCATCGGATCTTGTCGATCATTTCCTTTTCTTTCTTTTCGTCCCGCAGGGTAATGTCATAAGTAATTTTGAACATACTGCCCATGTTGGTCGTTTTGACATGCAGAAGATTGGCTTCTTTTGTGTATTCTTTGAAAATATCGTCAAAAATATCGCTGTAATTCAAATCTTCCGGAATGGTGATCGTGATGGTTTTATAACGCGAAGCATTTTTTGATGCGTTGAAATCAATGGCATTATACAAAAGAAAGACGGCGCACATGATAAAGGTAAATAAAACCGCATACGCCAGAAATCCCATTCCGGTAATCAGACCAATGCCCATTGCCAGAAAAAGCGCGCAGATTTCTTTTGCTGTGCCAGGAACAGAGCGAAAGCGAACCAGACTGAAAGTACCGGCAACGGCGACGCCGGTTCCGACATTGCCGTTTACCAGCATAATAACAATGCAGACAACGGCGGGTAAAAGAGCTAATGTGATAACAAAGCTTTTTGTATACCTGGTGCGGAACATATAGACAAAAGCCATGATAAGTCCTAACCAGAGAGAGAATCCTAAACACAGCAAAAAATCGGAAAGGCTGATGACTGACGCTGTATCGCTGGAAAAAAGGCTTCTGAATGTATTCTCAAGCATAAAACTCCTCCTGAATAGGCAACGCCTGCTGCTCTCTTTGCCTGACGAGTTGACAAAAAATATGGTTTTTATAGGCTGTTCCATATTTGGAAAACGATGTTTTGTAAATCTGCTCGCTGGATAAAAAATGCGCCATCCACAAGGGAATGCCGCCGGAGCATTTTAATTCCATCAATACTTTTCCTTCCGGCAGCAGCGGCGTACCATAGGCGGCCGACTGCAACGACAAATCAAATTGTCTGAATAAAATCGTATCATCAAAGGTAACGCGAAAATCGGAATGATCTTTTGCAAAGTACGCTTCTCTGGCGTAGGATAAAAAAACCACCGGATGAAGCGTCTCATAGTATTGGATAAAGTAGTCGATTTCAGCGGAAATCTGCGTGTGCTTGCAGCAGGAGGTTTTTCCGGTTACCCAGTCCATTGCCTGCCGTTCAGGCAGTGCGATCCGGCGTTTGTAAACAACCGAATCATATTTCTTTTTTAATTCCACAAAAACGGTGCTGTCGCTGGAAGCCTGTTCATAGCTTCTGATGCGGAGTTTTTCTTTATATGCCGGCTTTTCAATGGATCGGCGGATCAACAGGAGCGTATCCGTATCAAAATAAATGTTGCGAATGGTGGTGCGTCCGTACTGATCCAACTGCATATAAGATTGCATAATTTTTTCTAATTTTTCTTTTTGTGCTTGCGAAAGGATATATTTAAGCTCGCATCGTTTAAAAATGGTCTGGAAGGGCAAATGAACACCTCATTGCATTTTTAAAAAAAATATACATCTTTGCCCTTGATTTGTATACAAAAAAAGTGTAACTTTTATGTAAATTTTTTGTTATCTACAGATTATATCGTGCAAAATGTCAAAATTAACATATTGC
>CALWIU010000054.1 GCA_944380845.1 uncultured Clostridia bacterium | reverse complement strand
AACAGCTGGTTCAGGATTCTCAGGATCTGATTTATAATATTCCAGAAGAACTGTACGAAAGCATTATCGCTGTGGCACAGACATTTACAATTCTTTATCGCTTCGATTCTGTCGAATTCCGTCTGATCCATATAGTTGATATGAAGATCGCAGTTCGGCATTTTGAATGTAATGTAATTGTTTTCTCCGCCGCCCTTTACGATCTCCAGATCCTCTACGGCATTGCCGTTTGAATCCGTGATTTCCCAGTAAAGGAATCCGTCATAAGGCGCTCTTATCGTGACTTCGTCTCCGGTGAACAGATATTTATCCCTGCCCCACTGTACCGCAGGATCGATATTATAATCGCCGTTTTCTTCCGTCGATACATTCAGAACACTATAATCGTCACTGGTCAGCTTTCGCTGCGCCTGAAATGCAAGGGTGCTTTCAAAAGCTTCGGCAATATAGGCATTGTCTGTCTCGGCTGCGTTGTATACCACCTTTATCGAATATGATGAATCCTGTGTGGTGTCCGCCGGGCGCCAGGTAGTCGTATAATACCAGGAATAAGGTTCCTTGGTGATTGGCGCGTCGTCGAATACTAACTCACCGTCGATATAGATATCAAAGGTGCCGTCCAAATACTTGGAATCAACAGAAACCTTTAATTCATTGTTTTTGGAAGAATATGATGTGCTTATGTTTGCCTCCACAGGCTCGACTACGATAATTACCGGAAGAAATGCAGATCCCCAGTTGGAATGGGCGACGCCTGCAGAGCATTGGAGTTGGTATTCCGTATCATATGTACCGCAGGGCAAGTTCGAGACGCCGTCGGCAAGCCTGTTATTCTCCGCATCGTAGAGGCTTAATACCCCACCGATATCAAGATTGGTATATTGCATTAAAGTGTTAAAGGTATCATCGGCTATTTTTTTCCCGAAGGGTACTTTTACCACAGGGATTTCCCCGTTTTTCCACGCGGGTATGCCCTCAGAAACATTTACAGTTAAAGGCACCAAACATGAAACATATTTATCTGTATCATCAGGTGTAAATTTCAGATAAACATCGTAAGCTCCAGAAGGAATCACAATGTTGGGCATTGAACTACCGTCAGCAGCAGAAACAATAGAAAATGTACCGTCAACCACCGTTTCGGTGCCCTTTTCAACCGCTACGGCACCGCTGAGATCAAGATCAGACCATTTTGTCTCTCCGTCATAGGAAAAGTCAAAGGCAGGAATATTCTTAATTTCAATTTCAGTGGTTCCGCTTTTTACATTTACCCACACATCTCGATATAAAACTTCATAGGACACATCTGTATAAGACCGAGCTTGATAATATCCACTTTGCGTGACAACAGTAGAACCATCAACCCAAACCCATTTTGCGGATGAAATTTTTTCCTCAGTCGGGACAACGGGATTCATTAGCTGACCACCAGACAAGATTGAAGAGGAAAGATTATCTCCAACCTCAATATCTGACGCAATAATCGGATCATTAACTTCATCAACAAAAACAGGTGTAACACTATGTACTACAACTTTCAAGCTGGAATTTTGCACTCTTGTAAAACCTGTATATGCCTCAGTATCATCAGGAATAAAATTTAAAAATACGCGCAAAGCTGGTGTAGCCGAAGGAGGCTGGGGGAGTTTAAATATTTCAAATCTGCCCGGAATTACCTCTCCGTCAGCAGTTCCATCTGTTGTTACTATTCCTCCCGACAGCGTTAATTCTTCATGTGGATATTGGCCAAACCACAATTCACCTGATACCGTTGGCCATTCATAAACATTATTTTTCGTCAATACAACAGGAGCAGAGTTTCCAGCGTTAACAAATACAACTGAAAAAGAAGAAAATACTAAAGTAAAAGTTAAAAGAAGCGTTAAAGCGCTTTTAAAAAAAGACTTTTTTTTCAAAATGACATCTCCTCTCATAAAAACTGGCAAAAGCAATCATTTGACAACCTTATATAAACATCAATGAATAAATTTCAACATTTAGAAAAACGGGGATAGGGGCTGTGTGGAACTGGAGATCACACACAGCCCCAAAAGAAAGAACTTTAGAACTGGTCTATATTTCCAGACATATAAACATACTCATAAAGAATTGCTTCATCATCTGCATCAACAATACCATCTCTGTTAAGATCGGCTGCTTTAAAAAGAAGCGAACCTTCTTCAAAACCATCAACTAATTCGCCGTCCAAATAGCTCCAAATAATATCATCATCTGAGTCATTTATTGCACCATCACCGTTTAAATCACCGTAAAGCAAAACAGTATAGGTTGCAACAACTTCGCCTTGCGATAATATATGAACCTTAGCACCGGTACCAATGGCAGGAGCCCCCTCATAAGCATACTCAAGAGATGCGGTATAAGAAGAGGTTGCAACAACAAAGTCTGTCAATGCCAAATGAGCAGGTGCTATTCCATAAATGAGCATTTCACGGGAATCAATAACTGTTGTAGTTCCCTCCGCCGCAACAAGATATTCAGGCGTAAGCGCCCGCAGAGCCTCAAGAAGATTGACTCGGTTGGCATTGACCTGACCCTGGGTTGCTGCGACTGTGCCGTCGATATAACCTGCGGCAAGGTCAAGCTCGGTCTGAACATCCGCCCAAAGATCCGGAGCGTACCCGGCAGAACTCGTGGGCGCCTTTGCTACGGCTTCTTCCAGATAGTCGGTGGAAACCTCTTTATAAATCAGGCGTCCGCCCCAAAGGGTCAGCTGGTTCTTGGCAAAAATCAGGTCGAACAGCTTGACGGCGGGAGCCTCAAAGGTATCCTCCTCGCCCTCGGGAGCGATCTGAGAATTGACAATACCGTTTGCGCGGTCGAAGGAATCACGGAATCTGTCATAGGTGAACAGGACATAGTCCTCCCAGTCGATATCCTCGTACTCAGCCACAGCCGCTGTAAGCTCGGCAAGCTTCGCGGAATCGGTTACGGCTTTTTCATCAAGAGCCGCAACGGCGGCGTTGATAGCCTCAACCTTGGCATAGTAATCATTCTGGAACACATCGGGATCGCCGCTGATGTTGTCAAACATCTTGCTGTGATCCGGATTACCCTGCAGCAGGGCAAAGCCGGCGGATACTGCGCTGAGGTAGTTGTTCCACTCGGTATCGGCGTCAGCCGCATAGTCAATGCGCTGCCTGTTTTCGTTCATAATGGTGTTGAGCAGATCCTCAAGGCCGAAATCGTTGTAAACGACGATCTTGTGGTCTCTTGCCTGAGACATATCGGTTGTGGTCTGCCCAATTGCATTTTTGCCCTGCACTTCAAACTGGATGGAGACCTCATAGATGCCATAGGGCTGCTCATCATCGGGATCAACATTTGAAACATAGGGATTGACCGTACCGTAGGAATCAACCGTCAGGGACGAATCATCAATGGAGACGATCGCGCCCTCTTCGGGAGCGTTGGCGCTGATGCCTGCGGGCAGCGTACCTGTTACAACAGCCTTGGTAATATCAACGGCGCTTGTAATCAGACCGCTGTTATTGGTCGCAAGGATCGAGAACAGCGCGGCGTTATACACATCGGTCGTGTAAAGGTAGGTCGGGAATGCCTCAAAGGTCACATTGCCGCCTGTGGATTCGGCGCTTTCGACCTCATAATTGCCCGTTGTCTTATAAAGATGAGTATACACAGATTTGACAAGCGGCGTGCTGCCGATTCTGTTTCCTGCCTCATCCAGGATGTAGTAAGACAAATCGAAGCGGGCTTCCGTATTTGCGGATACGCTGCCGGTAATGGCAACATTGACATAGCCGTTTGCCTGAATCTTTTGTCCGGCGACATTGGTCGTGGTAAGACCCGCGTTATTGGAGAGCGAAACAAGCTCTATTTCGTACATCTTATCCTGCTCGATTTCTCCATTTTCATTTCTCCATGCGCTGTTGACGCCGTCGGTGAAGTTGGAGATCCGGAGCTGAGAATCGACGGAGCCGGAAGTGCAATCGATTCTGTCATCGATATCCATATGCACATCGCCCAGGGACTGCGGCTCGCTGAGACCCAGAATAAGCACTACGAGATTCAGAACGGTATCACGAAGTTCCGCGTCGCCGGCAAGGGTTTCAAGAATATTGCAGATGATGCCGGTGCCGTTGCTGACAGGGTTAATAAGATCCTCAAAAGTATTGATATTCGCAGGTACGCAACTCGTTTTGCCTGCGGGGGTAAAGGCGCCGTTGAGGATATCGCTTACCCAGTCGATAATGAACTTGCGGACATTCTTTGTGCTGAGCGTGCTGTCTGGATTATGAGCAAAGAATGTATTGAGCTTATTCAGATCAAAATTGAAAATCGTGTCAAGAACATAGTCTACAAGACTTTCAAAGGTCAGGTCCGCCTCGGTGCCAAGCGCGCCGGTTTCGGAATTCTTGAACATCTGCTGATAGGGCAGCCAGTCTTTTGGGATAATCTCCCAGAGAATGGCGTCGACTTCGTCCCATCCGGTATGGCCGCTGCCAAGAGCGTCCAGAGCCGTTCTGTCAAACAGACCATCGATATAGGGCATGCACCAATCAACGAAAGCCGAAAGGAATTCGCCGGAGTTGGTGCTGAGCGGACAGTTCAGACCAAGGTTATTATTGAGATAATAAGCTCCGAGGTCGGCTCCAAGCTCAATAATGGCATCGCGATACTGGGCTTCTGTAGCCGTGTCCGGAAGGGCTGCTGTATAATATTCGGGGATTGTGCTTGCGCAAAGCTCGCGCAGCCCGAGATAAGCAACCTCCGCCATGGTGACACTAGCCTCATTGGGAATATCCATCTGCCTTACGAACTGATTAACGGCAACGCGGGCAATATAGTTGCCCAAATCCTTAAGGGTATAATTCTCATTATAAGGATTAAAATCTGCCTCTCCGCCGGCGACAATAACCATGCTCATTACGCCGTAGAGATTATCCTCAATAAGGTCAAGATATGTTTCGCCTTCGGGGATCGTATAGCTCCACACGAAGTCATACGGCGTGCCGTCCGGACGATCCGCCAGCGGGATCAGCATCTCGTCAACCGCATAGCCGAGAACATCATTCAGCTGATCCATAACACCCATTGATCTGTCAAAATCATAGGCAGGTATGTTATAATCAACATTGATGATCTGATAGAGGTCGCCGCCGCTATTCTGGTTCGACTCAACAGCGCTGCTGATCACATCCTTAAGCTGATTGTTGATAAGCGGCAGTACAAAGGTATTGATTGCCTGATATATGCCCTCTTCAACTGCTCTGTAGGCATTGGCATCTACAGCATCAATATCAAGAGTAAAGCCGGGCATTACACCTGCAAAGCCCATTGCTTCGGCTCTTGCTCCGCCTTCAACCGCGCCGAGCTGATTATCGCACATAAACTGAACGATTTCATCAAGGGTAAGATTTGCGGGCTGCACCTCGCTGTTTACGGGGTGCAGAGCTTCCCAGAGAAGCTCGTCGAGCCAACCGTTGAAATCATCGGTGATCAGACGGAATTCGGGCGGCAGGAAGCCTTTGACCATACCCCAGGAAAAATCCGCCGATGGATCGATCATACCGACCAGCGTAGGCGCGCAGTGAGAAAGATAGGTAATCACACTGGAGATAAGATCTACATCCGTATAGCCCTCAGAAACTCTGCGGATAGTTGTAATATCATTTCTGTTCTCTTCCAGGACGACAAGATCACCTACTGTCAGGCTGCCGAAGAGCCAGTTGCCGGTGATGCTGCAAATTGAATCAAGAGCCTTATCCGTGGAAGTAAGGTCAACCGTTCCGATAAGCGGAAGGTCAATAACGATTTCCTCTTTCGCAAGCATATTGTCCAGTCTGTCAAGGACCAAAGACGCTTTCTGGTTAATTCCAAGATCCACCTTATCGATTGAATTATACTGGTCGAGAATGCTGTCATCCAGATACGCTGCATATACGGCGGAAGCGGAAGTAGAAGCCATAGAAAAGAGCATTACCACCGACAACAATACAGCCGTAATTTTCTTAAACTTTTTCATAAACATCCTTTCCGGAATTTGTATGCAGAAACCATTCCCCATATGTTCTTCTTCCATTGGTTCCTGAATACCATTCCTATTTTTCAGGGTGCAACGAAGGTCTTACTTCATGAAACCGCAAGCCAGCAAAAGGTAAACTGCACCTTGTTTATCACTTATCTGCCTGCTACTGTAAATAAACCAGTGGACTCACTCCCTTCCTTCCATTTCACTTTTTTATTCAAAAAGCTTTATTACCAATATTTTATATGCAAAGGGTTTATTTGATAGAACCGGGATGCGGAACCAATCAAAAATCAATCTGCGCCACGAACGCATCTGCCGCGCTTACAGCCTCAAGACCTCCGTCTTTCGAGGTAAGCGTAATCATTATGACCCTGCTGTTTGCCCGGGCAAAATAGACATAAGAATCAAGCTGTTCACCGTCTTGTGTCATGCTCATGGCAAATCTTTTCATGCTTCTATTCTTTATCACGGCATCTTCGATTTCTCCTTCCGCCATACCGGAAGCAACGGCTGAATCGTATGTCTTCTGAACATAGGATTCAAAATCTGACGCGACATCGGTTTTATCCATGATATTAAACTGAATTGTTCCCTTTTTGTTTTCGAGCAGCAAACTGTCCTCGCTCGACTTTACCTCAAATCCATCGGGAATTTCCAGATTATACGCTGCCGCCTCCACCACATCGCCCTGAATGTGAATAGAATTGTCAGCCAAAGCAGCTGTATTCCCTGCTGCAGCTGTACCGCCTTCCTCCTCTGACATAGATGTTCCGGAGGCACTTTCGGAAACATCCGGAATTTCCGTGTTTTCTTTATTACAAGAGGAAAAAACAAGAATGATTCCCAATAGCACAAATAACACATATATTTTTTTCATAAAAATTACCTCAAAAAATGATCGATACCAGCTGTTTTTAGTTTACTAATTACTACCAGTCATTGCAATAGCACATGTCGAACTGCAAAAAAAAGACGACAAACTGCAAGAAAAAATCTCATTTTTTCAAAAACGATCGTACATTTCACTGCCGCAATCGTCCACGCTCTGCTGTTTTCCGCAAAAAAAACTGTAAGAAAAAGGTCATACAACCTTTTTCTTACAGTCAAAACAAATTTTTTCAATTTTACCAAGAATCAGCAATGTGACCGCCAATAACATGCCTGCAGAAATAGCAGCAGAAAATCCAAATAATGAAAAAAGATACGCAACCAAAAAGCATAATGTAAAAACAGATGCAATGACAATTACTTTTACATGATTTCTTTTCTTTTCTTTTGCCGATAAACTTTTATTGACATTATCAACGGGCTTAATGAACAGAAAGCACAGCAAGGAAACCGCAACAAAAAGGATTGACAGTTTATTTATTCCGTACCGCGTGATCAGCCAAACAATGATTAAATAAGCAATGATAAACGCTCCGGACAAAACAAAGCATGTTCTTTCTGTTTTTGCATGAACGCCGCCTGCAAAATTTCTCAATATTCCAAACACAATATAAAATACCAGAGATTCTACAGGGATCTTCAACAAAAACCCAACAAGCAAAGCCAATAAAAGGAAAAAAACATAAGAAAAAATCACATATAAAGCATACTCATATAAATCCGTATCCTCTGCTTTGATGATTTCTTTTTTTCTTAGACTTTCCGTTATTTTTACTGCAATCTTGGAAATCATTTCTCCGCTTTTTTATAGCGATCTAAATTCTTCGGAGCTTTCGGCTGATAAATCAACACGCAAGAAGTATTGTTCGCCTCGGTCTCCAAGGTTTTTTCAACAAGCTTTTTCAAACCTGTTTGAAATAATT
Organism: uncultured Clostridia bacterium; assembly: GCA_944380845.1. GTDB lineage: Bacteria > Bacillota > Clostridia > Oscillospirales > Acutalibacteraceae > RGIG2774. The sequence continues at coordinate 6,381 of CALWIU010000054.1, read as the reverse complement.
TTTTTGCCTCTTTCATTATGCTCACCTCCTTTTAAAAAATTTTAACACACACAAAATAAAACATGCAAGGAAATGAATGAACTGCAAAAAAAAACGACAAATTTGCAATTTTTCAGCATTTAACAAAAATAGTAAAAAATATTATGAATAAATACAATACAACAGATTAGTTCTGTATGGTTTTGTATAGCACAACCGCTATTTATGCTATATTTTTATTGAGGTGATATGCTTTGAAGATTGACAAAAAATTTATTGGAATCAGGATTATGTTGAAAAGAAAAGAGCACAACTTAAGCCAAGAGGAACTTGCTGAAAAAATCGGTTTTTCAAAAAATCATCTCTCCAATATTGAGCGCGGAAAATACATCCCGACGACTTCGTTTATCTTTGCTATTTGCAATGTACTCGGTGAAACGCCTGACTACTACCTCATAGGAAAAATTTCTGAAGAAACAAATAAAATCAGCAGCTTACTTCAAACGCTCCCTAACCATGAGCAGCTTATTATCCTGAAACTTATAGAAGTTTATATTGATGAAAAGTCAAAAACCTATTTTTGATATTGCTGACCCGTTTGTTTAAAAATTGAATCTGTTTTTAGTATTGCTTTAACGAACTATTCATGTTATAATTCCATTGGTGATTATATGAATATTCTAATCTGCGACGATGAGCAAAAGCATCTTGATATTTTAACAACTTATATTCGTGACTATATGACTGCGAAAGCCGTCAATTTTACGATAGACGCTGTTTTGGATCCCCAAAAAATCATAAACAGCAAACAAGTATATCAATTGGTTTTCCTTGATATCCAAATAAATGAGTTCAATGGAATTGAGCTATCTAAAATTTTAAAAGAGCGCAATAACAAAGTTGTCATCTTTTTCGTGACCGCCTATAACGGATATCAGGATGATGCCATGGATGTCCGGGCTTTCCGTTTTTTTGAAAAACCGATTATTCCTGAGCGGTTATATTCCGGTCTTGAAAAAGCAATGGAATACATTGATGAAACTTATTTCGATTTCTATTTATATACAAACAACGAGCACATTAAAATGCCAATTGACGATATTTGCTATGTTTTACGAGAGAATCGAAAAACCTTTGTTATTACCGTCAACGGTACTTTTCAAACAAAGGATTCTTTTGATGATTTAGCAAACAGGCTTCAATGCTCTTTTTTCTACAAAATACATAAATCTTTTATCATCAATCTACACTATGTTACCAAATACAAATATAACGAATTATATATCAACAATACGCGGATCCCAATTGCAAGCAGGCGGCAAGCAGACTTTCACAAATTTTGGTTTATGTATGTGAAAAGGAGATAAAGCATGATCATCAAAGTCTTATATTTCTTTACCTTTTTCTTTGAAATGCTCGTAGCCAACATTTTTTTTAGCGGAATCTTTCAAAGAAAAAAGTCTTTGCCTGCTACGATCGGTATCGGTGCCTGCATTTTCGAGATAGGAGCTCTTGTTAATGTTATTTTTGGCACTTCCATTGCTTTTAATGTTGTTTTTACTTATATTGCACTTTTTCTTTTTTCTTCTGTCTGTTTTGTCATCAAAAAATCGAAAGCTGCTTTTTATTCCGCTTTTTTGCTGGCGCTTTCCTCCACCGTGGAAGCCGGTATTATTTTTATTCTTTCTTCTTTATCAAAAAACTATTTAATGATAAGTGAAACAGACACGCTTTTAATGATGACGGAAGCCATTATCAGCAAGTTGTTATACTTTTTGGCTACGATCATCATTTTGCGGTTTATGAAGAATGTCAAAGAGCAAATTAAAATCCCCATCGTTTTCTATTTTTTCCCGCTGATTTCATCCTGCTCCATCATTTCCTTTTGGTATATTTGCGCTACCCAATATATTGTATACAGAAATCAAATTGTTTTGGCGATCATCAGCTTTATGCTTTTTATTACCACGATAATTTTATTCTTTTCTTTTCAATTGTACGCGCAAAACGAAACAACCATCCGTCTGCTGCAACAGCAACAAAATAAAATTGAAACGGACATTCAGTATTACAACATCTTGGAAAAGCAAAATAATGACTTGCGAATTTATGCACACGATGCAAAAAAACATTTGAATATTATTCGCAGTCTGAATGCCAATCCAGAGATCGATACCTATATCAAAGAAATGGAACAAAATCTTGAAACCTACAGCAGAGTCAGCCATAGCGGCAATCGATATTTGGATGTCATTCTTGATAAATACTTAACAGAATGTATTCTTTATGACATTGATTTTCAATACGATGTAGGCAGCAATAACCTGACAGGTATTGAGCAATACGATATTGTAACCATTCTTGGCAATCTATTAGACAACGCAGTCGAAGGCGCTTTAAGATCCAAAGACAAACACATTACATTTGAAACCGATTTCAGAAATAATTATTCGGTCATTATTATCTCCAATTCATGTGATATTTCACCGCAATACGATGAAGAAAAAAATCTGATAACGACAAAGGAACAGAAAAACATTCATGGAATCGGAATAAAAAGCGTGAAAAAGGCTGTGAAAAAACTGGACGGAGCAATGAATATTGAATACGACGAACAAAAAAGACAGTTTACTGTCACGGTGATCCTTGAGAACAAAGGCAATTGACAATAAATTTTCAGTCTTATTATACAACACAAACAATCACTTTTGCGAAAATCCATTTTGCAGGCAGAAACAATCCCTTTTGCAAAAGTCCCGCTTACAGGACAAACAATCATTTTTGCAAAAGCACGCTAAAGGCAGAAACAATCACTTTTGCATAAGTCCCGCTTACAGGCATAAAAAAAGAACTCACAGAAATGTGAGTTCTTTTGGCTCCCACATTCCTGTTTCGATGATCCGAGAGAACAACGGCGATTGGCATTAAATTTCATTCTTGTTATACAACACAGCAATCACTTTTATAAACTCCCGTTTGCAGGCACAAACAATCATTTTTGCAAAAGCACGCTACAGGCAGAAACAATCACTTTTGCATAAGTCCCGTTTACAGACACAAAAAAGAACTCACAGAAATGTGAGTTCTTTTTGGCTCTCCCGCTCCTGTCTCGGTGATCCTTAAGGACAACGGCGATTGGCATTAAATTTCATTCTTGTTATACAACACAGCAATCCCTTTTATAAAATCCCGTTTGCAGGCACAAACAATCCCTTGCGAAAGTTACGCTTGCAGGCACAAAAAAAAGAACTCACATTTCTGTGAGTTCTTTTTGTGTCTCGGTAACGAAAATCAAACTCCAAAATTCGCTAATCTTCTGCAGATTATATTTCTACGATTAAGAATTTATTACTTATTTATCTATTTAAGTTGTTTAGATAATCTTTCTCGAATAGATTTGACAAGGTCATCATCATGAAAAAAAACAAAAAGTATATCAAGAATTTGTAATGCTTTATTTATATACACAGTATTATCTTCTGTTTCATAGAGAGCAGTCATATGATGGGAAATTATCCACGCAATTGGGGTAAGAGCCTCTTTTGCTATCTTATGCTTTTCCTCACCTTGCAGCAAGTACACAAGAGCGTTTTCACGTGATTTATAAAGATTTGGCAATTTTTTTGCTTGCTCTAAAGCTTTGTCATATTCACCAGCTTTCCAATATGCGAAACATATGTTATAGAGTGTTGCTCCACGCACCTCTGAATCTTCTCCATACCGAAGAATTTGTTCTTGAACAGCAATGGATTCTCTTAAATATCTGTTCTTTTCATCGTGTGTTCCATCCAGTTTCTCAAGCGAAGTCGATAGTTGGACAAGTAAAAGAGCGTTATTAGGAAAAGTCTTTAGTGATTGACGCATAAGTGTCACATTATCACTGTGCAATCCCTTTTTATTATTTTCATCCCAAACTCTGTTAATTTCATTGTATGTGGTTCTTTTTACCATTTCACTTGCACCAAGCAATTCATCAATACTTGTTCCAAAATAGTCTGCCAACGCCGGCAACATTGTTATATCAGGATAACCGTCACCTCGTTCCCATTTGCTTATAGACTGAAAAGAAATGCCGAGGTGAGTCGCAACTTCCTCCTGTGTCAAACCACGTTCAAGGCGTACCTTTTTGATGTATTCACCAATTAATAGATTCATAACAACCTCCAAATTTTTATATTAGAAGCCTCTATCTGTATTATACAAAAAATATAAAGCCGTTCAATAACTGCATAAGAGATTTATTTCTACGATGCATAGAAATTTTCTACTATAGTTACAGAAAAAATTACGATTTATAAAAATGGACTTGACGCAACGACGCGGTCGGTCAAAATCATAGTCATCTCACTTCGCATGGAGCGTTCGTGATACTCCTTGTTTCTTCCTTCTCCAGGACTTGCTTCATCTCGCAGTGCGGCTGATTCTACATGGTGGCACGGAGTTGACTTTGTATCGGTAACAAAAATCATACTTCTTGACATTTGTCACTTCATATTTCCCTTTGCAGTGTTAATTGATGAAATCAATATCTTTTTAATTTCGATACAGTTCTCAACTATTTCTTTATTATTATAATATCCACCATCAATTAAAAGCTCAATCCAATATTCTGTTTCATAACACTCTTTTAACGCAATTTGAAGTTTGGAAACAAAATCAGCTTTACTATGTGCATAAAAAGCTTCACGAATATTTGCTCCTATACTTGTCCCTGAACGAATAAATTGATTTATCAATACACCTTCACATTTTGTAGCTCGCAATTCCTTGCAAACTTTTAATACTTCAAGAGCAAAAATTTTAGATTTATTTATCAATGGACTATCTTTCATAGACTTACCACCTTTCATAAATATATTGTAACAATAATTACTGAATTTTACAATATACCTCTTCACTATTCGCTCTTACTTCTTACCTAAAATTCCGTTCACAAAACTTTTTAGTGAAGAGTGAATAGTTAATAGTGAATAAGTAAAAAATTCCGCCCACTTTCGTGAACGGAATTTTTTGTATTTATGTAACAAAATCAAACAACTAAAAGTAAATTTATTTCATATTTCCCTTTCCAGTGTTAATTGATGAAATCAATATCTTTTTAATTTCGATACAGTTCTCAACTATTTCTTTATTATTGTAATATCCACCATCTATTAAAAGCTCAATCCAATATTCTGTTTCATAACATTCCTTTAAAGCTATTTGTAACTTTGATACGAAGTCAGCTTTACTATGTGCATAAAAAGCTTCTCGTATATTTGCACCAATACTTGTACCGGAACGAATAAATTGATTTATCAAAACACCTCGCATTTAGTTGCTCGTAATTCCTTGCAAACCTTTAAAACTTCAAGTGAAAATGCTTTAGATTTATTAATCAAAGGGCTTTCTTTCATAAACTTACCACCTTTCATAAATATATTGTAACAATAATTACTGAATTTTACAATATACCTCTTCACTATTCACTCTTACTTCTTACCTAAAATTCCGTTCACGAAAACTTTTTAGTGAAGAGTGAATAGTTAATAGTGAATAAGTAAAAAATTCCGCCCACTTTCGTGAACGGAATTTTTTGGCTCCCCCTGTTGGGCTCGAACCAACGACCCTGCGGTTAACAGCCGCATGCTCTACCGACTGAGCTAAGGAGGAATGTTTGACGGCGGATCCGAAGATCCGCCGATGTCGGCGACGACCTATTTTCCCAGGCAGCTGCCCGCCAAGTATCTTCGGCACATGTGAGCTTAACTTCCGTGTTCGGGATGGGAACGGGTGGGACCTCAATGTTATAGACACCGACTATATATCATACCGATAACGGCATAATAAACAAGAAAATGGTGACCCGTAGCGGATTCGAACCGCTGTTGCCGGCGTGAGAGGCCGGAGTCTTAGGCCACTTGACCAACGGGCCACACAATGGTACACCATCAGGGACTCGAACCCTGGACACCCTGATTAAGAGTCAGGTGCTCTACCAACTGAGCTAATGGTGCAGATGGCAGATGAATGGTGAAATACACCTTCAAAACTGAACAAAGGGAGAAGTGAAGGAACCGAAGAGAAGATGGTCAAGCCCTCGACCGATTAGTACAGCTTAGCTAAACATGTCACCATGCTTACACACGCTGCCTATCAACCTCATAGTCCATGAGGGGTCTTACTGGCTTACGCCAAGGGGATATCTAATCTTGGAGATGGCTTCACGCTTAGATGCTTTCAGCGTTTATCCAATCCGCACATAGCTACTCGGCCATGCCACTGGCGTGACAACCGATGCACCAGAGGTGCGTCCATCCCGGTCCTCTCGTACTAGGGACAGCGCTCCTCAAATATCCTGCGCCCACAGCAGATAGGGACCGAACTGTCTCACGACGTTCTGAACCCAGCTCGCGTACCACT
>CALWIU010000053.1 GCA_944380845.1 uncultured Clostridia bacterium | reverse complement strand
GCAAAACAAATCTTGACGACAGCGAAACCGGCGCCGCCAACTGGCGGAAGCTGCTGGAAAACGCCGAAGTTTCCGTCACGGTGGAAGTGCGGATCCGGCGGGCGGGGCAAAGCGTTTCCTGACGGGGTGCGGAATGAACAACCGGGGCGGGAGACGCTTCCGGTTGTTTTTTTATCAGAAAAATCGATGGGGAAAAACAACACGAAAAAAAAGGATTTGTGCGGATGGGACACCATTCCGAAGCATTTTTGCTGCGGATTTTTCACAAAACGGGGGGTGAGGGATTTTGCACAATGGGCGGGGAACAGCCGGCGGTTTTTCGCATTGATTAGTTGCGACAAACCGGAGCAGTCCCCAGCCGGTGGGGAGGGGATGGTTCTGTGCCTCTCTGGTGGGGAAGAACTGGGTTGCTTCCTCTCTGGTGGGGTGTGGATGTCAGGTTTGTTTCCGTTTTTGTGTATTTCCGAAAGCCGGGGCGGTTCCTTCCTTTTCCATCGTCCGGTTGCGCCGGGGCTTTTTCGCCGCTGCAGCAAAGGGAACCTGCCGTTTCCGGCGAATAGGCTTTTTTTGCTCGTTGGATCCTCTCGGCTTTCTTTGCGCAGCAGGGTACCGTTTTTCGATGCTTTTTGATTCCTTATCTATGAGATAGCCGCCTTGATAAGAGAGCAAAAACTTGTAGGGAAATGTGTTGACTTTAAATTTGAAAAATGGTATGATGAGCAAAAATATAAAATCGTTCTGCCACCGGGTAGAGAAAGCGCAAGCATTCATTTACACATCGTTAGGTCTTAGAAGATGTGTGAAAGGATGCTTCTTCATTTATAAGGAGGTTTACAGGTTGAAAGAAAAAGGAAACGCTTTTCTGCACTATTTTACAAAAACGGAACTTTTATTATGGGGTTTGTCGGTCACGCTGATTGTCGTTGCTTTTCTTATTTTTGACAGAAAAAGCATTTTGACGCTGGTTGCTTCCTGTATCGGCGTCACTTCTTTGATCTTTAATGCCAAGGGAAATCCGTTTGGGCAATTTCTGATGGTCGTGTTTAGTGTGTTGTATGGAATCATCGCTTATACCTTTTCTTATTACGGAGAGATGATCACATACCTGGGGATGACCGCTCCGATGGCGGTTTGCGCACTTCTTTCGTGGATACGAAATCCCTATAACGGAAACAGGGCGGAAGTAAAAGTGAACCGGCTCCGGAAAAAAGAAATTGTGTTTATGATTTTTCTGACCGCTGTCGTTACCTGTATTTTTTACGGGATCCTCTTCGCTTTTCACACCGCCAATCTCATACCAAGTACCATATCGGTAACAACAAGTTTCCTTGCCGTCTATTTGACTTTTAAAAGAAGCGCTTTTTATGCCGCCGCTTATGCGGCAAATGATGTCGTTTTGATCCTTTTATGGATGCTGGCTGCGCGCTCGAATATCGCATATCTGTCTGTGGTGATCTGTTTTGTTCTGTTTTTAGCGAATGATATTTACGGGTTGGTCAACTGGCTAAAAATGCAGAAACGACAGGAAGCAGAGGGTGCGCTCCCCGGCAAGGATTGTTGGGAAGGGCACCGCAGGGAGAAAAATGAAAACGGCAACTTCTGAGCAGGCGGGAAGGCATGGGGCGGTTGATGGAATCCGTTTCGGCTTGCGGTAACATAGAAAAAGAGCAGGCATCCGGCGGGTGCTGCTCTTTTTTATGGGGGAGTGGACAGAGTGCGACCGGCGTATGAGGGATTTTGCACCATGGGCAGGGAAACAGCCGGCGGTTTTGTGTCGTGGTTAGTGGGGGAAAACCGGGCAAGTCCTTTTCGGCTGGGTTTAGATAAATGGGTAGCTTTTACGGCAAGGCTGGGAAGTATGGCGGTTTCCATTTAAATTAAAAAGGGATGAGGGATTTTGCCGAATGGGCGTATGAGGGATTTTGCACAATGGGCGTATGAGGGATTTTGCCGAATGGGCGGGGAAACAGCCGGGCGGTTTTGTGCATTGATTAGCAGCTACAAACCGGAGCAGTCCCCAGCCGGTGGGGAAGGGGATGGTTCGGTTCTTTTCTGGTGGGGAAGAGATGATTCGGTTCTTTTCTGGTAGGGTTGGATGACGGGTTTGTTTCCGTTTTGGATTGCGGGAAACCGGGGCGCCGGGGAATGGGCTCGTTTCGCCTCTTCGCTGTCTTATCTATATCTATAAGGAAAAAGAAGGGATTTTTTGTTGGTTCTTCCCGTCTTTTTTAATACGCCCGGCGGCGTGGTAAAGTTACTTTTCGCCGGGAGGCATCGAATTGCCAAAATTCTGTTGACAGCTTTTCTGCCCGGTGCTACAATTACTATCTAACTTTATCATGGATATGTGTTCGCTTGCGTAAAAACATCGGGCGCCCCATCGGGCGGATGTCAGGGCTCCCCGTTGTTTCCTTGTGCCGAGCCGATCCGGAACGGAGTGAAGAGTATGGTCAATGTAACGCCCGTCCAGCAGGGAAAAACCACCCGAATGAACTTCGGTAAGATCCACGAGATCATGCAGATGCCCAAGCTGATCGAGGTGCAGAAAAAGTCCTATCGCTGGTTCCTTGACGAGGGACTGCGGGAGGTCCTGCGCGACAGCGCCCCCATCACCGATTACGGGGAGCATCTGGTGCTGAGTTTTGTGGATTACCGTCTGGACGATAAGCCGAAATATACCGTCAAGGAGTGCAAGGAACGCGACGCCACCTATGCCGCGCCCATGCGTGTGACCGCCCGTCTTCTGAACCGCGATACCGGCGAGGTCAAGGAAAACGAAGTTTATATGGGGGATTTCCCCATTATGACCGAAAGCGGCACCTTTGTCATCAACGGCGCCGAACGCGTCATCATTTCTCAGCTGGTTCGCTCGCCCGGCGTGTATTACGGCATGAGCCGTGACAAAACCGGTAAAAAACTGTTTACCACCACCGTGATCCCCAACCGCGGCGCGTGGCTGGAATATGAGTCCGACCAGAACGATATTTTTTATGTCAGAATCGATAAAAACCGCAAGATCCTGATCACGACGCTGATCCGCGCGCTGGGGCTCAGCTCCAACGCCGAAATCGATGAGTTTTTCGGCTATGATACCCGGATCCGCGCGACTCTCGATAAGGATAACAACCAAAACACCGCCGAAGCGCTTCTGGAAGTGTACAAGCGCCTTCGTCCCGGTGAGCCCCCGACACTGGATTCCGCCCGGACCCATTTGAACAACCTGTTCTTTGACGAACACCGCTATGATCTGTCCCGTGTCGGCAGATACAAATATAATAAAAAGCTCGGCATCGCCGAACGCCTGCGCGGCAATGTTCTTGCCGAAGCGGTTGTTTCGCCCGAAACCGGAGAGATTCTGGCCGACAAAGGCGAAAAAATCAGCAAACAGAAGGCGCTTGAAATCGAGCAGGCCGGCGTAAGCGTCGCCTTTGTCGATATGGAAGGCAAAACCGTTAAGGTAATTGCCAACGGCATGGTGGACGCGCAGGGCTATCTGCCCATGTTTACCGCCGATGAGCTTCGCGAGCTGGGCATCAAGGAAAAGGTCAAATATACCGTATTAAAAGAGATCCTCGCTTCCTGCGGAGACGACAAGGACGCGCTTTCCGCCGCGATCCGCGAGAAACTCGGTGAGCTGACGCCCAAAACCATTACCGTAGACGATATCATGGTTTCGATCAACTACCTGAACTGCCTTGCCGAAGGCGTCGGTTCGGTGGACGATATCGACCATCTGGGCAACCGCCGTGTCCGTTCGGTCGGCGAGCTGCTGCAAAACCAGTACCGGATCGGTTTTGCGCGGATGGAACGCGTCATCAAGGAAAAAATGAGCCTGCAAAGCCAGGAGGGCGACAAGGTCACCCCGCAGTCGCTGATTAACATCCGTCCGGTGGTTGCCGCGATCAAGGAATTTTTCGGTTCCTCTCCGCTTTCGCAGTTTATGGATCAGGCGAACCCGCTGGCCGAGCTGACCCATAAGCGCCGTATTTCCGCGCTGGGCCCCGGCGGTCTGTCCAGAGACCGCGCCGGTTTCGAGGTGCGCGATGTGCATTACAGCCACTACGGCAGAATGTGCCCCATTGAAACGCCGGAAGGTCCGAACATCGGCCTGATTTCCTATTTGGCAACCTTTGCACGCATCAACGAATATGGCTTTATCGAAGCGCCCTTCCGCCGGGTGGATAAGGCGACCGGCTGCGTTCTGGATGAAGTCGATTATATGACTGCCGATGTCGAGGACGAATATTTTGTTGCGCAGGCCAATGAGCCGCTGGATGATAATAAGCGCTTTGCCCGCGATCATGTTACCGTTCGTTTCCGCGATGAGTTCCGCGAAGTGGAACGCACCGTTCCCGATTATATGGATGTTTCCCCGAAAATGCTGGTTTCCGTCGCGACGGCGATGATCCCGTTTTTGGAGAACGATGACGCGAACCGTGCTTTGATGGGCTCGAACATGCAGAAGCAGGCCGTGCCCCTTCTGAAAACAGATGCGCCCATCGTCGGCACCGGTATGGAATATAAAGCGGCGGTGGATTCCGGCGTGGTGGTCGTTGCCAAACACGGCGGCATCGTTACGAAAGTCAGCGCCGACCGGGTCACCGTGCTGACCGACAGCGGCGAAGTCGATGAATATGAGCTGATCAAGTTCATGCGTTCCAACCAGGGCACCTGCGTGAACCAGCGTCCCATTGTCAACGCAGGCGAACGCGTGGAAGAGGGCGATGTAATCGCCGACGGCCCCGCTACGGCAGGCGGCGAAGTCGCTTTGGGCAAAAACGCACTGATCGGCTTTATGACATGGGAAGGTTATAACTACGAGGACGCCGTTCTGATCAACGAAAAGCTGGTTCGGGACGATGTGTACACCTCTATTCATATTGAAGAATATTCCACCGAAGCCAGAGACACCAAGCTCGGACCCGAAGACATCACCCGCGACATTCCCAATGTGGGCGATGACGCGCTGAAGGATCTGGACGAAAACGGCATCATCCGCGTGGGTGCGGAAGTGACCGCCGGTGACATTCTGGTCGGCAAGGTCACCCCCAAGGGAGAAACGGAGCTGACCGCAGAAGAACGCCTGCTGCGCGCGATTTTCGGCGAAAAGGCAAGGGAAGTGCGCGACACCTCCCTGCGTGTGCCCCATGGCGAATACGGCGTGATCGTGAATGTCGAGGTCTTTACCCGCGCCAACAGCGAAGAGCTGAGCCCCGGCGTCAACAAGGTTGTCCGCGTTTATATCGCGCAGAAGAGAAAGCTCTCTGTCGGCGATAAAATGGCGGGACGCCACGGCAATAAGGGCGTTGTTTCCCGCATCCTTCCGCAGGAGGATATGCCCTTCCTGGCAGACGGCACGCCGCTGGATATCGTTTTGAACCCGTTGGGCGTTCCGTCCCGTATGAACATCGGTCAGGTGCTGGAAGTGCATTTGGGCTATGCCGCACGGGCACTGGGCTGGAAGGTCATGACCCCGGTCTTTGACGGCGCACACGAAGACGACATCCGCGCCGCTCTCGAGCAGGCCGGTCTGTCGCCGGACGGCAAAAGCGTTTTGTATGACGGACGCACCGGCCGCAAATTTGATAACCGCATCACCGTCGGCGTGATGTACTTCCTGAAACTGCACCATCTGGTTGACGATAAGATCCATGCGCGTTCCACCGGCCCGTATTCGCTGGTTACACAGCAGCCTCTGGGCGGCAAGGCGCAGTTCGGCGGTCAGCGTTTCGGTGAAATGGAAGTCTGGGCGCTGGAAGCCTACGGCGCCGCCTATACCTTGCAGGAGATCCTGACCGTTAAGTCCGACGATGTGGTCGGCAGGGTCAAAACCTATGAAGCCATTGTCAAAGGGCAGAATGTTCCCAAGCCCGGCATTCCCGAATCCTTTAAGGTGCTGGTAAAAGAGTTGCAGGCACTGGGTCTGGACATGAAGGTGCTGGACGAAAACAACGAGGAAATCGACCTGAAACAGGACTATGACGATGAAGGCGATTCGTCGCCGCTGACCGATGAAGAGGCGTTCAGCGTCCAGAACGACGCAGAGGGCGCTGAGGGCTATGAGCCGGAAGACACCGGCGAATATCTCAACGATTACAATGACGAGCCGGAGGATGATCCCTTCTTTACCGATGAAGAAGAGCCGTCGGACGATGAGTTTGACGAGGACTTTTGATCCGCTTCGGCGTACCGATCCTGTATTATGAAAGAAGGAATTGTCATTGCTTAACGAGAATAACTATAATGAACTTCACTTTGAATCCATCAAGATCGGGCTGGCGTCTCCGGAGACGATCCGAAGCTGGTCCTACGGCGAAGTCAAAAAGCCGGAGACGATCAACTACCGCACCTTAAAACCCGAGCGCGACGGCCTGTTCTGCGAACGCATTTTCGGACCCACCAAGGACTGGGAGTGCCACTGCGGCAAGTATAAGCGCATCCGTTTTAAAGGCAGAGTCTGCGAGCGCTGCGGCGTTAAGATCACCCGCGCCAAGGTTCGCCGCGAGCGGATGGGTCATATCGAACTGGCGTGCCCGGTTTCGCATATCTGGTATTTCAAGGGCATTCCCTCCCGCATGGGACTGGTGCTGGATATTTCTCCCCGCGATCTGGAAAAGGTTTTGTATTTTGCGAAATATATTGTGATCGATCCCGGTGAAACGCCGCTGGAAAAATACCAGATCCTGGACGACGCCGAATATAAAGATTATCTGGAAAAATACGACGAAAGCGCGTTCCGTGCGGGCATGGGCGCAGAAGCGATCCGCGAACTGCTTGCCGAAATCGATGTGCCCGCGCTCTGCGACCAGCTCAAAGAGGAATTCACCGAGGCAAGCGGTCAGAAAAAAGCCCGCCTGCTCAAACGCCTTGAGGTGTTGGAAGCCTTCCGTCAGTCGGGCAACCGCCCCGAATGGATGGTGCTGACGGTGATTCCCGTGATCCCGCCCGATATCCGTCCGCTGGTGCAGCTGGACGGCGGCCGTTTTGCCGCTTCCGACCTGAACGAACTGTACCGCCGGGTCATCAACCGCAACAACCGTCTGAAAAAGCTGCTGGAGCTGGGCGCTCCGGAAATTATTGTCCGCAACGAAAAAAGAATGCTTCAGGAAGCCGTCGACGCCCTGATCGACAACGGCCGCCGCGGCAGACCGGTCACCGGTTCCAATAACCGCGCGCTCAAATCGCTGTCCGATATGCTGAAGGGCAAGCAGGGTCGTTTCCGTCAGAACCTGTTGGGCAAGCGTGTCGACTACTCCGGCCGTTCGGTTATCGTGGTTGGCCCCGAACTGAAAATCTATCAGTGCGGCCTGCCCAAGGAAATGGCGCTGGAGCTGTTTAAACC
>CALWIU010000052.1 GCA_944380845.1 uncultured Clostridia bacterium | reverse complement strand
CTTATCTGGAGACCTCAAAACCGATATTACGGATTTACTGACTGAAAATGGCAAGCCGGAAACCGCAGCCCATTGCATGGCTGTTACCAAAACAGGTGAAAAAATAGCGGCTCAGTTCGGTTTGGATCAATCCGTCGTTTCAGCTGCCGCACTGCTCCATGATGTTTCTAACATCGTAAAGCCACAAGATATGCTCGACTATGCGATTTCCCAAAATTGGGAACTCGACGAGGCGGAAAAACAACATCCGTTCCTATTGCACCAGCGTCTGTCAGCGGTATTTGCAAAAGAGATGTTCAACATTCGCGACACTGCCATATTATCTGCCATCGAGTGCCATTCAACATTGAAAGCAGCCCCATCCGCTTATGACATGGCGCTGTTTCTCGCAGACAAATTATCCTGGGATTCACAGGGTACCCCGCCTTTTTCCAACATTGTCTCCTCTGCTTTCGCGCACTCTCTGGAATATGCTTCTCTCACCTACATTCACTTCGTTTTGAACGAGGGCTTGATTCTGTCGCCGCATAAGTGGCTTATGGACGCGAAAAACTTTCTGGAAAGCATTTGCTGATTTGCTCCTGTTTTCTCTGCCTTTTTATCACCGGTTTTTCCGTTTTCTTTTCGTTTCCGGTTCTTCCTGTCTATTATAAAAAAACCTGCCCTGCGCTTTCGGCGCATTGGCAGAAAAAAACGCCTGCCGGGGAACCGACAGGCGTTTGTTTTATCTTTTATCCCATTCCATCAGGGTGAAGGCGACGGACCAGAGGATTACCGCCGCAAAGAGCATCAGCGCGAACAGATACGCGCCGCTCAGCGCCAGAAGCCGGATTTCGACCAGCTCACCGCCGCCGAACAGGCTCATCAGCGCATCGCCCAAAGCGGACATGCCGCCGGAAAGCTGCTCGGTCAGTTTTTCACCCAACAGGTCGGTGATCGAGACGCTGCCGTTCAGCAGAGGTTTTGCAATGTCATTAAAAGACATATTCATACCGAACGCCGACGCCGCGCCGATGGCGGAAAGCACCATGGCACCCCGGCGGTTTTTGGAAAACAGGCCGAAGAAAATCACCAGCACCGCGCAAATCAGCAAAAGAGCGAACAGGCTCAAAAAAACGATGGTGGGAACGCGCACCGCGTCCATCAGCGTATCGGGCAGCGAAGCAAAGGAAAAATCCGCCTGCTGCAACACGCTTTTGTTTTCGGTATACAATTTGTAAAGATCCAGAAGGCTGTAGGATTTGTCCAGAAGGACGGTGGGCGTCGAACTGAAGAACGACGCCACATCCGACACAACAATGATCTTTACAAACGGCGCGAAAATAAGCACGGGAAAAATGGCGAGCGCCAAAAGCGCCGTACCTATTTTATAAAACGCTTTCATCCGTTGTATTCATCCTTTCGGCGAAACGCCTCAGGCTTTGACGGCGACCTTTTCAAAGACACGGTCGAAGCGCGCCAACGCCTCGTCGATCAGCTCAGGCGTATAAGCCGCGCTGGTGTACAGACGGCTGCCCGCCAGAGTGACAAGGCCTTCTGCCATATAGGCGCAGCCCATGTGCTCCATTTCTTTTTTACGGACATTGGTTTCGTCAAGAATGTGCGGGATCTGCCACAGTTTGCTCCAATCAATGGCAAAGTGCATGGTGCCAACCGTTTCCAGATGGCAGATCGAGCCCTGGTTGAAGGCAACGAAGGGAAGAGAATATTTGTCGATCAGCTTGTTCAAGCCGGCAATCAGGCGATCGCCCATCTGACCGGCAACCTGGCAGGCGTTGTTCTTTTCGATCTGGTCGATCATGTGATAACCTGCCACGCAGGAAATCGGCGTTGCGGCAAGGGTGCCGCCCATGAACGCCTTGTGAACCTTGGTGTCGCCATCCAGACCGGCGCCGAGATATTTCATATACTCTCTCTTGCCGCCGATGCCGCCCGCACCGGGATAACCGCCGGCAACGACCTTGCCGAAGATGGTCAGGTCGGGAGATACGCCGAAGTAACCCTGCGCGCCCGCCATACCGATACGGAAACCGGTAACAACCTCATCAAAGATCAGCAAAGCGCCGTATTTACGGCAAAGACGCTCAACGCCTTTGTTAAAGTCCTTATCCAGCGGACGGGTGCCGCTTTCGGGACCGACCGGCTCAATAAAGACCGCAGCGGTGCCGCCTCTGAGCTGGTTCAGACGCAGTTTTCTTTCCAGATCGTTCAGGTCGTTGGGGAAGAACTCCTGCGTGTGCTTAAAGATATAAAGCGGCACGCCGTGCGCCTGTGTAAATTTAGAACCGGGGATACGGATACCGTAACCGAGCTGATCGCTCCAGCCATGGTATGCGCCGCCCATTTTCAGGATGTTTTTATTTTTGGTGGCAAGACGGGCAACACGAATCGCCGCCATGCAAGCCTCGGTACCGGAACCGAGCATACGGAACATATCGACGGAAGGCACATTGTCGATGATTTTTTTAGCAAGCTTATATTCATACTCATGGAATAAGCCGGTGGAAGGACCGCAGTCATTCAGCAGTTCAATAACCTTTTCACGCACGGCAGGCGGATTGGAGCCCAGCACAGTGGGGCCGCCGGCCTGAAGAAAATCAAAATACTCATTGCCGTCGATGTCATACAGCTTCATGCCGCTGGCCTTGGTGAAAACCAGAGGGAAGGGATAGTTGAAGGCAAGGTTATGCTGTACGCCGCCGGGGATCGCTTTTTTGGCTTCGTCGATCATTGCCTTGGACTTCTGGCATTTTTTGCCATAGTATTCCGTTTCATACTCCTTCAAAGCATCGGGTCTGATCGTGTAAATCGGCTGACGAATCAGATTGTCGAGCTTACGGGTTACCTCCGCAGCATCGGGATACTGCGAGATGGCAAATCTTGTGTCCATATTTGTCATTCCTTTCTCTATCGCTCAAAGGGCGCAAGCGCTCAAACGAACTCTTATAAATCATAGCATAAATTGCCTTCTGCGTCAATATTAAACGACAAAATCAGACGATGAGACGATAAATTGACAAATCATGCGAAAATACAGGTTTTTCTTTTCAGAAAAGCGCAGTACATAAAAAAGTAAAAAATCCTCTTGACAAGGCAGAAAGCATTTGTTATAATCTTTACTGTTCCGACAGACTGTTCCGACAGGATCTGCGAGAGTGGCGGAATCGGCAGACGCGCACGTTTGAGGGGCGTGTGGTAATCCCGTACGGGTTCAAGTCCCGTCTCTCGCACCACAAAAACAGCTCACACATCTGTGTGGGCTGTTTTTTATTGTTATCCATAAGGGACTTGAACCCGAGAGGGTTTCGGCGTTAATAAAAATGTGCCAGTGGCACATGTTTTCAGACAGTCGGGAAAGGGGCTGAACCGCCAATTTCTCTGCTGCCCTTTTGGCTTGAAGACTTTGGCGACATGGCGGTAC
>CALWIU010000051.1 GCA_944380845.1 uncultured Clostridia bacterium | reverse complement strand
CACTGCTTTCTATGTGTTTTTTTCGGCAATTAAATTATACTATGAAAGCGGCAACCGGGCAACCTTTTTCTGGTCACCCGGTTGTTTTTTCTTTTTGCAGGGCTGCCTTAGTGCGACAGCCCCTGTTTTTTTGTCTCTGCTATTCAGAATCGCCTGCTTTTTTTTCATGCGTCAGGGGATTTCTTTTTTGATAACTGTTGTCTTATTATATAAAAAATAGATATGTTCATAAAAAATATATAGTTATTTTGTTGACATCAACGGCAGAGAATGGTATGCTGTTCTTATCCTAATAACGATGGGCGTGAGAAGGAAAT
This sequence comes from uncultured Clostridia bacterium, assembly GCA_944380845.1. Classification (GTDB taxonomy): domain Bacteria; phylum Bacillota; class Clostridia; order Oscillospirales; family Acutalibacteraceae; genus RGIG2774. The sequence goes on along the minus strand of CALWIU010000051.1, from coordinate 19,421 downwards.
GAGTATTACCGTTTCTCAAAAGGACAGCGTGTTCCTGCTCAGCACCAACTCCACCAGCTATGTTTTCGGCGTTGATGACCGTGGTCTGCTTCGTCACCTGTACTGGGGCGGCAGGCTGCCGCGCGCCGAAGATCTGGAAATGCCGGTGCTGACCGAGGTTTCCACAAACGATCCGGTGTTGGAGATCACACCGGAGGAATTTCCCGTGCATGGCGGCTTGCGCTATAAGGAGCATTGCTTAAAAGTGATGTTTGCCGACGGTACGCGCGAGCTCGTGTACCGGTACTGCGGGTACGATATCCGCCAAACCGAAACGGGGGAAGAGCTGATTCTCCACCTGCGGGATGAACATTACGCGTTCCTGATCGACCTGCGGTATACGGTGTATCCCGCGTATGACCTGATGGAGCGCAGCGTCACGGTGCAGAACCAGAGCGAAGAGCCGGTCTGGATCGAAAAACTGCACAGCGCGCAATTCCATATCCCGTATGAAAATTTGACTTTTTCCAATGTCCATGGCCATTGGGGCGCGGAACAGCAGCGCTTTGTACAGCCGGTCAGTTACGGCAAAATCGTCATTGAAAATCGGCGCGGAATTTCCAGCCACAATCACAACCCCTATTTTGTGCTGGATCGCGGTGCCACCGAAACAACCGGTCAGGTGTATTTCGGCGCGCTGCGGGTGAGCGGAAATTTCAGCGGCGTTGTCGAGCAGACCCAGTACGGCGAAACGCTGGTGCAAATGGGGCTGAACGATCACGACTGGCTGCTGGAGCTTGCCCCCGGTGAGCGTTTGGAAGCGCCCGGGATTTTGTATGGCTATTCGGCGTCCGGATTTGAAACGATGTCGCATCATCTGCACCGATTTGCGCGTGAGCGGATCATGAGCGCGGGGCTTCGGCCGGTGCTGTACAACTCGTGGGAAGCGACGGAATTCCATGTCAACAGCCGTGACCAGATCCAGCTTGCGCACCGCGCACAGGAGCTGGGAGCGGAACTTTTCGTTCTGGACGACGGCTGGTTCGGTGAACGCCACAGTACCCAGAACGGTCTGGGGGATTGGTATGTCAACGAAGGCAAGTTCCCCAACGGGCTGGAAGAACTGATCGACGCGGTCAAATCGCTGGGCATGAAATTCGGCATCTGGGTCGAGCCGGAAATGGTCAACCCCAAGGCGCAGCTCTATCAGGCGCACCCGGACTGGATCTACCATTATGACACGCGGGTGACCGACACTTCCCGGGTGCAGTATGTGCTGAACGCCACCAGACCCGAAGTGCGCGAATTCATTTATACCATGCTTGACAATCTGCTGACGCGCTATGATATTGATTATATCAAATGGGATGCCAACCGCCCCATTTCTCAGACCGGCCCGCAAAGGGATGTCTGGCACAAGCATATCCGGACGGTCTATGAGGTGGTCGAATCGCTGAAAAAGAAGCACCCGAATGTTCTTTTTGAAGCGTGCGCCTCCGGCGGCGGGCGGATCGATTACGGCATTCTCGGCATCTTTGACGATTTTTGGACGAGTGACAATACCGATGCGTATGACCGGCTGTATATCCAGGATGCGTATTCCCGCATCTATCCGATCAAAGCCATGCGCGCATGGGTGACCGACTGTCCGAACTTTTTGTCCGGCAGGGTCATTCCGCTGAAATTCCGGTTCCACAGCGCGATGATGGGAAGTCTGGGCATCGGCTGCAATATCCTGAAATTTACGCCGGAGGAAACGGAGCTGGCAAAGGAAATGATCCGCCGTTACAAGCAGATCCGCCCCATCATACAGGAGGGAACCTTCTACCGGCTGGAAAATCCGTCCTGCGAGCGTTATTTTCTCTATGAGTATCTGAAGGAAAGCGAAGGGGTGCTGTTTGCCTTTCTGCCGCAAAGCCGCGTCGGGCACCGGGGCACAACGGTTCGTTTGCGCGGTCTGGAAGAAGAATCTGTTTACACAGTGACAACGGAGGAAGGGGAGATCACAAAAAGCGGTGGTTATCTGATGCGTCACGGACTGGCGCTTCGCCTGACGGGCGATTATGCCAGCACCATGATTCGGTTTGCAAAAAAAGAGTAAAAACAGGTTTGATAACATTTTGTTGGAGGAACACTGTATGAAGCTGACAATGGGAAAGAAATTATGTTTTGGTGTAGGCGCCCTCGGTAAAGATCTGTGCTATTCCATGATTTCCACCTTCCTGATGATCTATTTTACCGACACCGTAGGGCTGTCTCCCTTTTTTGTAGGCAATCTGTTTCTGGTCGCCCGTGTGTGGGACGCCGTCAATGACCCGATGATGGGGTTCCTGGTGGACAATACCCGCACGCGCTGGGGCAAATTCCGCCCGTGGATCCTCATCGGTACGCTGCTGAACGTGGCAATCATGCTTTTCATGTTCCGCCGCCCGGATCTGGAAGGCTTTGCTCTGTATGCGTATTATTCCATTTTCTATATCCTCTGGGGCATGAGCTACACCGTGATGGATATCCCGTACTGGTCGATGCTGCCGTCCCTGTCGTCAACCAAGCAGGAAAGAGAATCGATGTCCGTTATCCCCCGCATTTTTGCCAGCTCCGCCTGGCTTCTGATGGGCGCGTTCGGCATCTCGCTGCGCGACGCCTTAGGCGGCGGCGACGAAGCGAAGGGGTATTCCTCTTTGTCGCTGATTGTTTGCGCCGTGTTTATTGTTACCATTCTGGTTGCCGTGTTCTTTGTCAAGGACCGCAGCTGTCTGGAAGCGCAGAGCGGCAAAAAAGCAGAGCGCATTTCCCTGAAAAGCGCCATTCGGGTGATCGTCGGCAATGACCAGCTGAAAGTGTATATCGGCGTGGTGCTGGCGTACAATATGCTGGTTCAGCTGGCAGGCGGCATGGCCATGTATTACTTTAAATATGTTGTCGGAGAAGAAAATCTTTTCTCCTTCTTCACCACCGCCGCTTCCGTTGCGGAAATCATCGCCCTGTTCGCGTTCCCGTTTTTGTCCCGGGTCTTGAGCCGCAAGCAAGTGTTTGTTCTTGCCAGCTTCATTCCCGCCGTGGGACTGATCGCCCTGTTGATCTTCGGCTTTGTGGCGCCCACCAACATTCCTTTGATTATTTTGTGCGGACTGCTGTATAAGCTCGGCTCCGGCCTGACCCTCGGCGCTACCACCGTCATGCTGGCGGATGTGATCGACTACGGCGAGCTGCGCCTCGGCACGCGCAACGAAAGCATCGTTGCTTCCTTCCAGACCCTTCTGGTCAAAACCGCCTCCGCAGTGGCAGGCTGGTTCATCGGTGTGGGACTGTCCCTTTTCGGGTATGTGGAAAATGTCCCCCAGACCGAAACCACCATTTGGGGAATGCGCATCCTGATGTGCGTCCTGCCGTCCATCGTCACCATTTTGGCGTTTGTGATCTATGCCAAAGGTTATAAACTGGACAGCAGCTATATGGAAGATGTCACCCGTCAGCTTCAGATGAAGCGCGAAGAAAGAACCGGAACCGATGACTGAGATCCCTACTCTGCGTTTTCGGCCCGCCGCCCCGTGCGGCGGGATTTTTTTTGCAAAAAAGTCTTGACAAATACCCCAAGGGGGTATATACTGTGGGATAGAAAGATACCCCCAAGGGGTATAATAAGGAGGAAAACTGATGGAATCCTGCTGCCAGACCAAACATACCCCCCGCAGCGAAGAAACCGTTCGCCAGTTAAAAAGCTGTTTGAACCGCGTTTCCGGCCAGCTTGCAGGGATCAGCCGTATGTTGGATGAAAACCGCTATTGCAAGGACATTCTGATCCAGATTGCTGCCGCCGAAAGCGCCCTGCAATCGATCGGTATGCGTGTTTTGCAGGAGCATATGGAAACCTGTGTTGTCGAGCAGATCCAGGCGGGGAACGCCGAAATCGTGGAAGAAGCGATGGATCTGATCCGCAAATTAAAATAAGTTCCGTTCGAGGTTAATTTTATGAAAATGGTAAAGTTTGATGTCACCGGCATGAGCTGTGCGGCGTGTCAGGCGAATATCACCCGAAAAGTTTCGGCGCTGGACGGCGTGTCATCGGTCAATGTCAGCCTGCTGGCGAACAGTATGGATGTTTCGTTTGACCCCGCGGTGACCAATGAAAGCAGCATCATACAGGCGGTGCAGTCCATCGGCTACGGCGCATCGCCGGTTCTGCCGCAAACCCAGACAAAAAGCGGCGCGCCCTCCCGCCGGGAACAGGCGAAAAAGGCGGCGCAGGATGAGCAGAAAAACATGAAACAGCGCCTGATCAGCTCGATCATCCTGCTGGTGCCGCTGATGGTGCTGTCCATGGGCGGCATGATGGGGCTGCCGATGCCCTCTTTCCTGAAAGGCGCGCAGGGTTTGCCCCTTTCCGCGCTGCTGCAATTGATTTTGACGCTGTTTGTGGTATTTATTAACCGCAAGTTTTACATTCAGGGGCTGAAAGCGCTGTTTCACCGCGCGCCCAATATGGATACGCTGGTAGCGGTCGGTTCAGGCGCTTCGCTTTTGTATGGTATCTATGTGACCGCCGCGCTGGCGCATTATGCCGGTTTCGGCGATATGGAAGCCGTCGCAGGGTATGCGCATTCGCTGTATCTGGAATCGGCGGCAACCATACTGACGCTGGTCACCGTCGGTAAATATCTGGAGGCCCGTTCCCGTGCCAAAACCACCGACGCGCTGGATCAGCTGATGGATCTGTCCCCGAAAACCGCGTCGGTCATCCGTGACGGAAAAGAAACGCTGATTCCTTCCTCTGATATTCGCGTCGGGGATGAAATCGTGATCCGTCCCGGCGACCGTCTGCCTGCGGACGGCACGATCATCAGCGGCTCCGGGTCGTTGGATCAGTCCGCTGTGACCGGCGAAAGCCTGCCGGTGGAAAAATCCGAAGGGGATGCCGTCATCAGTGCCACGGTCAACGGAAACGGTTCGTTCCATTACCGAGCCGAAAAAGTCGGCGAAGATACGACCCTTTCGCAGATCATCCGTCTTGTCGAGCAGGCGGGCAGCAGCAAAGCCCCCATTGCCCGGGTGGCGGATAAGGTCAGCGGCATTTTTGTTCCGGTGGTCATGGCGATTGCGCTGGTATGCGCCGTGGCATGGCTGTTGGCGGGCGAAAGTTTTTCCTTCGCGCTGACCAATGCCGTTTCGGTTCTGGTCATCTCCTGCCCCTGCGCGCTGGGGCTTGCCACCCCGGTGGCGATCATGGTCGGCACCGGAAAAGCCGCCCAGCTCGGTATTCTGATCAAGTCCGCCGAAAGTCTGGAAAACCTGCACAAAGCGGATACGGTCGTGCTGGATAAAACCGGAACGGTCACAACCGGCGTGCTGTCGGTAACGGATTGCGCCGTGACAGACCGGCGTTTTTCAGAGGACAGCATTCTTGCCATGGCGGCGGCGGTGGAGAAGGGAAGCGCGCATCCGCTGGCACGCGCCATTGTTGCCGAAGCCGACAAACGGCAGCTTGCCCCGATGGAGGCGGTGGATTTTTCTTCCGAATCGGGTCGTGGGGTCAGTGCCTCTCTCGATTCTGTCCGGTATTTTGCCGGCAACGAAGCCTTCCTGCGCCAAAAGGGCTTGTTGCAGGCGCCTGACGATCCGGCGCTGGCAACGGCGTCCGAATGGAAAAAGCAGGGCAAAACACCGATTTTCTTTGCCGATGAAAAAAAGATCCTGGCGGTTTTCGCGCTGGCGGATACCATTCGTTCCACCAGCCGGGAAGCGATCCGCCGTTTCCACCAAAACGGGTTGACCGTGGTGCTTTTGACCGGCGACAACCGGGGCGCGGCGGAAAAGGTGCAAAAGGAACTGGGCATCGACCGCCTGTTTGCCGAGGTGCTGCCCGCCGACAAGCAGGAAATCGTCGTTTCTCTGCAAAAGGAAGGGCATAAAGTCGCCATGATCGGCGACGGCATCAACGACGCGCCCGCGCTGACGGCGGCGGATATCGGCATTGCCATCGGCGGCGGTACGGATATCGCCATGGATTCCGCCGACATGGTGCTGACCCACAGTTCCCTGCTGGATGCGGCGACCGCCTTTGAATTGAGCCGTGCGGTCATGCGCAACATCAAGATGAATTTGTTCTGGGCGTTCTTTTATAATATTTTGGGCATTCCCCTTGCGGCAGGGGTGCTGTATCCCGCCTTCGGACTGGTGCTCAGCCCGATGATCGGATCAGCCGCCATGAGTTTGAGCTCCGTCTGCGTGGTTACCAATGCGCTGCGCCTGCGCTTCTTCCGCCCCAAGACCAAAGCCGCCGCAGCCGAACCGGAAAAACAGCCCGAAACCGCGTGTCAAACCGGCTGCCCTGTTACGATCGTCCCTGCACAGGAAACCGGCTGCCCTGTTACACTCGTCCCTGCACAGGAAACCGCCTGCGGGCGTTCCGATATACAAACAGAAAGAAAGGATGATTCCTCCATGAAAAAGATGGTATCCATTGAAGGAATGATGTGCGCGCACTGCGTGGCTCATGTCACCGAAGCGCTCAAAAAAGTACCCGGCGTCACTGATTGCGATGTCAGCCTGGAAAAAAAGGAAGCCGTTGTCACCGTAGATGAAACGGTTTCGGATGAAGCGCTGATCAACGCCGTTCAATCGGCGGGGTACGAAGCCACGGCTTGCCGCACCTTATAAGCAGGCGGGAGCAAAGGATCCCCCTGTGAAAACGCAGAAAAACCGCCCCCAACGGAAGCGCAAAGGCTTCTTGCGAGGGCGGTTTTGCGTTGCTTTCGCAGGCAGGTTTATGGTTCTTTCGCGGATTGGCTGAGCTCTTCCGTATCGATTTCGACTTCCGAACCGCGTTCGGCGGCTTCCAGCGCTTCGCGTTTTTCTACCAGTTCTTTGTGTACGCGCTCTTTTTCGGCGCCGGTCAGTTTGTAGAAGAAGAAGGGGACGCCGGCAAGCAGCATCATGATGCCGTGCATTACGGTGTAGAAAAACAGCAGCATGATTTTGGTTTTCAGTACCTGTTCGGTGCCGTCCGCCAGTCCCTGGTCATAGCCGATGATGGAGTTTTCACCGTAGAGGACATAGGGGGCGATTCAGCTGGCAATGATGCCGCTGACGGTCGAGCCCAGACCGATGACAAATTCAATGCCCGCGTCCATGCGTTTGCCGGTTTCCAGCTCGATGTCGTCAAGGATATCCGCCTTGAACATACTGGGCAGCAGGTTGGACGCGCCGAACTGAATGCCGGTCAGGAACAGGCAGAAAATGAAAAGGATGTTCAGCCAGCTTTTTCCGCTTGTCAAATAGATATACCCGACGCCGAAAGCGATGCAGTTGACAACGACCGAGTAAAAGCCCGAGGCGATATACAGAACCCGGCTGTTGAAATACTTCAGCAGGGCGTTGATGACCAGCATTCCGACCATGGTTCCGATGCCGACCGGCAGGGCGAACAGCAGCGTCTGGCTGGACGAGCCGAGCATGGCGGCGGCGATAAAGGGCTGCATGAAGGTGCAGACGCCGCGGAAATTTTTCAGGAATTCACTGAGCAGAACGATGCGCGCGTGCCGGTTGCGCAGCACATCGGAAAAGCCCTTGAGGGGATTTTTCTTTTCGATTTTATAGGGAATGCGCTCTTTGACCACACCGAGCGCCAGCAGCATGGTGATGGTGCCGACCAGACTGCAAAGGACAGCCGAAATCAGGTAGTTCAGCGCGTTGTTTTCGGCGCCCTGCACGCTTTTGATGATGGCGCCGACCACCAGCACCACAACCAGCGGCGCGGAATTGCCCACGGCGCTGGAAATTCCACGGAAGGATAAAAGCTGTTCGCGTTCCCGGCTGTTGGGGCTCATGACCACCGCCACCATGTTGATGGTGTTTCCAAAGTAAAAGCAAAGCCCCTGAATCAGCGCCAGCGCGCAGATGTACACAAGCAGCACCGTTGGGTTTTCGGCAATGAAGTTCGGGATATAAAAGATCAATGCCGTGATGACGCCGCAGGGAATGGCGAAAAGCATGCCCAGATGCTTGAATTTATTGCCGTTGCGGGGTTTTTTGTTGTCCAGAATCATAGCGTAAACAAAATTCAGACAGAACCCGGCAATTCCGGTAAAGGTGTTAAAAAACGACATCGCACTGTTCGGCAGCAGCAGAATATCCACCAGATACGCCTTTCGGTACTCGTTGATCATACCGGTCATGGTCGTGTAGAAAAACACCGCCAGTAAGTAAAGGATCCATTCTTTTTTTGCCAGATATTTTTGCTCGCCGGGCGGCGTCACGGTCTGTGCGGGCGCTTTGGATTTTGCCATGGAAAGACCTCCTTGTTTGGGAAAAAATAAATGCGAAAGAAAAACAGGTGCTTTTTTATTTGTGGATCGTGACCACGGCTTCGTAATCCCGCTGATCCTCGTCGCCGATCATCGACAGAATAAAGGTTTTCAGATCCCGCAAAACGGGTTGTTTTTCACCGAGTTTTTTGCCGAGGGGCTTCAGGACAAAGGAAAGACGGTTCAGTATCTTTTCCATGGCGTCATAAATCGGCGTGCCTTTTACATAGGGTTCATTTCCGACAAAGATGTTCCGCACAAACGCCAGCCCGATGTCTTTCAGAAGAATATCCCTGACCGAAGGATCGACTTTGATGCACAACAGCCGGGCAAGCGAACCGATGGTCCATTTTTGCAGACCCTTGCCGAAGAAGGTGACAACGCCCCGGACATTCTTCATTTTTTCTTCACCGCCGAATTTGGCGGCAAAAAAGGGAAAATCAAAAGCCATTGCGTCGATCAGGTCGGTGATCATGCGGTCAAACCGCCACTGGAAATATTCGGCGGAAGTTTTATCGCCCTTGTCTTTCCAGTCAAATTCACCGGTTGGGATCGAATGCACCGTTACCGTGCCGTCGGGCGACAGGGTGACCTTTCGGTAATACGCCGGACAGCCGACCAGCGAACCGGTGCAGATGTCGGTGATCTTGTTCCCGTTTGCGGAAAGATGTTCGGTCAGGCTCTGCATGTGCATATGCCCGGTAAAAATCAGTTCCAGCCCTGCATCCGCCAGAAAATCGGCGGTTTTTTCCCAGTCGGTCAGCTTGGCGTCGCCGATCAGGTTCATCACCGCAGAGCCCGGCAGCAGGGGATAGTGCGTCATGGCGAAAATATACTGCCCGTCGGCATGGGCTTTTTCGATCTGCTGTTTCGCCCATTCGAGCTGTTCCGGCCAAAGCCCTTTAAAGGATCGGGTATCGCCGTCGCAGTTCAGCGCCAGCAGACGCACGCCGTCCGCAAGCTGCGACACATAACTTAAGCCATCGCCTTCCCAGGTGGCAATGGCGTCGGAAAAGCCAAATTCAGCATACAAATCGCGCAGTTCGCTTCGTTCGGTGTGCTCGACCTCGACTTCTTCTGCGCCCCGGTAGCCGCAGGACCAGTCGCTGTAGTCGTGGCGGGCGGTTATCAGCAAGATCCGCTTGCCCGCCTTTTGCAGGGCTCGTAATTTTTCCCGGAACCCAAGGTGGCTTGCCTTTTCGCCGTTGAAAATCAAGTCCCCGGGAATCAGGATCAGCTGGGTGTCCCTGTCCTCGGCAAGGCGCGAAAACGCCGCGTCGATGATCGCGCCAGTTTCGGCAATGCACTTTTGATCGACCCGGCTGCGCGCCTCATAGGCTTCGCCCTCTGCGCCGATCTCGGTTGCAAAATAATGCGGATCGGTTACCAGATAAAAGGTCAGTTCCTGCAAGATGATGCCCCCCCTTTGAAAGATGAATATATTTGAAGAACCTAATCATAATTATACATTGATTGTAGGAATTATACAAAATATAAAGAAAAAATCCTGAACTTTATTGGTAAAATTGTAGCACCATTCCCGAAAAGAATGGTGAACATTTTGTGAATTTGTTCATCTTGCTGAAAAATAATCAAAAAAAACAGGCTGTGCCGGTTCCTGTTCAGCGGCGGCAAACCGCGTCAAGAACCGTCAGCCGGTCTGTGCTGATCGGCTGATCTTCGCTGGTCAGCCGCCCGAGGGGGATGTTTTTGTTGCCGCCGTGATAATCGCTGCCGCCGCTGACCAGCAGAGACAGTCGTTTTGCGTCCGCTTCCAGAAAAGAACAGCGCGCATTGTCGTACCGTGAATAAAAGCATTCCAGCCCGTCCAGCCCGTCCTGTATCAGCAAATCTCTGCAACGGGCGTATTTTTCATGGGTCAGCAGCGTTTCGCCTTCGCCGCCGAAGGGATGCGCCCAAATCGCCACGCCCCCCGCCCGGTGGATCGCTTCCATCGCTTCCCGCGCCGGCACTCTCTGATCCGGTGCGCCGCTGCTCAGATAGGTTCGGATCGCGTCCGCCAGCGTCGGGGCAAGCCCTCTTTTGACCAGCAGAGCGGCGATGTGGGGTTTGCCAGCAACCCGGAGGGCAAAAAGGCTATTCTGTTCCTCTTCGGAAAAAACAATGCCGAAGGTGTCGGCAAGATAGGCGAGCCGCTTTTTCAGCTTGTTTTTTCTTGCTTCGGAAAGCATGGCGAAAAAATCCGCCAGCTCCGGGCTTGTTATTTCCAGCCCCAGCCCCAGAATATGGCATTTCTGCTCTCCCACCCGGCAGGAAAACTCCGCGCCGGGGATCCATCCATCTGTTTTTTCAGCGATTCCCGCCAGCTCTTTTGCTCCGTCCATGGAATCATGGTCGGTCAGCGCAAAAAAGGAAAGGTTCGCTTTCCGAACCTTTTCCAGCAGGGCAGCCGGCGTGTCGGTGCCGTCTGAGCAAAGGCTGTGCATATGCAGATCCGCGTGTTTCATCCGATCCCCTCCGTTGTTTTTATCTTTATTATACGCCGCCGCTGAAAAGAGCGCAACCGCAATCCGCTTTGCTTCCGGCGAAGAAACCTCCGGACGGCAGGAAATGCGGATCAAGGAAGGCTTTGGCGATTGGAGCCGTACAAAGGTACAGCCAGTCGTCAAAGCCTTTTTGTCAAGCAGATATTTTTTTGCGTTTTCCTGTTTCTCACGGCGAGACAGCCGATCCGGTTGTTCCGGGCTTTTGCTCTCGGCTGTTCAGCTCATGGTGAACCCCTTTTGCTGCATACAAAAGGGTGTGCGTGGGACTTACAGGGTGAACAGCAATGTTTTGATTTCAAAAGGAGCAAAAACAAGGGAATCTGTCTCGACTGCCTGCGGGTGCTCTTCCATCAGATTGACTTCCTGCACATCCCGGTAGGAAAAGCCGGTTTCGATGCCGGTGACGGCTTCTTTCCCCTGACTTTCAAAAAGACGGATGACAAGGGCGTCTTTCCCGTACGCCTTTTTGATGGTTTCCACGACCACGGTTTCATTGGTGGATCTGACCAGAGGACAGGGGAGATGATCGCCGGTGAACTGCAACAAAGGCTTGTTCAGTTGGTACGCCCGTTTCAGCGTCTCGACCGACAGCTTGCCCCGGTGCCCATACAGCGCATAGGTAAATTCGTGCTTGCCTCGGTCCGCGTGCCGGTCGGGATAAACAGGGGAGCGCAGCAGGTTCAGCGAGATCAGCCCGTTTTTGACCCGGTGACCGTATTTGCCGTTGTTCAGCAGGGAAAAACCGATTTCCGAATCGGAAACATCCACATATTTATGCGCGCAGATTTCAAATTGCGCCTTTTCCAGCGGGGTTTCTTCTTTGGCGGATCGCTCGATGGTTCCCATCTGGATGTCGCATTTTACGGTGTCAAAGGAAAGATTGGGGCGAAAATCAGCGCGCAGCATATGGAAGGTTTCATGAAAATCGCATTTTACGGAGATTTCCACCACATCCGAACCGGCGGTCAGCGAAATCTCTTCAAGAATCTGCGTTTTGCCGTGGCGGTAATGGTTCCTTCGAGTCACCTTGTTTTCTTTTGTAAAGACCGTAAAGCAGTCGGCTTTCAAAACCGTTTTTTTCTTTTTCCCGTATTCCCAGTCGATGTCCCAGGCGTTGTAAAATTTGTAAGGGTCGGAATACAGCGTCAGCCGGTTCAAATACGCCCCGGCGTATTCCGTGCCGTCGGCGTCTTTCAGCGAAAGGATTTCCCCGTCCGCGTTGAAATGCACCGTCAGAATGCCGTTGGTTAAAGAATCGTCGTCGGCTTTCAGCAGAGACGATTCTTCCCCGGTTTGCGCAAAGGCAAAGCCGTAGGGCGCGGCGGAAAACACACCTTCCGGCGTTCTTTCGCTTCTGGCAAAGGAGGTGGGGTTGAAGGCAATGACCTTTTCGCCCTTGCCGCAGAGCAAGCGCAGAACCTCTTTCCGTTTCTCGGCAATTTGCGACAGGATGAGACGGTAGCGTTCCCGGCTTTCGTCGTACACGCGGGTGATGGCGCTGCCGGGAATGATGTCGTGGAACTGGTAAAGCAGGATCTCTTTCCACCAGCGGTCGATCGCTTCCTGCGGATATTCCATGCCTTGCAGATAAGCCATGGCACACAGCGCTTCCATGTCCTGAAGCGCATATTCGGCAAGGCGGTTCAGCCGTTTGTTCCGACCCTGGGTGGTGTAAGTTCCCTGATGTTTTTCCAGATACAGTTCACCTTTGTAAACCGGCAGCTTTTCCCGGAACGCGGAAAGCTGTTTGAAAAAATCAGAGGCCTTGCCGGTTATCATCCTGGGGCTGGCGCGAAGGGTCTTTTGCCTTTTGACAAATTCATTGTGCGCTTCGCCGGGGCCGCCGCCGCCGTCGCCAACCCCGTAAACGACCAGAGCGGCGTGGGTGATCTCCCGTTCGGGGTAGTTGGCATAGGCGTGTTTTGCACAGGCGGGACTGCCGCAGCTGTTGTAGGAATCGTCGGGCGGCATATGCACCAGCACCCGGCTGTCGTCGATCCCCTCCCACAGAAAGGAGCGGTACGGGAATTTATTGTGTTCGTTCCAACTCAGCTTGATGGTCATGAAATAGGGGATATCCGACTTTTTCAAAATTTGCGGCAGGTTCCCGTTGTATCCAAAAACATCAGGAAGCCAGCAGGTCAGCACCTCTTCGCCGAATTCGTCCCTGAAAAATTGTTTGCCGTAGTAAAGCTGACGGATCAGCGCTTCGCCGCTTGACAGGTTGGTATCGGCTTCGACCCACATCCCGCCCTGCAATTCGATCCGTCCGGCTTTGACCGCTTCTTGGATCCGCGCAAAAAGAGCGGGACAGGTTTTTTTGATCTGTTCAAACTGCCATGGCTGACTGGCGCCGTAGATATAGTCCGGATAGGCTTCGATGTTTCGCAGTTGGTTTAAAAAGGTGCGCTGGCTTTTTCGTATGGTTTCGCGAACCGGCCAGAGCCACGCCAGATCCAAATGGCTGTGACCGACGGCGGTCAGCAGAAAGTCTTTTTGCGGTTCGCCCGAAAGGATGGGGGCAAGGGCTTCCTGCGCCTTTTTGTTCTCGCCGGCTTTTGCCAGCCGGTATGAAAGATCCAGCGCGTTTTTGAGACTGGCTCTTTCCCCGGCTTCTTTTGTCGCGGCAAAAAGGACGGCGACTGTCAGATAGTCGTAGTAATATTCCTTTGCCGAATCGTCTACCGCCGAAACCTGCGCATACCCGAAAATTCCCTTGCCGACGGGCAAGTTCATGACTTGCCCGTTAAAGCCCGCGTCCAGATCGATGCAGAATTCCCCTTTTTCATTCAGAAACTCTTTCAGCTCAATGACGGATTTGCCGTGGGAGGCGGACAGAAAATCCGTCGGGTCGGTGATATGCGAAATTGCGCAGACCGGCTCGCCTTCCCGGTAAACCAGCCCTTCGCCGCCGATGTTGATGCGCAGCACGACATGACGGCCGCGGTAAGCTTCGGGCACCGAACCGATGATCTGAAACCAGGCACAGCCGTATAGATCCGCCCATTTCTCGCCGGTATTTATTTTGGTATAGGTCAGCTGCCTGCGATCCTGCCATGCGACAGGCTCCCTGCTTCCGGCGCAGTAGACAGCCGGCAGGGCGATTTTTGTATAAATCGCTTTTCTCAAATGCGAAAGCCTTTTCAAAAGCAGCGGTTCTTTGGCAATTTGTAAAATCGGCAGACTGTCAAGGGGGCCGGTGGCTTGCTTTTCAGGAGGCACGGCGGTTTTTTTCATCTGGTTTCATCCTTTCCCTGTTTGGTCAATCATACAATACCACAGAAATTTTTTCAACCCATTGACACAAAAAAATATATATGGTATGATCGTTTTTGTTAAATTTAACAAATATTTTTTTGCTGAGAAGGGGGCAACGCTGTGAATCAACTGAAAAAACTGCTGACATGGTCCTTTCCTGCGGCGGAACGGGACATCGGCGACTTTTCCAAAAAAGAGCGCAATATTTTTTCGCTGGGCATGTTCGGGCAGAACCTGATTTACACCATGATCAATACCTATCTGAGCGTGTTTTATTCGACGGTTATCTTTGTGCCTGCGGCGGCACTGCTGACGATCACCGTCATTTCACGCATCTGGGATGCTTTCAATGATCTGCTGATGGGTACGGTTGTGGATAAAACCCATTCCCGCTGGGGCAAGTGCCGGCCGTACCTGAAGTATGTGCCGATCCCCGTCGCGATTTTTACGGTGCTGATGTTTATCCCCATCAAAAGCCTGTCCGACATCCCGAAAATCTGCTTTGTCATTTTCACCTGGCTGGGATGGGAATTTTTGTACACGCTGGGGGATATCCCGCTTTGGGGCATGACCTCTCTGATGACGCCGGACGCGGAAAAAAGAACCAATCTTGTTTCCTGCGCCAGAATCATCGGCGGCCTTTCGGCGGTGATCACCGTGACCTTTGAACCGATGGTCAATGTTTTCGCTTCCATGGACATCGGCTGGTTCCAAGGCGCCTCGGAAAAAATCGGTTACGAGTATTATTCCTACCAGCAGGGGTATTTTTTCACCGTGCTTCTTGTCGCCGTCGTCGGCGGCGTCCTCATGAAACTTCCGTTTATTTATACCCGTGAAAGGGTAAAGCCGGTTGTCGAAAAAAACAATATTTCCTTTGCCGACAGCCTGAAACTGATGTTCAAAAACGGCTATTATATCCGCACCATGCTGGTCAATATTCTGGGCAGCACCCGAGGCCTTTTGATGAGCGCGGGCATCTATTTTTGTATGTGGGTGCTGGCAGACGGGGGCAACTACACCCTTTGGCTGATCCTGCTTGGCGGTCCGTTCCTGGCGGGTACTTATATCGCCATGGCGTCCAGCAATTTCTGCGGCAAAAAATTCGGAAAAATCAGGACGCTGAAATATGTTTCCTATTTCTGCGTCATTCCCTATTGCTCGATTTTCCTGATCGCGCATTTCCTGGGCACGGACAGCATCTTTTCGCTGGTGCTGATCGCTGTCTGTCTGTTTATAGCGGGCTTTTCCAACGGGTTCCCCTCGGTGTACGGCACGACCATGATCGAAGACAGCATCGATTATATGGAGTGGAAAACCGGCGCGCGGTACGACGGCGTTTATCTGAGCGGGCTGAATTTCAGCTCCAAGCTGACCAACGCCATCACCCTCGGCATCACTTACGCGGTGTTCTGGATCGTCAATTACAGCGAGCGGATCGAAAACCTGCAAAACGCCATTTCGGCAGGAAAGGATGCGCTGAATTTTACAGCTGAATATCCCGATATCACCCTTGCGCTGACCATCCTGATTTCACTGGTTCCGGCGGTCGGCTGCATCCTTCAGGCGCTGCCGCTCCACGGCTATAAACTGGATGAAAAAATGCACGCCAAAATCATGGCGGATCTGAAAGTGCGCCGGGCAAAAGGCGAAAAAGAAGAAAATACGGAAGAATAAAACAAAAGCCCTGACGAGCGGCGGTTCGTCAGTGCCGTGTTCTTTTGTTCGGTAGCCGGCGGAAAGAGGGCTTCCGACCGGGTTTTCGAGGGGCTCAGCTTTGCTGTCCTGCGCCTGTCACGGCTGCTTCGGACTTGCTTTTTTTCAGGATCAGCAAACACAGGGCAAGCACTGCGGGAAATACCGTTGCCGCAAGCAGACCGGCTTTCAGGTTGCCGCCTGCCATTTCCGCCAAACGGCCGGCAAGCGAGGGACTTACGGTCGCGCCGAGATCGCCTGCCAGCGCCAGAAAGGCGAACATTGCCGTGCCGCCTTTGGGGCATTTCTGGGAAGCGATGCTGATCGATCCCGGCCACATAATGCCGACAGCCGAACCGCAAAGGGCGCAGCCGGCCAAGCCCAAAACCGGGGACGCCGCCAGCGAGGCCAACAGGTAGCATCCGGCGCACAGCACGCCGCAGAACAGCATGACCCGGCGCAGATCCAGTTTTTCGCTGAATTTGCCGTACAGCAACCGGGATATGCCCATGAACACGGCAAACAGGCCGGGGCCCGCCAGATCGCCCACCGTTTTGGAAACGCCAAGCGCCGACTCGGTAAAAGCAGACGCCCACTGCGCCATGGCGGCTTCCGACGCGCCGGCGCAGATCATCAGAAGAAGGAGCAGCCAAAACAGCGGCAGTCTGAGCAGTTGCCGGACTTCTATGCTCTTTCCGTCCTCGACCAGCCGTTCCATCGGGCAGCTTATAAAGTTTATCGTGTTGTATAACGGCACCAGTGCCCAGAGGATCGTCAGAATTTTCCAATGCTCTACGCCAAAGACAGCGAAAAACAGGGTCGATCCGGCAATCACGCCCACAGCGCCCCAGCAGTAGAAGGAGTGAAGCAGACTCATCATGCCGTCTTTGTTCTCAAAGGGACAGGCTTCGACGATCGGGCTTACCAGCACTTCGATCAGCCCGCTGCCGATGGCATAAAGCACGACCGAAATCAAAATGCCCGCAAAGGGGACGGGCAGCCATTCCGGCAGAAAGGTCATGGACAGCAGTCCGGCAGCCGATAAAACCTGAGACGCCACCACGCAGGCGCGGTATCCGATCTTGTCGGCAAATTTGGTCGCGGCAAGATCAATGAGCAGCTGCGCGAAATAGAAAATCATCGGAATCAGCGCGATTTGCGCAAGGCTGATCCCGTAAGTGCTCTTGAAGGTCAAGAACAAAAGCGGGGTAAAGTTTGCGGAGATGGCCTGCGTCACAAAACCGAGATAGCAGGCCAAAAGGGTTTTTCTGTACTTTTTCTGCGTTGTCATAATGTTTCCTTTCCCAGTCGAACCAATGCTTTTTGACAGGTATTATATCATCATGTTACGACAAAAGAAAGGCACAAAAAAGCCGGAAATAAGCACTATTTACCCAATTTTCTGTTTTTGCCGGGCGCATAGCCATAGATTTCCCTGAATTTGCGGCTAAAGTAGTTGACGGAATGAAAGCCGCAGGCAAAGCCGATTTCCTGAAGGGTAAGGTTCGTTTCATTCAGCATTCTGTACGCTGCTTTCAGGCGGTGCCGGATCAGCGCGTCAACGGGGGAACAGCCCATATAGGTCGTGAAACAGCGTCCGGCTTCGCTGCGGCTGATATGCGCCGCGTCCGCAATCTCTTTGAGCGTGACGGGCTCCGTATAATGCTCGTAAATGAAAGTAATCATCTGCTGGAAGCGTATCTGGCTTCTGATCTGTATGCGCGTGGCTTCCGCTTTCGGGAGCCGGTCCAAAGCGCAGAAAATATACTCAAACAGGCGGCTGATGTTCCGCTGCACCGCCATTTCATAACAGGACGCCTGTTCCTGCAAACGGCGGTAGGTATCCCGGATCAGACGGTTGATTTCATCATGCGAAGGGTTTTCGTGACGAAAGACGACAAAGGGCAGGGAATCGCACTGCATGATGGGATGAATGTATTTCTGATAAATGATGCTGTGCGCGGGAGCGACGGCAGCACCGGAAAACAGGATGTTGGGTACGGCGTCGGGCTGTTCGCCGGATACCTGTCGGATGCGGTGCAGCATATTTCCGTTGACAAAAATGCTGTCGCCGGCGTTCAGCGTGATATGCTGCTGCCCGACCTGAAAATCCAGCACGCCGCTTGCCGCCGTTGCGATTTCAAAGTCCGGGTGCCAGTGGAACGGCCCCGCCCAATGGGGCAGCTCTCCCAGCTCATCATGATAATAGAGGACTGGGAATGAAGTCGTTTTGTGGGGTATTTGTTCTTGTAATTGATGGTCAAGGATAATAGACAGAAAATCGCCCCCTGTGCTGCCTTGTTATGTAGGAATCTCCCGCTTGTTTTTCCTTTTATTATGGAAGGAAAAAACAGCGGAAAAAAGCAGGCGGTATCATTTCCCCTGCCGCGCGGGCTCCGTGCCATAAGGCGGAGACGGCGTTGGGAGCAGGGGTGTTTTGTCAGTTTTTCAGGGAAAGGATAACGGTCACATCGCCGCCGCCGAGAGCTTCCGCCCATCCGGTGAGATCGTCGATGTGTCCCAATCGGGTATAGCTCCAGGTGTTGGAACCGTAGAACAGAACCAGCTGATTGCCCTGATAAAGCATAAGATCCCCCGGACGAGCCGTCATGCGGCTGTCACCGGCGGGGAATCGCCGCCCCAGAGAGCCGACTTTTTCAAACCCGGCGTAATCGCGGAGAGAAAGGGAAAGCGCTCCCTGCTGCAGGGCTTGCGCCAGAGCGTCCGCCGCGCTGTTTTGCGCGAGGGTGGCAGTAAAATGCTGCCCGTTTACCGTAACAATCATTTTCATTTTGTCGAAATTCTCCTTGCTGGCTTTTTTGCTGCACAGAGCGCCCCGCCTGCCGCAGCGCCGGCGCCGGCGGTAGGTACAGTATAAGGTACAGTATAGCAAATAAAAACAAAAAGCACAACCACGCCCTTTTCCGCCGCCGGGCAGCGGCAGAATGGGAAAACCGAAAGCGGCAATCTGCCCGAAGATTCCCCCTGCTATGGAAGATACAGAAAAATATGACCATGTGAAAGGTGCAGCGATGAAGATAGAGATTGAAAGGGATTTTCCGTCGTATTTTAAACCCGCTTATCCGGAAGAATTTGAACTGTTCTCCCATCTTGAAGTGACGGCAGGCATACCGACCGTTTTGTTTGCCGTTACGACCTGGAAAGGAAACGGCAAGCCGAATGTATGCTTTCATTCATGGAGCTGCTTTCACGGAGATCAAACCGCTTTCTTTGCGGTGATGGGCAACTTGTATCAGCATACCCATACCTATGCCAATATCCAAAGGGAAAAATGCTTCTGCATCAACTTTCTGCCCATAAGCTGTTACGACAAGCTGGTAACTACCATTCATCACAATGAATGGGACGATGACGAGTTTGCGGCAGGCGGCTTTACGGTTTCCCCTGCCAGAACCATTCACGCACCTGCAATCAACGAAGCGTTTCTTACCATGGAATGTACCTTAAAAGAAGTGCAGGATGTAAGCGGCGCGGGGATTGCGGCTATGGTGATCGGACAGGTTCAGCATATCTGTGTGGAAGAATCCTATGCACAAGGGTATGCGAAACGATATGGAAAAGACGGATTTATGCTGCTTGTGCCGGCGCCGCAGGATCTGATTACCGGAGAGCCGAACCAGTCGGCAATTGCAACGGTGCATATCGAAAAATACGACTGATT
>CALWIU010000050.1 GCA_944380845.1 uncultured Clostridia bacterium | reverse complement strand
AAAGCAATGGTCTTTGCTTTTTCCAGACCGATGCGATTTGCAGAAGCGTTTGTCGTTACCGACGGGGCAGCAATGGTTTTCGGTACATTCTGTTCGGCAGAAGAAGCCGGCCGTCTGATCGTTTCGCGCTCTGACTTGAGAATCTGCCCGCTGACAGCGTGGATCTCGTAATCGTATTCAACGCCGTCCGCTGTAAATTCCAGCTCATATTCCGCTCTGCCGTCATCATAATCCAGCTTTGCCGTGGTAAAACGGGCATCGGAAGAGGAAACATTGGCGTGATTCAGGGCGATGGTCTTTGCTTTTTCCAGACCGATGCGATTCGCAGAAGAAGCTGTTCCCGCAGAAGAGGAAGCGGGTGCATTCGTCACAGCAGCAGGAACAGTCGCGGATGTTGTGCTTTGCACTGGCGTTTTATCTGCACGAACCGGCTCGTGCTCAGCTTTGAGGACAGCGCCGGTAGCCGCATGGATCTCATATTCATATTCCACACCGTCAGCAACAAAGTCCAGCTCAAAAACCGGCGTGCCGTCATCATGATCGTATTCCTTCTCTACAAAAACGGCATCGTCAATACCAGCCTGTGTCAAGGCGATCTCCCGGGCTTTCTCTTCGGTAATATACGGGGAAGCGTTTCCGTTTTTCGCATAGGCAGGGTCATAATCTTTTTCATCAATGGTTACAACGCCGGATTGTTCCTGGAATCCTTTTACTGCATCGCGAGCGGTGTTGCTCATATCGCTCAGAAAGCTCTGTTCCGGCAGGATCGATCCGGGTTCGATCTGGATCACAATGTTTCTGCCGTTGCCGTCAATTTCCTCGGCAAAATAGCCGGCATCGCCAATTCGCTGAACCAGGTTCCGAAGTACCGTTTCGCAAGACTGTCCGGCATAATCGGTATAGGAAGAAACAATTTTTTCTCCATCGGCATTTTTGCCGGTTAATTCTAACACATTGCCGTTCTGGTCATAGGCAATTTCAATTTCAGGATTGACCCGAAGGATCAATCGTCCTGTGTCGCTCAGGGCAACACTTGCGGGGTTTGAACAGCCGGCAAGAAGGACTGCGGCAAGCACAGCCAGGGAAGATACCGCTACCAATAATTTTCTTCTCCAATTCATATAGATGCTCCTTTCAATCTATGGGCTTTGTATTCACCGGTTTTTTGTAAGATACCGGTTTTTCGCCTTACACTCATAGATTACGCAGGGGCTTGTCTCAAAAACGGGGTCGGATAAAAAATTTTTTATCTTTTTATTTTATCGTCGTCCCAATCGTCGTCATCATCCAGATCTCTGTCATCATCCAGGTCATCGTCGTTGTCCCAATCGTCGTCATCATCCCGGTCGTTATCGTCGTCCCGATCGTCATCATCGTCCCAATCATCGTCATCATCCCAATCATCGTCATCATCCCAGTCGTCATAGCGAGTCGGCTTTACCACGCTGGTTGCCGGACGGGTCGGCTCCGTACTGTACCCCGCCGTCGTACTCGGCGCACTCACAGTCGGTGTCGGCGCCGTATTTGCCGATACTGTTGAATCGGCGCTGGGAGCTGTTTGATCCGCTGTTTCCAATGCACCGGACGAATCGGTGATCGTAATGGTAATGGTCATCTTTCCTGCTAAATGACTTGTCACCACAGAGCGTAGTTCAGAATCATAATTTTGGAACAGAACCTCGTCAGGCGCGTCAATAGAAAAGGAAACTTGCCCACCTTCAGACAAAAAGCCTTTTTGAATCGCCAGCTCAATCAATTCATCAGATACGGCGACCTTATCTTTTCCCCTGCCGTCATACCCCTGCAAAAGAGTTTCGCCGTCAGCGTTTACACCGCTCAAACGAACCACTTCGCCTTTTCGGTTCAGCTCAATGCGAACTTCAGGATTGATTGCCAGATAAATCGAAGCATAGGGCGCGATATTCCGATAATAGTAGCTTGAGCCGAAGAGCAGCAAAAAGCAGGCGGCAACGGCCGCGGCGGCACTGCCAAGAACACGAGGCAGTTTTTTTACGGTTTCTGATGTCTGTTTCATCAAAACCGGATCCGTTACCGTTTGCCCGACCTCGTATCGCAGATCCGCTGCTTTCCAGAAGCGTCCTTCCTCATCCAGCAGCACACAATACCCTTTTCGGATCTCCATTACCAGATATTTCATGCTTTGACGCCTCCTTGCAAAACCTGTTTTATATGTCCCCGAATCATTTCATATCCATTGGTATGAATCAATAAAAGAGCAATCATATATTTTCTGTGTCGTTCCAGTGTCTTTCGTTCGACACCGCTTGCCGCGCTCAAAGCGGAAATCGGCAGCTTCCGACTATGTAGAAAATCTTCCAGCAAACGCTTGTTTTGCAGGGCGCATTCCAGTGCTTTCCGACACGCCTGCAAGGTTCGCCTCTGTTTTGGGGAATTATCCGCAACATCGCTTAAATCCACACCAAACATGCGCATTTGCTCACTCAGCTCAGCGATTTCCGCTTTTGTCGCATCACGAGTAACAAACTCTTCCTGATGGTTTTTCTCCGATTCTAATGTATCGCCGATGGTTCTATCCTCATCCGCTGGCGTTTCCAAGGATAACACCGTTTTATGCCGTTTCTCTTTTCGGGAATAATCGATCAGCCGGTGACGGATCAGTGTTGCCGCGTAAGGAAAAAAGGCACCGCGCAGCCGTGAATATGACCCGATTGCTTCATAAAACGCAATCATGGCGATGCTGATTTCATCATCCTGACCGTCTATGGGCGGGCGTTTCAGAAATTTTGCTGTTTCACCCCGGATAAACGGCATACAGGATTCAATCAGCCGATCCGCCGCCTGTAGATTTTCGCGAGCGGCGGCGACCTGTTGTAAAATCGTATGTTCCTCACTCATTCGGCAGTTTCCCCCATTCACAGAATGCGTATGATCTCCCCTGCAAAACGGGGTCGCGCATAAAAAAACATTTAAACATGGGAAAAATCCTCCGGGAACCCCCGGAGGATCTTTTCTTTTTCTTACAAAGACTCAGCCGGCAACATCCAAATTGATGGTAAAGCCGTTAACGGAATAAACCGTCTGTTCCGCGCGACCGACCTGGTAAGTGATATAGGAAATCGCATAGAACTCTTTGTCCTCGGCCAACTCGTTAATACCGGTCACTTTGGCATTAAAGGTGTAATACCCGTCATTTTCCGCTGTCGCGTTGTCAGTATAAATCTTATAAGTTACGACATTGAATACATTTGCATTGTCTGCATCCGCCAGGGTAAGGGTATCAAGGCCTTTTTCTTTCATATAATTGCCGCCGGCGATTAAAGTGCCCGCTCTCTTAATGGTAACGCTTGCAGGAGAGCCGCTGGCAACACCGTCAGCAACGCCAAAGGTCTTGGCATAGCTCTGCGACAGAATGCTGACAAACTCAACACAGTTTTCTTCGGTATTCTCATAGGCTTTCAGCACCAGAGAAGTATCGTCCACAAAATCATCAAGGAAGCTGACAACGATGGGAAGCACCGCAGGCAGGATCTTATCTGCTCTGCTGTCCAGCGCGGTCAAAAGATTCTGAACCAGCGACTTCAGACTGCCTGTGCTGATAAAGGATTCCACATTCTGCAAATAATTGGAATCGATCACACCGGGAAGGATGGAGTTGATCAGGCCCTGAACGACTTTCAAAATCGCCGTAACCGGCGTGTCGTTGAGAATATTGCCTTCGTTGTTATTTCTTGCGATAACAGCAACAGCACCGGCAACATCCAGATTCAGCGCCTTGGAGATCATCTCATTCATGGCATATTCAATGTCAACGGCAAATTCAGAATTTTCAGAAGTACCGTTCAGGAACTGCAACGGGAACATATCATTGATGATGACATTCAGTTTATACCAGCCGCCGTTGCCGTCATAAACGCCTCTTTCGCCGGCAAGCTCATCGCCTGCGGCAAATACGCCGTCTGCATAGCTGAACGCCCAGTCAACAACATCATCCAGCAGGAAGTCTGCCAAAGTCACACCGGCAGACGCAGCAGCTGTCTTATACTCAGCCATCTTATCGGTGTCAACATCAAAATTGGTGGAAAGGTCAAGATAATAAACCGCCGTTTCCATACCCAGATCCATCAGCATATCGACCCATTCTTCATCGGTCTTATCCGCGATCTTTTCACCGTTATAAATTTCATCGGAATAGTCGATGGTCGGGGATACGGTCTTGGCATAATGGTTCGCCACGACGGCTCCGACTTCCATAAAGGAATCGGCATCGGCAAGCTCGCTTCTGACATCAGGCACCAGAACCTGAACCAGAACATTTACAAAGTAGTTAATCAGTTCCATCGGATCGGCGTCCGCAGCGGGATTCTTGATCTGATCAATCGTCGCCTGATCCAGGAAGCCTTCAAAGAAGCTGTCCGGGCACACCGGCAGGATCGCTTTTGCGGTGTTGGCAAGATTGGTAACCAGAAGATCATTGTCGCCCATCTGCCAGTTGACTGCGCTGTCGTATTTATCACTCAGGACAGTCGTAACAACGGTACCGAGGATATCGTTAATCTTGGAAGTCATGGTTCCGTCATCCGCGATCATATCCAGCGTTTCAGGCAGTTTGTAATTGAAATCGAACACCTCATACATGGAGTTCACAGCGGAGGTATCAAACAGGAAATACTCTTCGCCGCTGCGGAAAAGATATCCGCCGTCAACCGCTGCAAAGCCGGAAGAAGTCAGCGCAGTTGCAGGGTTCGTGTCGCTCTCGGCAACAAGTGCTTTCTGTTCGTCCGTTACCGTAGCGGTCACATCGGTTTTGACTGCGCCGCAGGCATATTCAAGCAGCAGCGCCTTGATATCGTTATTAAACGGAGTCTGCGCAAGATCGGCATAAGCAGCCTCGATCGCCTGTGCAAGGAAATCATAAACGCTGCCGCTGCTGACATTGATTTTACCGGCAAGGGAAGGCAGAAGCGCCTTACCATTAAAATCGGTGGTCGCATCGGTGGTCAGATAAGCGTTCAGGAAGGTATTCAGAATCTCATCCGCCGTGGAAAGCCCCGCTTCGCTCATGGTGGCGGGATAGCCGAGTTTCCCGCTCAGCATCGCGTCATACAGGAAATAGCGGATCATGCCGGGAATATCCTTTGCCTGACCGCCGGTCTGTTCGCTGATCATATTGGCAATCTCTTCATTGACATCAATGAAGGTATTCGCCGCGCCAAGGCTCAGGGAGCCGTCAAGCGCCTTGACAATGATGCCGGAGTTCGCACTCAGGAAATCAAGCAGTGCGTAAACCAGCTCCAGGTCGCCGCCGCTGCGCTGAACGCCTTTCAGCATATCGAATTTCAAATCGCCGGCGTCACCGAGCAGCCCGAGACCCCACTTGTAATTATCCAGCGTGGAATAAACTGTGCTCAGCGCACTGTCGATAGAGGAATAATCGATCAAGATGTCGCCGAGAACCGGAATTTCGACCTGTAACCGGCCGCCATTCGCATCAGTAGCCGCCATATCGGCAAGCATATCGTCAACATAATCCAAAAGCAGTGTCGCGGACTGTTCCGCATTCAGACGGAAATCCTTGACTTTATAATACTCGGCAGCCGAAGCGCTGAATGCGGTAGACATGGTACCGAGCACAAGGACAAACGCCAGAAACACGCTCAGGAGTTTTCGGGTTTTCTTCATAATTGCACCTCCAAAGTATTCGCACAGTTCGCGCCGGATATCATCCGGGCAACATGACGGTACTGTACAATAAAATGATAAAACATTCCGCCCGAAAAGTCAATATACAATAGAATAAAAAATTTTACCGGCAGAGTTTTGTATATTATCCCAAAACAAACGCAGACTTTTTTTACATTCTGCCCGTCTCTTCGCTCACTATTTGACAAGATTGCGCGTTTGTGCTACTATTTGAAAATAGCGCGGTTCACCGTCTGCTTCAACAAAAAGGAGCGAAAGAATATGAAATGTCCGTTTTGTGGTTTTGAAGAAAGCAAAGTCATTGATTCGCGTCCCACCGACGAATATACCCGCATTCGCCGCCGGCGGGAATGTATGCGCTGCGGCAAACGCTTTACCACCTACGAGATCATTGAAAGCACGCCGATTATCGTCATCAAGAAAGACAATTCCCGGCAGGCTTTTGACCGCAACAAACTGCTGAACGGCATGATGAAGGCCTGCGAAAAGCGGCAGGTTCCCCTGGAAAGAGTGGAAAAAGCCGTAGACGATATCGAGCTGCAACTGCAAAACTCGTTGGAAAAAGAAGTGACGACTTTGCAGATCGGCGAGCTTGCCATGGAGGCGCTGAAAAAGATCGACGATGTCGCTTATGTGCGCTTCGCTTCCGTTTACCGCCAGTTCAAGGATCTGAACAGCTTCATGCAGGAACTGGCGCAAATTCTGGAAGAAAACAAATGATTTTATAACCCGGTGATTTTATGCCTATAAAAATCGATAACGAGCTGCCCGCATGGCAGCTTTTGGAAAATGAAAACATCTTTTTGATGAGTGAACAGCGGGCGCAAAATCAGGACATCCGCCCGCTTGAAATCCTGATTTTAAATCTGATGCCCACAAAAATCACAACAGAAACACAGTTTCTGCGTCTTTTGAGCAACACCCCCCTACAAGTAAATGTTGAACTTTTGCAAACGGCGACGCACAAAGCAAAACACACGCCAAAGGAGCATATGCTCAAGTTTTACAAGACCTTTGACGACATCAAGGACCGCCGTTTTGACGGCATGATCGTCACAGGCGCGCCTGTCGAACTGCTGGAATACGAGCAGGTCGATTACTGGCAGGAACTGTGCCAAATTTTTGACTGGGCAAAAAGCCATGTCTATTCGGTCTTTCATGTGTGCTGGGGCGCACAGGCAGGGCTGTATTACCGCTACGGTATACAAAAGCACACCCTGCCCAAAAAGGTATTCGGCGTATTTGAGCATACGCCGCTGGATCTGAAGCATCCGCTTTTGCGCGGCTTTGACGATACTTTTTTTGCACCGCATTCCCGCCACACCGAAATAAATGCCGCCGATATCACCAATGAACCGGATCTTACCCTGCTCGCCTATTCTGAAAAAGCGGGCATTCATCTGGTTGCCGATCGGGCTTGCCGTAATTTTTACTGTTTTGGACATTGTGAGTATGACAACAATACCCTTGCATTGGAATATTTCCGCGACCGCAATAAAGGGCTTCCCATTGAAGTGCCCTATAACTATTTCCCCAATAACGATCCGGAAAAACCGCCGCTGATTCGCTGGCGCGGCGCAGGCAGTCTGCTGTATTCCAATTGGCTGAATTATTTCGTTTATCAGCGAACCCCTTACGATCTTTCTACCCTGTGAGGTGGGCAAAATGCGTGAATATGACGCGTTCCGTCAGGGCGTGGAGCCGGGCGGTATGATGACAACCGCCGATGTACGGCTGTTGGTCTGTTATCTGTTGAAAAGTTTGGGCGAGCCGGTGTCCAAAGAAGTATTAACCGACACGCTTTGTGAAGACGGACTTGCGAATTTTTTTGAAGTCACCAGCGCGGCAGATGCCCTGGTGGAGCAGGGCAACGCCGAAAAAACCGTCCTTGCAGACGGCACAGAGCGTTATTCCGCCACCGAAAACGGCAAGCATATCGCCGAAACACTGATGACGGATCTTCCCAAAAGCGTTCGGGAAAAGGCGCTTCGCCGTGCCATGTACCATGCCACCATGGAAAAACGCTCCAAAGAAAACGAAATTGAAACAAAAGAGCTTGACGACGGTTACGAAGTCAATTTAAGCGTTGGAAAAGGGACGGAACGACTGATGCGTTTTTCCTTCCGCGTTCCTGCAAAGGAACAGGCGCGTGCCCTGGAAAAGGGTTTTTTGGAGCATCTGGACGAGCTGTGCGAAGAAGTATATCGGATCCTGCTGCAATAGCAGAAGTTGTTATGTAAACAAAGTTGGATTTCTTTTGCCGGAAAAAATCGAGGCACACTTCCTTTGAAAGTGTGCCTCGATCCATTTTTCTTTTTTTACAAGCGTAATCAGAAGGGCTTATCCACATCAAAACCGAAAATTCTGCCGATAAAAGCAAAAATCATATGGATAAACTCCATCAGGGTGCGGAAGAAGTTGGACTGGCTCGACTGCATGGTATTTTCAACAGCAATGGTAATATCCGTGGTAACAGAATCAATCGTGTAAACCGCGTCTTCTGTGCTGAAGAAAGGCTCTTGTCTAAAATATCCGTCACTGCCGGTCGTCGTATTCGTCACATCGGTTGGATAGTAATAAACCAGCGCCATATCCAGCCCATAGCCATCGGCGGGAATCACCTTAAAGCAGAAGCTGTCGCCCTTTTTGACATACAAATCATACCCTTTGCAAGGCTCGACGGTATAGGCGTAAGACTTCGGAAGCGTCACATAGCAAACATCATCCGGGGTGGCGTCTGTCACCGCATATGCGCAGACGGAAACCGGCAGCAGGCAAAGCAGCGCCGCCAAAAAAACGGACAATACGCGTTTCATAGTACGACCTCTTTCTTTTTTAAAATTGATGATTTTGATTAAATTATAACCGCTATATCCAAAAAAAGCAAGCTTTTTCACAAATTTTCCGTTTCATCCGGCAATCGTTCGCCGATACAGCCATCCGAAGACAGAGCGGACAGGCGAACCGGCAAAATTTTTCCCCGCAGGCTTTCTGTTCCCTCATTCTTTACGGCAACCGGAATATAATTTTCCGTATATCCATGCCACAGACCGTTTTTTTGCGTTTCAAACAGAACATCATAGATCTTACCCAACCGAGCGGCAAAGAAAGCTGTGCGGCTGTTTTCCGTTATTTTTGCAAGATAGGCGCAGCGTTTTTGCTTTTCGTGTTTGGGAATCTGTCCGTCCCGTCGAGCTGCCGAAGTACCCGAACGCGGCGAATAAGGGAAAATATGCACCTTTTCAAAGCCTATTTTCTTCACGAATGCCACCGTTTCGGCAAACTCTTCTTCGCTTTCCCCCGGAAAACCGCAGATCACATCGGTCGTCAGCGAGCAATCGGGGAAACCGGCACGCAGACGCTGTGTCAGCGTATCATACTCTTCAGCCGTATAATGACGGTTCATCCGGCGCAGAACGCTGTCGCATCCCGATTGCAGAGAAATATGGAACTGGCCGCAGAGTTTCCGGCAGGCGCTCAGGCGTTCAAGCAAGTCAGGAGTCAGATGATCCGGTTCCAGCGACCCCAGACGAACCCGCACGATCCCCGCCGGCTCAGACGCAGCGGCAACCGCATCCGCCAAATCACCTTCCCCGCTGTCTTTTCCGAAAGCAGAAAGGTTGATGCCGACCAGCACGATTTCGCGGTACCCATTCGCGGCAAAAGCACGCGAAACCGACCGAACCCGCTCAAGAGAAGCGGAGCGGGAGCGCCCGCGCGCGTAAGGAATGATACAATAAGAGCAAAAACGGTCGCAGCCGTCCTGTATTTTCAAAAAAGCCCGGGTATGCCCCTCAGTAGACGCCGTATTACCGCCGGAAAATGGTTCTTCCTTTTCATGAGGCTGGATAAGCCGCAGCGATTCCCGGTTTTGTAAAAACAGCGTTAAAAGCCGGGGCAGCGACTCGCGCTCACGGTGTCCGATAACAAGATCCGCTTCCTGCAAGGCCGCCGCCTCTTCCGGAAACGCCTGCACATAACATCCGGTCAAAACCAGTACCGCCTGCGGATTCGATCGGCGCAGACGGCGTAAAAGCTGTTTGGATTTTCGGCTGCTCTCCTCTGTTACCGTACAGGAATTCACGACAAAAGCGTCCGCCTGCTCGTCTTCTGTAACGATCTGCCAGCCGGCCTGGCGCAAAAGCGAAGCGATTTCTGAGGATTCACAGGTATTCACTTTACAGCCTAATGTATAAATGGCCGCTTTCATCGGCTCACCCTCTTTCCGTCAGTCCGGCGACAGTCGACACCGCAAACAGCGAAGCCGGATTTCTGATCTGCTCGCCGGAAGGAACCAGTTCGCTTCCGCCCGGCGAGAGAATCGCCGCCGGTTCCAGCGTCATTTCAAAATTTTCATCAAACCCCGGACGAAAACCCGAAAAAACAGCAAAGCGATCGCTTACAAGCGCATCATAAACAGCAGCGACCTTCGTGCGTGTTTCCTCGGATGCACTCTCGCTCAGGTTAAGAGAGATCACATCCTCTTTGATTCCCACAAACCGATCGGTCTGGGGCACTTCATCTGCCGCCGCTTCCAGCACGGAAGCAACCGTTTCAGACAAATCGACCGTTACCGTACCAAAAGCCCCTTCTTCCGCCCCTCCTGGAGGCGCAAGTAAAATGGCGCGTTCACCGGTTTGACGGCAAACCTCTTCCGAAAAATTTCCGGCAAAAAAATCATACCCGTTTGCCGCAAGCAAACGCACTTCGGCCAGAGCGCTTCTGTTTTCATCAGCGGTAGAAAAAGCAACTGAAACATTGGGATCAAGTGCCTTCGCGCCCAAAGCAAAGGCATTGGCGCAAAGCAGCACATCCGCCCGAGGAGTCCCGGTATCGGCGACATAAGCGATTCTGCCGCTGCGCGACTCTTCGGCGGCTACCAGCCCGGCAAGATAAAATCCCTCATAGAGGTCACAGGTTATGGAAAACAAGTTATCGGCGCTATTGGTTTCCCTTGTCCCAAAACAAAAAAACATAACATCCGGGTATTCAACTGCAAGTTCCCGCAAGATGGGGTAAAATGCCGGCCCGGCGGCAAACAGCAGTTCACTGCCATTTTTCAAAGCAGTATCCATCGAACTGCGCGCGGACACAAAATCGGATGAACTTATTCCAAACTGTTTCGTAACCTTCACAAGCCGATAGCGATCACGAGACATACAGAGATCGGCAGCAGCGGATATCATTTGATTTTCTGTTTTTTCGCTGTCTTCAAAAAAGAAAGCGCAGTTGATATGATCGAATTTTTGATAAACCGTCATATCCTCCGTCAGGACTTCCGGCGGCGCGGTGGTTCCCTCCTGTTGCGGGTCGCGCTCCACGCCCGGCTGACAGGCGGTAAAGAGCAGAACCAATAGCATCAAACAGGAAAGCACGCGTACGCCCTTCATTGTTCATGCTCCCGCAAAGTGATTTTTCCCTCTTCCATCTGATCGACGATTGCAAGAGAATACAGGTCGATTCCTCTTTCCCGCAGCTTTTCACCGCCTGGCTGGAATCCTTTTTCAATGGCAATGCCGATTCCCTCCAGCGTTGCGCCTGCCTGTGAAATAATCTGCATGATTCCTTCTGCCGCAGCGCCGTTCGCAAGGAAATCATCCACAAACAACACATGGTCATCTTTCGTCAGATAATCTTTCATAACAGTAATTCGGTAAGAAATGCCTTTGGTAAAAGAAAACACTTCGGCAGAATACACATTGGAACCGACATTTTTATGATATCCTTTTTTGGCAAAAACTGCCGGTACGCCGAATTTCAGCGCCGTAAAACAGGCAATGGCAATTCCCGATGCTTCAACGGTCAATACCTTATTGATCGGCTTATTCCGAAAATATGCGTAAAAGTCCTCACCCATCTGCCGAATCAATTCCACATCGATTTGATGATTCAGAAACATATCGACTTTTAAAATATCTTTGCCGACCACAACACCTTGTTCCATAATCTTTCGCTCTAACGCATTCATTCAGCATCCGCTCCCGTTCGACATTTTTTTTATTATAAAGCATCCGGAGGCGGAATACAAGATTTTTCCCGGTTTTGCCGGCAAAAAAACGCGTCCATCAGCCATCTGCTATCGCTTTTTTGTTTACCGGAAAAACGCAAACAGAAAATCGAGCAAAACAGATCGAAAATGACATTTTCACCTTTTCATACGCAGGAACATATGGTATACTGAAGAAAAGGATGTGGTATTATGAATGGAGTCCCCGCAATCATGTTAATGATTTCCATGGCTGTCACCGCGCTCGGCTCGCTGTTTGACGGAAAAAAGCGTACCGCCATGACCGCCATTGGCTTAACAACCGCTCTGGCAGCCTGCGTTGCTGCGGCAAAACAGGAAAACGATCGAAAGCAACAGCCGGCTCTTGCGACCTCCCCTGTACAATCGGAATCCGACTTGACCGACACTGCGGCGGCTGAAAGCGTTCCGGCAACAGGCAAGGAACCGGAAGCAGCCACCGAAAACCAGCACTGACAGACAACTGCGGCGCCTCGCGAATGCGAGGCGCCGCTTTTTTATTGATCTTTATCATCGTTCGTATCCTCAAGAAGGGCAGAATCTGAGAAAATCGGATCGGTTTCGCCGGGGATGCCGTAAGCATAAAGGGTAGACAGCAGCCAGCCGGCAGCGCCGGTATACAAACTCCAGCCGCCGCGCCCCTCATATCCTTTCAGAAAATACACATCTCCGCAAAGGGCGTAAGGCTCTTTCTGATATTCGCCGGTAGATCCATCCGCCCGCAAACGCAGCATCGGGTCCAGCGCCTGAAGCAGCTCTTTTGCCTCACGCATCATTCCTTCTTTTAACAGCGCACGCAAAAACCAAACGGCAGCGTGCGTATATTGTCCGCCGTTTTCCCGAACACCCGGCGGATAATCATTAACATACCCCGTCCGTCTGCTGCCGCGCGTAAAAGGCGGAGAGAACAGCCGAAGCAGCCGGTGTTCCGGATCATACAATTCCCGCCACGCCGTTTCCATTGCGGTTTTCCGTTTTTCCCGGTCGGGCAGCCCGGATAAAACAGCGAAACACTGCGGAAGCAAATCCACTTCGCACGCGCCTGCGCCTTTTTTGCCGATCGCATTGCCGTCCGGATAAAACGCGCGCACATACCGTTCACCCGACCACGCGTTTTGCTCTACTGCCTCGGTCAGCTCCCGAATTCGGCTTTGAAAAGCCTGTTCGCGCTGTTTGTCACCCAATTTTTGACAAAGAGGAAGACTGTGTTTGAGACAAAGCAGGTAAAACATTGTCAGCCAGACGCTTTCGCCTCCCCTGCCGATCTCGTCAAAGGAATCATTCCAGTCGCCGCTGCCAATCAAAAGCAAACCATGCGCGCCGCGTGTATCCGCCCTTTCCAGTGCTCGCAGGCAATGATCCCACAGGCTCGCCTGTTCCGCCGACACTTCTACGGTAAAATAGCGATCCTTTTCTCCGTCCCGAAGCAGGTCCCCGGCAGCAAAGGGAATCTGTTTTTGCAGCAACGCCCAGTCCCCCGTTTGCTTGACATAAACCGCCGTCGCCAGCGGCAGCCACAAGAAATCATCCGAACAGCGGGTTCTGACGCCCCTGCGTTTCTGCTTGCCGCCGGGCAGCAAGCCATGCCACCAGTGCAGCGCGTCGCCCTCCGGGAACTGACAGGCCGCGGTGCGCAGAATCTGCTGTTGGAGAAGCTGTGGCTCAAAAGCCAGAAGGTTCAGACAATCCTGAAGCTGATCCCGACAGCCAAACGCACCGCCGCACTGGTAAAACCCGCAGCGAGCAAAAACACGGGTAAAAAGCGTCTGGCTGTAAAGATCTGCCAACAGATCTGAACGAACCGGCAAAAGCGTAATCGGCGGCAGAGGCGGCAGCTTTGCTTCCGGCAAAGAAAGCATCGCTGCTTTTTCAGCTGCCTGCGCCGTAACGCCGTAAGAAAGAACCCATTCGCATTCCCATTCCTCCGATGGAGCCACCGCATAAGAAAAAACAGCGCTGATCCCGTCCGGCATCGCGGCATTTTTGGCAAACAGCAAAGCCGGCAAAAACGAAGCCTGTTTTGCGTGAAGATAAAGAACGCCGGTAAAGTCCTTTTGGTATGGGTTGTCAAAATAGACGCCGTTTTCAGTGACCCGCCGCCGTACCGTTCCGGCGAAGGAAAGATCTCTGCCCATCAGCGGACAAAGAGTGTAAGCGATTTTCCCGCTGCGGTTTTGCGTTGAAACATTCCGAACGGAAACGCGCAGGCGTTTTCTCATGCCCTTCTGCGGTACCATGACGCGGATCGTGAAAACACAGCCGCCGCACCGGCTTTGGTATTTCGCTTCGGTTCTCCCTAAAAAAGCCGTGCCGGAAGCAATCAAATCATAGTGATGCCCCTGTATTTCCGCTGTCAGCAGTTCTCCGCCTTCATCACTGCAAGGGTCGTTAATCCAGGGCGTCAATTTGTTTTCCGCCGCATTCAGCGCCCAGGTAAAGCCCAGGGAACGATCGCTGACCAAACATCCAAAAACACGGTTTGCCAGTGTCCGGCACCAGGGAACCGGCGGATGGATCGCTGTCTGAAAACCATCTGGTGTAACAGACCCTGTTTGACTTTCCGGTTCATAAGCCTCTGCGGCAAGCAAAGGCAGGATCTCCTGTTTTTGGCGCGTATCGCTTCCCGGATAAACCGCCGCGGCCACTGCGGGTAAAAGCATCCGTGTTCGCGAATCTGTTTTTGTACGGCAGAGCAGATGAACATTGCCGCCGGATAACCGGCTAAAACGAGCCGTTTCTGCCGGACGGCAAGGCTCATGCAGTACCGCTAAATCCAACCGGAAGCCTCTGGCGTTCAACGCCGCCGCAGTGACTGCAAAATCCCATGCCCCTGACGGACCGCTGTTGCCGCAATCGAATAAAACGATTGGCACATCCCCGGAAATACCCGCCGCCCAAAGCGCTTCAACGCCCTGATCGTTTTGCTCTGCGGCGTCACCGGTTTTACGGTGCGGTAAGGCGGCAAAAATGGTTTCACTCAACAGGGAAGAAGCAACCGCGGCACGCTGCGGCGCTGCAGCGAACAGACGACAGTTTTCCGCCGGCAAAAATCCTCTGTCCCGCAGGACGGAGAAATGCGCCAGCGCCTCCTTTCTGGTATCGGCGACGCAAAGATACAGCGTAAAAGACGCTTCTTTTTTGCCTCCGACCCGAAAGGCTTTTCGTCCGTAAAAACAGCAATCGGTCGATCCGGTTCTGCCGTTTGGAAGAAAATCTCTTTGGAACAGAGACCGCATACCGCCGTTGGTCTGCAACACCTCTTACCGGTCTGTTGTAAAGGCAAAATCCGCATTTTTCATGCCGATTGCCAATGCACCTTCACTGCGCTTTGTCGAACGGAAAAACAGAAGCGCCTGCTCTTTTGAAGATTCACTTTGTACAAAAAGTTTAGAAAATGCCCGATGCGCTTTTTCTTCCGCCAATGGAGCAAGAGACGGCTCACCATACAGCAAAAGCGCACACTCTTTTTCATGAGATGCCAGATTGCGAATGCTGTAAGTGATCGCAAGACACGGACGCTGACGGTGGAAGCGAATGGTGGCGGTCAGGCGCCATTCGTTGTAGCGCGCTGTGTATTCCGCTTCACCGGCGCGAAAACGAACCGAAAACTTTCCGTCTGCCTGTCCTGTAGCTTTACAGAAAGGATAAGCCCGCTCTTTGTCCCATACAGCGGCAAAAAGCCCCCCCGGAGAAGCGCAGGAGGACGGATCGCGAAAGACAGAAAGGTTCCCCCGCCGAAGCGCCATGCTGCCGTCCCGGTGAAGCGCGGCAGATAATTCTGAAGCGACAAAAACAGCTGCCGCTTCACCCGTTGATTTTTTGCCGCGCCGGTATTCTTTTTCATTTTCCTGCCGGCTTTTCGGCGCGGGCGGCGCAAACAGACTTTCCGTAGGCACACGCTCCAGCAAAAGCGAATACGCCGCTCTGGTGTTTACATCGCGCATAAACCGTCTTTGCCAGATCATGGAACGCAAGGCGTTTTCCGCCGCCAAAAAACTCATACCTACATGGTGAACCATAAAACAACGCACCGGAGCGCTTTGTCCGGCGCAGGTTCTGCCCGGCGTAAAATCCAGCGCCTCAAAAAAACCGTACTTGCCCTTGATGGGATATTTTTCCAGCCGCCGCAGATTTGCACAGCTTTCCGCCGGCAAAAACGGTACGGTAAGAAATACGGCATAGGGCGCAACAGTCAAATCAGCGCGTTCAAAATACCGAAGCGCCGTCTGCGGCACACCATTGGCACGATAGTGATAATTCATATTTTCGTTAAATGCAAAAATACAACTTTCCGATACCCCCCAAGGGATGTGATGCTTTGCCGCATATTTCATCTGACTTTTCAGACAGAACCACAAACTTTCATCTGTCAGCGTGTTTTTTTCAGACGGTAAAAAAAGGTAAGGCATAAAATATTCAAACATGGTTCCCGACCATGAAAGGGCGCCGGAATACCTTCCGTTTTTCGCAGCCGTACGCGCCAGCGCCGCCCAATGCTCACGCCCGGCAAAACCGTCTGCCACCGCCAAAAAGCTCGCCATGCGCGCCTCGCTCATCAATAGATCATAATAGGAATCCGATCGTTTTTCTTTTTCACAATCGTACCCAATGGCAAACAACCTGCGGTTTCGGTTATAAAAAACCGACAGGTCGCTTTCTCTGCGCAGGGTTCGCAGTCGAACCACGATTTCACTTAATCGCGGCTCCTCGGCGACATACTCCAAAAGCCCTTCGCAAAGAGCCGTAATGCAGCACAAAAAGTTTCCGCAATCCACAAAAGACGCATAAACCGGCGCCAGCGGCTTCATCGTCACGATGTCATACCAATTCAAAAGATTGCCGTGCCATTTTTCGAGTTTTTCAACACTGCTAACCGTATCGTTCAAATAGGAATACAATTCCTTGCTGTCCAGATATCCCAGATCCCGCGCCGCCAAACAGGCGCAAAGCGCCAAACCGATATTGGTCGGAGAAGTGCGGAGCGCAGTTTCAGGCAAAGGCGAAAGACTGATGTTGTCAGGCGGAAGAAAATGGTATTCCGCCTTTCTGGTGTCGGGAAAATACCGCCACATGGCTGCGCATTCCCGCTCCAAAAAAACGCGGTCGCGCGCCGTTAGTTTCGCCCTGCCGGCAGACAGCGGACGGTTTGAAACCTTCGCATATACCAGATCAAAAACAAACAGCAAACCGCTGAAAATCGCAAATGTCCTGCCGGAAAGCAGCAAAATCACAGAAAGTCCGATCACCGGCACCAGCCGTGATGCCGAAGCGATGCTTCCCTGCTCTGCCGAAGCGGCAGGAACCCAAGACAGAAGATGCCGCCCGGAGACAAACATTCTCCACAAAGCCCGAAGAATCGCATCCAAAGCGCAAAATCCATCCGAAGCCAGCATGGCAGTGGACAAAAACGCCCGGATCCATGCCGAAAGCGCCTCCGGGACGGCATCTTCCTTATAAAGCCCGGAAAGCGCGCGCGTACCGCCTCGCAAAAGCGCCAGAAGACCGGATAACCAATCATCAAACCCCGCTGCAAAAAGACAAATGAGAATCACCGCAGCAGAAGGCACGCCATGCAGAAACAGCGCACAGAAAATGCCGATCGGCAAGAATGCCGCTGTCGCTGCACGGCGAATATTATCAAACAGCTTATACCGGGCATCAAAGGAAAAAGGGGAAAGAACCTTTTTGCCAAATCCCCATACTTTTCGACCCAGCAGCGGCAAATTTTGAACATCCCCACGGATCCATCGGTGTGCGCGTTTCAAATAGGACGCTTCGCTTTTGGGAAAATCATCCGTCACACTCATATCGGTCAGGGAAAGGACCCGCAGAACGAGCCCTTCGGCAATATCATGACTGAGCATTCGCTCTTCCCGAAAACGGCTTTGCAGAAGGCGGCAAAAAGTTGGTGCATGAATCAATCCCTTGCCGCAGAAAATACCGTCGCCAAAATAATCGCTGTAAAAATCATGATTTGCCCGATCATACGACGAAACCCCGCCGCTCCGACACATATCACGGGAAAACCGCGTGGCGGAAAACCCGCGAACCGATGGAGACGCCGCCGGTGCAAAAATGCCATATCCGCTTTTTACCGTATCGGTCAAAGGATCAATCACAGGCTGGTTCAGCGGATGATACGCAGCGGCAAGAGCGAGGCGAAGAGAGTCAAAGGACAAAAGCGTGTCCCCATCCAGCAGCATCACATAATCCGAAGCTGTCAACGCGCTGATGTCCCCATACATCACCGAAAAGACATTTCTGCCGGTTGTCATATAGTCCGTCAATGCCAAAACGGCGCCGCGTTTTCTTTCCGCTCCGATATATTCGCCTTCTGTTCTTGAATACACTCTGGGACGAAGACAAAATACAAATTTTCCGCCGAAGCGGCCGTTTAGCCGGTCGATCATCCGCCGGCAGGCGTCTGCATCGGTTCGATCCGACGGCATTTCCGGTTCTGCGGCAGGGGAAAGATCCGCCAAAAGACAAAGAGCGCTGATGCTGTTCCGGTTTGACAAATACAAGGACAGTAAATGTTCTTCCAGTTTTTCAAGCTGCGATGCGGCGGGCAGAACCGTTGAAACCGCCGCCACAGCCCCGCTTGTTTTGGGTAATTTTTCCGGATCCATCCGAAAGATCACTGCGGGCTTGCCGCTTGCCGCTGCCGCCCGGCTTGTCAGGCTCCAAACCATTTTCAAAACCGGCAAAAAAAGCAGGAGACCTGCCGCCGCGCTTTGCAAAAAAATGCCCAGAGACAAACAGACAGCCATACTGAGAAGATAGGCGCAAACAATACGGGCAATTCCTTCCTTTTTTCTTTCCTTGCGCAAGGGCAGAAAAAACCCGCAGTGTTTTCCCTCCCGATTCGCCTTTTGAACAATCTTTTCGGCAAGCAGTTTCTCGGAAACGCCCTGTTTTTTGGCTTCCAAGGCAAGCACGCGTAAATATTCCGCCCGTGTTTCATCCGCCATATTGGCATATACCCCTGCCTGTTCTCCCGAAAGGATCCGCGCAGCATCACAAAGCTTTTCGGTTAATTCCGGGAAACAATAATCTTTACAGGTAAAAAAAGAGCGGGTAATTTCCTTCAAAGCCGCCGTATCTTTTTTTTCTGCCGCTGCCGATGCTTTCAACAGCAAAAACAACAGCAAGGTCATCCGAAAATTCGCCGCCTGTCTGATGGACAGACCACCCTGCCACTGGGACAAAAAATCAGCATACACCGGCAAAGCACCGTCCGGCAGCACTTCTTCCAGCGATTTGAGAAGCGCGCAGCAATCGTTTGTTTTGAAAAAAGCACGACGAGATGGCGGCAGTGACGCCAGCGCCCGGCTTTCCCGGCAAATGGTACGCGCACAGTCCGCCGCTTCATCCGTCTCACCGACTCGTGACAACATCGCAAACGCCTTTTTTATCTGCTTCTCGATCTTCATACCGCCACCTCGCGTTTTCTTTGATCTCCAAATAGTATGACCGGGAAACAAATAAAAAATGTATATATTCATTTGCTAAAAATGTAACCGTTCATTGAATTTTTGACTTTTTTATATCCGATACTTGCGGCTGTTGTTTTTT
This sequence comes from uncultured Clostridia bacterium, assembly GCA_944380845.1. Lineage (GTDB taxonomy): Bacteria > Bacillota > Clostridia > Oscillospirales > Acutalibacteraceae > RGIG2774. Next base: position 17,051 of record CALWIU010000050.1, on the reverse strand, counting down.
TATGCTATACTACAATCAGCAAATAGAAAAGGAAAAGAGGTGCTTTTATGGATCTGAACCTGATTTTGACCTATCTTCTTTATGTCATTCATATGGTAGAAAAGGTGCTGCTTCGTTTTATCAACCAGTCCGGCAACGGCGATTATTCCGATTGGGACGATATTATGAACCCGTCAACCACATCTCCCGAAACGACGGCTCCTGAAACCACCGTCTAATCAAAAAGCTGAAAGCACCCGTTCTTAAAAAAGAACGGGTGCTTTTTGTTTCGTTATCTGGATTCTTTCCCGGGTAAAGGATACAAGCGCCGAAACAAAGCGTTGATCCGCTGAAAATAAGACTGATCGATGCCGTCGATCGTTTCTTTTGTCGTGCGGAAACGCCAGTTTTTCTCCGGAACACCGGGAATATTCATTCTTGCATCCGCACCGAAACCGCACAAATCCTGAAACGAAATAATGACCGTGTTAGCGGCACTGCGCCAGACCGTTTCGATCACCTTGCGGCACGCCGGCGCTCTATAGCCGCCGTCCCCCCAGTTATCGCCGTCAAAACCGACATAAGAAAGCGCAAAACGCCTTTCGCTTTCACTCGCTTCCCAAAGCCAGCCAAGAAGCGTATTGTTATCGTGGGTGCCGACATAATAGAAAGAGTTCGGCACCACATGATGCGCCAAATGGAGCGAATCTGCACCGGGATCAAACCCAAACTGCACGACCTTCATCCCCGGGAAGCCGGTATCCGACAACAGTTTGACCACATCTTCACCGAAAACACCAAGATCTTCCGCAAGGATCGGCACATCGGGGAACGCCTCAAAAACCCGACGAAACAGTGACATTCCCGGTCCCTTTTCCCAAACGCCGTTCTTTGCGGTTTTGCTTTCTGCGGGAACCGCCCAATAGGATGCAAATGCACGGAAATGATCGATTCGCACAGCGTCATACAAAGCAAAAGCGCTGTTCAGTCTGCTGATCCACCAGGAATACCCGTCCTTTTTCATTTGATCCCAACGGTACAAAGGGTTGCCCCAAAGCTGTCCGTCTTCACTGAAATAATCCGGGGGAACGCCGGCAACTTTTTCCGGTCGGCGGGTTTGCGGATCGATAGCAAAATTTTCGATCCCCGCCCAGACATCGGCGCTGTCCATCGCTACATACATCGGCATGTCGCCGATGACAGCGATTCCTTTTTGGTTGATATAATCTTTGACCGACTGCCACTGAAAGAAAAACAAATACTGACAGAACTTCCAGAAATTTGCTTCTTCCTCAAAACTCTCTTTTTTTTCTGCAAGAAAGCGTCGATAATCCGCCTGATCTTCACTCCACTCCCACCAGGGCGTGCCGGCGTTTTGCTCTTTTAGCGCCATAAAATATGCGTAATCGCGCAGCCAGCGACGATCAGCGGCAAAATCTTCGACTTTCTCCATAAACGCTTTATCAGCACGGGAAAACGCCTTGCGCAAAAGCATCATTCTTTTCTCCTGTGCAAAGGCATAATCAGCGGTATACGGCGTCCCCGGATAGATATTTTCCCTCACATCCGCTTCGTCACAAAGTCCCAGCTTCCGCACCCCTTCGGGATCAATAAACAACAGGTTTCCGGCGAAGGCGGAAGCGCTGCAATAAGGGGAACCGGCTCCGTCTACCGGCTGAAAAGGCAAAACCTGCCAATACCGAAACCCCATCACGCAAAGCGTGTCGGCAAAATCCCGGCAGTTTTGGTCAAAAACGCCGATTCCGTACTTGGAAGGCAGAGAGCTGATGTGCATCAGAACCCCCGCCCTGCGCTGGTCAAACATAAAAAACCTCCCGTAAAATGGTTACTTGTTTATTATAGCACCGAGATAAAGCAAAATCAACAATTTTTTCTTTTGTGTTGGTTATTTATCTATAAAAAAGAGATAAATATATCGTATAAAACGCCGGATCGCAAAAAAATAGAACAAATCCTCTTGACATTCTGCGCCACAGCGCTATAATGAGAACAAATGAATCTTCGGGGCAGGGTGCAATTCCCTACCGGCAGTCACAGTCTGCGAGCGCTTATACGAGCGCCGAAGGGGTGTAATTCCCCTACCGACGGTTATAGTCCGGATGAGAGAAGATGAATTCAACCAGATTTGGGAAGTACTGCTTCCCCTGTTTTTCGAGAATTCATGTCCCGTGCCAGGCGCGCGGGATTTTTTCTTTTTCACCCCCGAAAAAGAAAGGTGATCGAAATGACAAAAACCCGTTCCACCCGGTTTTACAAAATTCTAAAACCGGTAACACTCGCGCTCTTAAGTGCCATTGGTCTCGTATTGATGGCAATCGTGCGCTTCCCGCTTTTTCCATCTGCCGCCTTTTTGGAATATGACATGGCAGATGTGCCGGTCTTTTTGGCAACGCTGTTTTTTGACATCCCCTCCGGTCTGCTGGTGCTTGCCGTTATTTCTATTATACAGGGCATCACCGTCAGTGCCGGCAGCGGCTGGATTGGCATCGTCATGCACATTGTCGCCACAGGCGCCTTTGTGGTGGTGCTGGGATGGATCACAAAAAGCCACCAGGATTTTCGCCATCTGCTGCCCGGTCACATTGCCGGCACGCTGGTAATGGCAGTGCTTATGTGCGGCATGAATTTGCTGTTTACACCGATTTTCATGGGCACGCCGGTCGAAGCCGTCAAAGATATGCTTCTTCCGATCATCCTGCCTTTTAACCTGCTCAAAGGCGGCATCAACAGTGTGGTCAGTCTGGTTCTTTATTTTCCTCTTGTCAAAATTTTGCACAAGGAAAATCTTTTGCCGCAAAGACAGTCCGAACAAAAAGAAGCGGCGCATCAGGCAAGCTGACGCCCCGTTCCTATCCCATAAGCAAACAGAAAGCAAAGCGAGCGCCCTTGCTGAAAAAGGGGCTCGCAGGGCTTTCAAGATAACAGCATCGTTTCGGCTATGCTGTTTTTTTACATTCTTTTTCCGAAAAGGCTTCCCTCTTTCCGCCTGCCGTACATTTCCGAAACCGACCGCAGGCCATGGAGTGCCCGATTTGAGGAGAAAACGATTTGCAATTTATTTCGATTTTGATAAAAGCCACGCCAACCATTTTTCCTTTTTAAAAAACATTTCAGCCATTGAATGACCGTATTTGTCCCAGCGTGTATAGAGGACATCCGCACCGAGTGCTTTCAGTTTTTCATAGCAATAATCATCACTCATTATATTTACGACTTTGTCGTTGCTTGCATGAGCAATCCAGATCGGGACAGGCGTTATTTTTTTCAAATCAATGGTATCATAGTTGAACACCCATCCCATCCCTGCAACAGCAGCGGCAAAAAGGTCAGGATGATTCAGCAGGGCTTTCCAAGTACACATTGCGCCATTCGAGATACCGTAAATATATATCCTATTTGCATCCATTTCATACTTGCGAACAAGTTCATTTATGAGAATTGCCAAATGATCGACATATATGCTGATGCTCTTATCCTCAATGTCACTTTCTGAGACAAAACGCTGCGGAATCAGAATATTCAGATCTTTCTGAACGGCTTTTATGCCGCTTGCTGCCCAGAGGAACTCAAACAGCGGTTTCAAATTATCTCCACCGATTGTTCCGGCTCCGCCGCAATACACGATCAGTGGTTGCCTGCTTCTTTGGGCTTTTCTAAATCGATAGGGTATCAAAAGATTTTGTTTTTTGTCGGCATAAAAATATTTCTTGAAACGGCTTCGCGTCCATCCACCGCTGTTTATCAATCCGGTTGCATTTTTTAAAATGGCTGCCTTTTTTGCTTTTTGCTTTTCCAATTGAAGAGAATATTTTTCTGCTTTAGCCCAGATAGCGTCAACTGTCATCGTTGCTTTCTTTTGGCTCTTCACGATTGCATTTTCTCTAAGTTCATACCAGTACCCGTCTTCGCCATATATTACAACATACTCACTTCCCGTGTAAAAGAATTTTTTGATATTGGACTTCACAACAAAATCTTTAAAGTTATGGTCATCTATAACAAAAACGCCGGCGTTCTCATATTTGTCTGCTTTTACCAGGAATTCATGTAACGCACGAAAATCGATTTCGTGGTTTTCTGCAACACCAATATAAAAATAAAAATATTTCATATAGCCACCACTAAACATAAATCCGTTTTCCCTTTGATTATACAGTAGTATGCAAGGAAAAGCAATCCGATAAAGAAAGCGAAGGTAAATATGCTCTCAGGCTGTCGATCGCGTGGGGAAACCGCCAAAACAAAGGATATTCAACGCAGTGAGAATGAATTTTTTTACCTCATAAACAGAAAATACAAAGAATCTTTTTTGCTGCAAGGTTTTGGCTGTTTACAAAATATTAGGGCACCCTCAATGAAGAGGGTGCCCTAACCGTTGTTTTTTACCTTATCAGTAAAGGATCAGTCGATCTCTACCTGAACCTTTTCGCCGTTTCTGGTCGATGTGGCTTTCATCACGACACGAAGTGCTTTTGCAATCTTACCGTGTTTGCCGATCACGCGACCCATATCATCGGGGGCGACATGTAAATGATAGACCGTAACGCCCTCAGCGTCAGGCTCGTCAACGCTCACCGAAACCGCGTCCGGCTGCTCAACAAGGCCTTTCGCCATTTCAAGAAGCAAATCCTGCATTCTGGTTTCTCCTTTTCAACATGTCAACGCTTGTTCAAGCGCAAATCATTCGATTACACCGTTTTTCTTCAGCAGGGTTTTAACGGTATCGGTGGGCTGAGCGCCGTTCTCGATCCATTTCTTTGCTTTTTCAGCATCGATTTTGATCTGAACAGGATCGGAAACGGGGTTATAATAACCGATTTCTTCAATGAAACGACCGTCACGCGGATATCTGGAATCCGCAACTACAATGCGATAGAACGGTGCTTTTTTTGCGCCCATCCGGCGCAAACGCATTTTTACTGCCATGAGTATTCCTCCGAATTAAGAAAAATTTTCTGTATAAAAACATGGGGTTCCATGTGTTTACCTTACATCATACCCGGGAAGCCGCCCCTCCGGCGCATGGCTTTTCGAGCAGATTTGCTGTTCATCTGTTTAAACATTTTCTGCATTTGGCGATACTGGGACAACAGCCGGTTGACATCCTCAACGCGCATTCCGCAGCCTGCCGCGATACGACGCTTGCGGGAAGGATTGATGATATCGGGATTGCTGCGTTCCTTCGGCGTCATGGAACGGATAATCGCTTCGGTTTTTCCGAGGGCACTTTCATCAATATCTGCATCTTTGATCTTGTTGCCAATACCGGGAAGCATGGATAAAATATCCTTAATGGAACCGAGCTTGCGCATTTCCTGCATTTGACTGAGCAGATCGTTCAGATCAAATTTATTTTTCCGCAGCTTTTCTTCCAGTTCAGCGGCTTTTTTCTCATCCAGACTTTGCTCTGCCTTTTCGATGAGGGAAAGCATATCGCCCATACCCAAAATACGGGACGCCATACGGTCGGGATGAAACACATCCAGATCTCCCGGCTTTTCACCGATACCGACAAATTTAATCGGTTTACCGGTAACCGCACGGGCGGAAAGCGCTGCGCCGCCTCTGGTGTCGCCATCCAGTTTGGTCAGCACCAAACCGTCAATACCCAGTGCTTCGTTGAAGGAAGCCGCCACATTGACCGCATCCTGACCGGTCATGGCATCTACAACCAGAAGAATTTCATGGGGCTTGACCTGAGCTTTGATGTCTTTCAGCTCCTGCATGAGCTGTTCGTCAATATGCAAACGACCCGCCGTATCAATCAATAAATAATCATAGCCCTTGTCTTTGGCGAGTTTGACTGCTTCTTTGGCGATGGTAACGGGATTTTCCGTTCCCATTTCAAAAACTGGTACGCCGACCGCATCACCAATTACTTGCAACTGTTTAATCGCGGCGGGACGATAAATATCGCAAGCCGCCATTAAAGGACGATGTCCCTGCTGTTTCAGGCGATACGCGATTTTGGCGCAGTGGGTGGTTTTACCGGCGCCCTGCAAACCGCACATCATAATGATGGTAGGAGGATGTGACGCGTAAGCAAGCCTTGCTTCGGTACCGCCCATCAGAGCCGTCAATTCCTCATTCACAATTTTAATGACCATCTGCGCCGGCGTCAGGCTTTCCATCACCTTTGCGCCGATCGCCTTTTCGGTCACTGCGTTGGTAAAATCCTTGGCGACCTTGTAACTGACATCCGCCTCCAAAAGCGCCATACGAACCGTGCGCATGGCATCCTTTACATCTGCTTCAGTCAGGCTGCCCTTACTTTTTAATTTTTTAAAGGCTTCTTCCAGCCGGTCGGAAAGACCTTCAAATGCCATAATGACTCATCCTAAATTTTGTAATTCTCTCGCAATGGCGCGAATCTTTTCAAGTATCGCTTTTTGTTCGTCCTGCGCGCCATGCTCCATCTCATCGGCAAGGCGCAAAAGCGTTTCCGCCTTTTGAGAAAGCGTGCGGAATGTACGCGCCATATGAAGACTCTCTTCATATTCCGATAATTGCTGCTGTGCGCGCTGGATCGTATCGCGCACGCCCTGACGGGTCAAGCCTTCGTTTTCCGCAATCTCCGCCAAAGACAAATCCTCGTTATAATAATAGTTGACAAAATCTTTTCGTTTTTCCGTCAGCAGATCTCCGTAAAAATCCAGCAAAACGGCATAATTATAATTTTTTGCCATTGTCTCACCACAGTGCTCATCTGTAAAGTATTTTATCTTTACAGCCCCTCTATTATACGAAAGGGAACAGCTCTTGTCAAGTCCTTTTTTCTAAAAATATGCGAAGAGGTCCTTGCCATGAAAAAAGGATCGACATCTTTTTTTAAACGATCGGCAAACTTCCGCAGCAGAAAAGATTCCGCACAATCAGACAGCAAAAAAGCCCTGAAAACCGCAAGCGCAATTTTCAAGGCTTTGACCGGCGACACCGGTTTTATTCGCTCAAATATCCGCGAAGCGTTCGCAGAATCGCCTTTTCCCTGCGGGAAACCTGCACCTGACTCATTCCGAGTTTTTCCGCTGTTGCCGTCTGCGTCATGGCGTGAAAATAGCGACACTCAATCAAAAGACGATCCTTTTCCGGCAAAAGCGTCATTGCTTTTTCCAATGACAGCTTTTCCAGAATCGGCTGTTCTCCGCTCTCACAGGGGATCTCCATCGGACGCTCTTCCCCGTCATATTCCGTCACAAGAGGAAGTGCGGGCAAACTTGCAAAGAGCAAAGCAGCGGCTTCACTGCTTTCCATTCCCGCTTTTTCCGCAATTTGACCAATGGTTGGTTCCCTGCCATCGTGTGAACGCAGTTGTTTTTGTATTTCACAAAGACGCGCTGCCTTTTCCCTCGCGGATCTGCTGACCTTAAGCGCGCTTTCTTCCCGCAGCAGACGGCGCATCTCACCTAAAATCACCGGGACAGCATAGGTGGAAAAAGCATACCCAAGCGACGGGTCGAATCCGTCCGCCGCTTTTACCAGCCCAACACAGCCCGCGCCGACCAGATCTTCATAGCTCGCGCTGCGTCCCAGCAACCGATTTGCGCAGGCGTGAACCAGACCGAGGTTTTCTTCGATCCGACGCTGTCGCTGTTCTGCCTGCTGCGTCATGTGCGACCTCGAATTCTTTTTTCCAAAATTACCGTCGTGCCTTTTCCCGGACGGGAGCGCACCAGCATCTTGTCTGAAAAGGATTCCATGACGGAAAAGCCGAGCCCCGAGCGATCGCCGCCCATCGTAGAAAACAGCGGCTCACGAGCCTTTTTGATATCCTCAATCCCGCAGCCGGTATCCCGAATGCTGATACGAAGCCTTCCGTCCCGATAAAGCTGACAGGACAAATAGATTCTGCCGTCCGTGTGCGGATATGCGTGAACAATACAATTTGTCACCGCCTCACTGACAGCCGTTTTAATATCGCTGATTTCCTCTGCCGTTGGGTCTGCCTGAGCGGCAAAAGCCGCAACGGCGGCGCGGCAAAAACCTTCATTGACACTCTTTGCCCACAGCGTCATGCGAAATTCGTTGATTTTTTCCATTTCATTCAACCTCCTTCCGCATTCTTTTTGAAAGATACGATTTTACCCAGCCCAGACATTTTCATAATTCGCTCTGCAGAAGGCGATAACCCGCAGACCTGTGTGTCACCGCCAAAAGCGGCATTGTGACGATATCGCCCCATGACCAGCCCAACACCCGAACTGTCCATAAAACTGACTGCCGAGAAATCCAAACATAACATACGCGGTCGATACTCTGTCACTGCGTTATCTATCTGCTCGCGAAGCGCGGGCGCGGTATGATGATCAATATCGCCGGACAGAAGCGCAAAAAGCGTTTTTCCCTGAGCCGTAAGCTGCACCGGCATATCAAAACCTCCTAAACATAAAATAAGGACAAGCGCTATCCTCATGATAAACGCTTGTCCTTGTATTTTTTGACAAATTCCGTCGAAGGAAAAAAACTTTTAAGCCGACGGTTCAGCCGCCTTTTTTGCTTTTTTCTTTTCCCAAAGCTGTTTGCCTTTCTCGTAGACCCATTTCCCCAAAACATACCCGGCGATGCCATAAAGAACGCCTAAGATCATACCGCAGAGCACATCGGAGAAATAATGATCGTGCAGATAAATGCGGGAAATTCCCATCAAGGCAGCAAAAACAAACATCACGATACCGCCTTTTTTGTTGTTGGCAAACATGGCGGTCGCACAGGTAAACGCCGAGGAGGTATGTCCGGAAGGGAAAGAAAAACTGGTCGGTATTTTGCCGAAAAAGGCAATATCCGGATAATGGAAATCGATATATCCCTCATACTGGAAGGGACGCGGACGGGCTATGATCTCTTTGAGAACCATATTGTTTAAAATCTGCATCAAAAGCAGTGCAGCACCCATGGTCAGCCCGATTTTTCTGGTTTTCTTAAAACAGAGCAAAACGATGATAAGCGCAATAAATAAAATGCCGTCCTCACCGAGGAAAGAAATCAGCGCCATAATAAAATCCAGAACCGGATTCCACAACACCCGCTCAAACCATTCAAATACCTTGAGATCAAACACACTGATTGCCTCAAATGCGCCCATGTCAGCGCCTCCTTTTTTTGGTTAAGATGTCTTCATTATACACTTTTAAATAAAAAAATCAAGACAAAACGCAAAGCGCTCTTGCAATACTTACAGTAAGTATGGTAAAATAAGCTGACTTCATATGAACAAGAAAGAGGCAGTATATGCGTAAAATATATAACAAAATCGTATCCATCGGTTTTGTCAAAAAACTTATGGAGATTCCGTTTTTTGCAAAAATCCTCAGCTATGAAATCGTCACCTATCTGTTTTTCGGCGTCATGACAACGGTCGTCAATTTTATCATTGCCAATCTCTTCGGCTTGATCGCCGATCAAGACACCGTTCTGGGGCATATCGGTTCCATTACGGTGCGATGGGAATGGGTTTCACAGTTCGCCGCATGGCTGGGCGCTGTGCTCTTTGCTTTTGTAACCAATAAACTTCTGGTCTTTGAGAGCAAGGAACGATCCGCCGGCGGCGTTGCCAAGGAATTTCTATCCTTTATCGGCGGAAGAGTACTTTCCTATGTGCTGTTTGAATTCGGCATGGTGGAACTGCTGTACCGCGTGATCGGGAACCTGAATATACGAAAAATCATTGCCGCCATCTTTACCATCATTTTCAACTATATTGTCAGTAAATTTGTTTCGTTCCGAAAAGAGGAACCGGCTGCGGCAGAAAAAGGAGAGAACAACCGATGAATTTCAAAGAAATCAATAAAGCCATGGGCACAATGGAAGGGTATGCGCTGGTCAAATCCTGCGATAAAAAAGTTTCCAAAACCGGCGCCGCCTATCTGGATATGGTGCTTTCGGATAAAAGCGGTGAAATCTCCGCAAAACTCTGGGACTACAAACCCGGCATCCATGATGAAGTCAAAGCCAACACCATCGTGAAAGTACGCGGCGTAGAACAAACCTATAACCGTCAGCCGCAGTTCCGCGTAGAAAGGATCCGTCCTGTAAACGCAGATGACAATATCGATATCAGCGATCTTGTTCCCACAGCGGGGTACAGCGGCGAGGAACTGATGCAAATGCTGCTGGACACGGTCGCTTCCATCCGCAATCCGGAACTTCAGCAAATTGTAAAGGCCGTTTTGAACGAATACGGCGACAAAATGAAAGACATCCCCGCCGCGTTCCGCCTGCACCACGCCATCCGCGGCGGTCTGCTGATGCACACCTTGTCCATTGTGAAGCTCGCCAAAGCAGTGGCTGCCATATATCCCACCGTAGACGAGGATCTTTTGATCAGCGGCGCCATTCTTCATGATGTAGCAAAAACAGAAGAATTTGTCGTCGCCCCCTCCGGGCTTGTCAGCGGATACAGCATTCCCGGCGAACTGCTCGGGCACCTGGTAATGGGCGCCATGATCGTTGAGCGGATCGGCACGGCAATCGGTGCGGATCGAGACGCCATGATGCTGTTAGAACATATGCTGCTGTCGCATCACGGCGAACCGGAATTCGGTGCAGCAATCCGGCCGTCTTTTCTGGAAGCTGAAATTCTTTCCCAATTGGATCTTTTGGACGCACGGATCTATGAAATTGAAAACGCCATGATCCCGATCGAAAAAGGCGGTTTCACCCCTCGCCAATGGGCATTGGAAGAACGCAAATTTTACAACCACGGCAGAAAAATACCGGCAACTGAAGTTAAACTGGATTGAACCATTATCACTGAAAAATGGAGGGATAACCATGTCAAGAAACCATGAAGTCATTGCGGCACATCCCCTGCTGGACAAAGAAGGGAAACTTCTGGAGCCTGGCTGGTCAAAAAAACTGATTCAGGTTTATGACAAAACCAAAATCAAAGCCTCCCGGCTTCGTCTGAAAGAATGGGATTATTATCTGGTTCTCGGTGACGATTTCGGTGTTGCCTTTACCATATCCGATGACGGGTATATCGGCTTGCAATCAATCAGTCTGCTTGATTTTTCCGGTGAAACACCATGGGAACATACCGAAACGGTCTTAAACGCCTTTCCGATGGGCAGATTGCATCTGCCGCAAACCAGCGACAAAGGGAACATCTGGTATGGTGACAAACGCCTTGGTCTGACCTTTTTGAAGTTCCGCAATGAACGAATCATCCGCGGCGAGTTTCTGCGTTTCTGTGACGACAAAACCCTGCGCTGCGACATTCATCTTGCACAGCCGGACATGGACACTATGGTCATCGCCACGCCCTGGAGCGAAGACGCAAAGGCTTTTTATTATAATCAGAAGATCAACTGCATGCGTGCATCCGGCTGGGTTGAATACAATGGCAGGCGCTATGAATTCGATCCGTCCCGTCACTTCGGGACTCTGGACTGGGGGCGCGGCGTTTGGACCTATGACAACAGATGGTACTGGAGCTCGGGCAATGGCATTGTAAACGGCAAGCCCTTCGGCTTTAATCTCGGCTATGGCTTCGGATACACAGCCGCAGCGACGGAAAATATGATTTTTTATGACGGCAAAGCCAACAAACTGGACGATGTCTATTTTGATATTCCTGAAAACTTCGGCAGAAAATGCTACACATCCCGCTGGGAAATCCATTCTTCTGACGGCAGATTTGAAGCGATTTTTGAGCCGGTTCTTGACCGGGCTGCAAAAATTGACGCCAAACTGATCGTCACGGATCAGCATCAGGTTTTCGGAAAGATGAAAGGCAAGGCTGTTTTAGACGACGGAACCGTCCTTCCCTTCCGGGACCTTCTGTGCTTCGCGGAGGATGTACATAATAAATATTAAAAAACGGCAGTTCTTTCACGCTGCCGAAAACGGAGAAATATCATGAACAAAGAAAAATCTGCTATCAAAACGGCAGCGCAGAACAAAAAAGCCTATCACGACTATTTTATTATTGAAACCTACGAAGCCGGCATTGAACTGATCGGCACAGAGGTCAAATCCATCCGTCAGGGAAAACTAAACCTGAAAGACAGTTGGTGCAGCGTGGACGACGGCGAACTGATCGTCAACGGAATGCACATTTCGCCCTATGACCACGGCAATATTTTCAACCGCGACCCCATGCGAAAACGCCGGTTGCTGATGCACAAAAAGGAAATTTTAAAACTCTTTGGGTTACAGAAAACCCAGGGCTATGCCATCATTCCTCTTTCTGTCTATTTTAAGAACGGAAGAGCAAAAGTACAGGTAGGGCTCTGCAAGGGCAAAAAGCTGTATGACAAGCGGGAAACCGCCGCCCGCCGCTCCGCGCAGCGGGATATCGAACGCGGAATGCGCGGAAAAGAGTAACAGTATATTACTTGACAAACGGTAAAAAATACGGTATGATTTTTTCATCCTTTCATGGGGATGAAAGGATTTCGACGGGGAATTTGAACTTTTATAAGCGGGCGGAAGCGGAGAACTTCCTTAAAAGCTCCAAACTTTAAAAACAAACGACAACTCTAAAGTTGCTCTTGCTGCTTAACTAAGCAGCCGTCCTGCCGGAGAGAACCGCGGCTTCGGACAGGGCGTCGATTAGCGGTGAACATGAACGGGTGAGCGGCTCATAACCCGTCATGGCCAATGAGCCTTTCCCCTCACTGGGTCGTCCGCCGGACGCTTTGAGGGGGAATAATAATCTGCGGATGCGCCCGGAGAAAGTAAAAGGAATGATTTTTCGGACGCGGGTTCAAATCCCGCCATCTCCACCATGCCGGAGCAAAGTCCACTTTGCTCCGGCTTCTTTTTTTGTTTGCGACAAACAGGCTCGCTGACGCCATCAACATTTTGCGCGTTCCGAGCGTTCAACACCATCAGCCAAAATCAAAAAATGTCTTTTTATAATCCTTAGCCCAAAAAGCATAACACCTTGCTGCGTTAAACTTATGTGTTATGCTTTTTTCATATTTAAATAAATGCACCACAGCAAAAAGAAAATCGATGGAAAAACTTTTGTTTCCCTTGCTTGCAAACTGTCAGGGATTGATTTCTTCATAATTTGACATTCTTCCCTCCCCAGCCGTAAAAACAAGATTATCTGTTTTTTTATAAAATGAGATCCTTCCCGTGGTGTTTCTTGCCGCATCGAGCAGTCCGAACCGCATTTTTTCATGTCGATCTTCCATCGGTTTTTTCCTTTCCCTCTCATCAAAAACAAAAGCAAAAACACTATGTAATGTATTTTAGTTAAAATAGCCAAAAATCACCCTTATTTTTTGAACAGATCATTGGCTGGTTTGGATTGTTTTTTATGCTGGGGAATGGTATACTGATAATATATCAAAAAGAAACGGGGGAACAGTATGCTGGTATTTTCCATTCTGAGAAAAACCATTTCCGTTCTGCTTGCCGCGATCCTGATGATCGGTGTACGCAGTCCGCGAGCAGTTTATTCCGTTACAGACGAAGACACCTGTCTGACCAATTTTACCGTTATTTCCGATGTGCATATGGAGGGCAACAACAAAACCAGCCGGGATGCGTTTATCCGCGAGCTGTACGATATTCGCAACAATGCTTTTGGAAACGACGCGCTGGTTCTTTTAGGCGATAATACCATGAACGGTCAGCATATTGAAAATATGTTTTTGTTCGGCCTTCTCGATCGGATCGATCCGGCAGATCGGCTTTTGCTGACGCTGGGCAATCACGATACCGGAAACGGTGAAGGACGCTATGATCTTCTTGTCAATCGGTATTACAGCTATTACAACACCTTCTGCGGATTGGATGTCCAAAGGCCTTATTATTCAGATCAAGTCAATGGCTATGACTTCATATTCCTTGGCTCAGAAGAAGACGATATCAACTCCCCTGTCATATCCGATGCCCAACTGCTTTGGCTGGATGATCAGCTTGCCGAAGCGACAGCTGACGGCGAACCGGTCTTTGTGTTTGCGCACCATCCGTATGAAAACTTTGAAGATCCCAGCGCATTGCTTGATGTGCTGACGGACTATGACAACATCTTTTTCTTCACCGGGCACACCCATCGGTATGATATCCTTCAGGAAAACCTTTCCGACGGTGTACACTATTTTAACCTGCCGCGCGTCACCGAACTGAATGAAGACGGCGAAACCTTTGATGTAACCGGTCAGGGGTTGAATGTTGAAATTTATGAAGATCAGATTGTCATCCGTGAACGCAACTTTTTCACTGGCGAATGGATGGATTCTTACGAATTCCCGTTGGTATAAAGGAAGCCTTATAAAAAAATCCAGCGCCATAATGCTTAGGGTTCCTAAGGACAGTTTTGTTGAATAGGAACGCTGAGCATTGTAAAGGGCAAGAGAATAGAGAGAAGTTTCGGCTTCTCTCTTTTTTCTTGCCCTTTTTCTGTTTATGGCGGTACATTCGACTATCAAACCACTTTTGAGTACAATTATGGTAGATAATCAAAGGAGGTTACGATATGCGAAATAAAAAGTATTACATAGCATTGGATGATTTTGAGCGCAGAATAGTTGTGAACTGCTTGAATGAAATGCGTAACAATCTTATTGCCAACGGCAAGTACACCGATGCGGTGGACGAGGTTCTGCTGAAAATCATTGATGCAAAGCAAAAGAAATTCAAGATAATCTACAAGGAGGCGTAATTATGGAAAAGGTTATTTATGATGAAAAGAACGGTCTTTGGTACGAACTGCAAGGCGATTATTACATTCCTTGCTTAAAGCTCCCCGAAGAAGAACAACAGCCTATCGGCGTATGGGGACAGCGACACTTACGGCACATCAAGCAAAACCGCAAGGTTCTATATTTTAATCTGCTGACAAGCGGGGAACTGAATGCTCATCTTGCCGAAATCGACCGGCAGGCTGAGGATATGTTTTTTCGGCTGGTAAAACAAATGGCTGAGCGTGAGGGCGTAACGGAGCAGCTTAAGGCGGAAAATCAAATGGAATGGGTTGGAAAAATGAATAATGTCCTTAATTCCGCTTTAGAGGTTATTAATGCAAAGCTTATATATTCCTAAAAAGCTTGCCCACAGGTTCGCTACAAACCTGTGGGCGTTTCACCTTTAATTCTTATTTACGCATCAACAGATGAACTCCGGATAAACAAACGCATCCAAATTTCATCTGTTTTTTATACACGATATGGTTATACGAATTGTGTTTTTTATCAGAAACTAAATTAAATTTCCGGTTGACCAGCATATCTCATAATTATATTAATATGATCTAATGTTTTAATATGCTCTGCTGTTTCAACAGAAAAATACGATACTGATGCCACCATACAGGTAAGCAGTTTAGCCATTTTTGCATATTCTTCTTCCAGCGTTTTGACAGGTTTATTTGCTCCGTTAGAAGAATTATCTTTTTCTAATTTAATGACAGAAGACTCGCCGTCACCAAATGTGATAGTTAATAGCGGAGTATCTAACTCAACGACTTCAAAACTAAAATCCGTAATATCTTCTTTGATATTAAGCCGTCCTTCTTCTGTTGATTTTAAACCGACTACCGAATGAAATACCAATTCGGCAGATCCTAACTCACCACCTGTAAATCCCACTTTGCAGCCTTTGTACTTACCTTCAGCAACCACTCGGTATCCTTGAGCGACAGCAAGAACTGCTGATTTAGCTACAGAACCCGCTGCTGAAGCTGCATTCTTTAATTTGTCCATAAAGCCCATAATAATTTCCTCCTAATACTCGATGTTTTTAATCGTATACCATATCAATGTTTTGAAACAAATGAACCGCAGTTATGAATGCCTCCGTGACAACCATGCCCATAGTTTTTACATGCATAACAGCGGGTAAGATCTGCGTGTGTGACTTTATATTGTTCTCTGACAATATTGTTCTGTTGTTTTGCCAATCGGTTCTGCTCCCGAGCAATATTAGCTTGTTCTCGAGCAATATTATTTTGTTCTCTCGCTGCTGCCTGCATGGCCAAATTATGTTCACGGGCTTCCCGTTCCATTGCTGCGTTGTGTTCTCTTGCGTCTTGTGTCTGTTGCTCAAGAATTGCTTCTTTTCGAGCTGCTTCAATCTGTCTTGCTTCCTCTTCAGCGTCTTTACGATCCTCGTCGAAGGCAAGATTAATTGCTTCCTTTAATGTATCCGCTCTTCCTGTCTCTAAGAGTTTTGAAATATGTAAAGCGCTTCCAAACAAGTCCGGGTGAATGAGCGTTACAGCGCTTAACTGTGTTTCTGTATTTTCCAACTGATTATTAAGGTCATCGTGTTTTTTAGAAAAAGCTTTTTGAATATTGCTTATAGCGATGGCATTTTTTTCTTTCTCGGCTTCGTAATATCCATCACATGCTTTTACCAGCTCTAAAAATTCATTTTCGAATTTTATGCATTCTGAATAAAAACGTTCGTTTTGTCCATCCGCAAAGGAAGTTTTCGCCGTGTTAACCCAATCGTTAAGCTTTTCCTTGTACGAAAAGTATTGATTTACGATGCTTGCAAAATGTGCAAACCAAGCGATACCTCCTACTATAGCTGCGAAAAACGATATCTGCCCAAGCAGACCAAAAATCTGTGAGAGGAACGGAATTGTTATTGTGAAAATTTTCAGTATAAAGCTAATGATAAATAACGGTATGGAAGCAAAGAAAATAATACCGACTATTGCCCCAAGCGTAGGATCTTTTGGATTTTGCGGAGGTATCGGTATCGATTTTTTTATTATAGCGTTGTTTTTCGGAATTTTAAGTTTTTTTGACTGTTCGGCTTGATATTTGAACAAGTTTGCAACAAAATTATCTTTTTGTGCTTCAAGCTCTTCTTTTTCTTCAAACGCCAGATCATCCAGTTCGTTTCTCAACGTCTCTTTATCCGCATATAGTTCTCCGATCCTGCGCAGCTCTTTTACATTTGAATCCATTTCTTTATTCATCGTCTACTTCCTCCTCTCCATCCATTGTTGCCAATATTATTTCATGTGTGATCTCATACCTAAACGGAAGATTTTGTAATTTGTCTTTTTCGTCACATTTTCCTGACCATATAATATTTCGTTCAATTTTTTGCATATCTGAATATGTACCGTCCGTTGAATAGGTTAATTT
>CALWIU010000049.1 GCA_944380845.1 uncultured Clostridia bacterium | reverse complement strand
AATCGTATACATCAAAAAGACATGACCGCCGCCGAGTTTAGCAAGAAAGGTTGCCGCTGCGTCAATGACCCCCATATTGGTGATACCGCCGATGATTAAAAACAGTCCCAGCAACAATCCGATGGTTTGAAAATCAATTGCCTTAACCGGCTCCAACACACAAGAAAGCTTTTTCTTTTTGGCGTAGGTGTAAATCAAACCGATCCCGAACAGGCACACGCAAATCAAACCATTGGTAATATCCGGCTTATTCGGAATAAAAGACGCCGCAATTAAAAGCACGATTGTACCGGCAAGCAGTACCGTCGGAACATAGTCCGTCACTTTTGTTCTGTCAGCGCCTTTCGGAACTGGTTTTTTCTCTTTACGGAACAAAAAAGCCAAAATAATTGCTGAAACAACGGCGCCCAGTTCCACTGCAAAAAATATACCGGGCTTTCCTTTGTAAACAAAGAAATCCAGGAAACTCATGTCAGCGTACGAACCGAGCATAATGGCTGTAGTATCGCCGACAAGAGTCGCAGCACCCTGCAAGTTCGACGATACGGCAATGCTGATAATAAAGGGGACGGGATTGGTATTCAGCTTTTTACAGATTTCCAGAGCAACGGGGGCTACCATCAAAACCGTCGCAACATTATCGACAAAAGCGGAAATGATACCGGCGAAAAGAGCAAGCGCAACGGCAGCCATTTGTACCGTCGGTACCTTTTCCATCACCAGATCCGCTAATCTTGCGGGCATTTTACTGTCAATAAACAGTTGAACAAGACCCATTGTCCCGGCAATCATCAAAAGAACATTAAAATCAATTGAACTGAGAATCTGATTGAATGGCAGCATACCGGTTGCAATGAAAATCACAGCGGATCCCAAGGCAATATACGGACGATATTTACTGAATACCAGCATCAACACATAGGTCACAGCAAAAAGACAAATGGCAAATACCATAAAATACCCCTTTCACGCACCCGGCTACCATGCCTAATTATTCTTGCCAATGATTGATTTGAAGCAATCCTTCCTTGCTGCCTGCGAGAAACAGAATATCATTTGACCTGAAACAATAATCCGGACTGACCGCATCGGTTACATCATCATTGTTTTCAATGGCAATGATATTCAGACCAAAACGGGAACGAAGATCCACATCACGAACCATTTTGCCTACCAGCTGTTCAGGCACCTGCACTTTGGAAATATTGATCCGCTCGCTGAGCTGGATAATATCGATATCACGCGCCGTTTCCAACCGGCTTGCCAAACGGATTGCCATGTCACGCTCAGGATACACGACTTCTGCGCCCAGCTTTTCCAAAATTGCGCCATGCTCAATACTGGCAGCCTTAGCGATGACCTTCGGGACGCCGATCGCGACCAGATTCAGCGTGGTTAAAATCGATGTATCCATGCGTTCACCGATACAAACAATACCGACATCACAATTTTGTATGCCTGTTTCCATCAGTGTCTTTTTATCAAGGGTTTTTACGACATAAGCATTTTCCGTCAAATCGCGGATCTCGCGAATTTTATCTGCATCGCGGTCAATAACGACCAGTTCAGCGTCTGACGCTGCCAGCTCCGTCGCCAAAGCATATCCGAATCTACCAAGTCCGACAATACCATATGTGGTATTGATATTGTTCTTCTTTTTAAAAAACATTTGTATTCTCCTTTAACCGATGGCAATATTTCCTTCCGGATAACTGATCCTTTCGCCTCTGGAAAAATACCAGAGAGAAGCGACAGTCAGCGGTCCCAAGCGTCCGATATACATAACCAAAATAGACAGAATTTTTGCCCCGAATCCTAATTGAGGCGTAATACCGGTTGACAGACCAACCGTACCAAAAGCACTGACAATTTCAAATAACGCGTCGGCAAGACCAATATCCGGCTCCATCACAAGCAGCAAATAGGTGCTGACAATCACGACAGTCAGCGCAAGCAGTGTGACAACAGAGGCTTTTCGGAATGTCTCACGCGGGATCGAATAGTGAAACGCTTTTTCTGATTTATTGGTTGCGGCAGATTTAATTCCCTTAAATAATACGAAGAAGGTACTTGTTTTAATACCGCCGCCTGTTGACCCGGGAGAAGCGCCGATAAACATAAGAACAATCATGACCATCAGCCCTGCGAAAGAGAAGGTACCGAGCTGATAGGTTGCAAAACCGGCAGTTCGAGCGGAAACACTTTGGAACAGGGCGCCGAGCCAGGTAACATCTTCTGTCAGTTTCAGGAGAATGGTTCCGAATACAACCAGAAAGACGCTGACAGAAAGAACGATCTTTGCGTGCATCGAATATTTTTTCCAATGGAATCCATAGGAACGCATTTCTCGAATGACAAGGAAGCCGATGCCGCCAAAAAAGATCAGAACACAGGTTACAAGATTCAAAAGAATATCATCCCGGTACGCCGTCAGGCTTTGAAAATTACCCAAAATATCAAATCCTGAATTATTAAAGGCAGCAACGGAATGGAATAGACTGATTCCCAAAGCCTTAAGGGGCGGATAATCTTTTGAAAAGACAATAAAACTCAACGCCGCGCCCAACAGCTCAAAAATCAGGGTCGTTTGAAATACGCTCTTAACGAAGCGTATAACGCCCTTCCCGGAATCCAGATTCATTGCTTCACGAATCAGGTTGCGGCCTTTAATGTCCACTCGCCTGCCCATGATAATGATAATGCCTGCGCCGACCGCGGTCACACCCAGACCGCCGATTTGTATCAGCATCGCCAGGATAAACTGTCCAACAGGGGTGAAGGTGTCTCCAGCATCAACAGATACCAGACCAGTGACACAAACCGCGCTGGTTGAGGTATATAAAGCGTCAATGTAGTGCAGGTCAACATTATCATTGACACTGAAGGGCATAATCAACAGAATGGATCCGATAAAAATCACAAGGGCAAACCCAAGAGAAATGATTCTCGCCGGCGATTGCCGATGAATAAAACCTTTCATTTGTATGACTCTCCGTGGTAAAAACGCTTAGGAAGCGTGAATTGCATTTTCGGATGCCTCCGTTTTGTTGGCTGCCGCAAGGGAAACCGCCCATGCCTGCGAAGGAACAAACATTTGCTCTAACGCCTCATCGACCGGCAACCAAACAAGAGCATGATCTTTTTCTATCGCCGGCCGGACCATTGAGCCGATCATTCCGGCGTAATAATACTGAACCGGATGAAAGGGGCCGTGGCGGTAGTGGGTTGTATAGCTTTCAGCAGAACCGAGATATGGACCGATGGTGATCTGACAGCCGGTCTCTTCCAGTAATTCCCGAATCAGCGTTTCGCTGTGCGATTCGGTTGCTTCTGTTCCACCACCGGGAAGAAAATATCCCAACGGAGTTTTTACCAAAGCAACTTTTTGGTTGCAGACGCTTACCAGATACACCCCGCAGCGGGTTAAATAGCGAACACCTTCTTTTTTTTCACCAAAGATGCGCAAATAACCGCCTCCTTTTTAGCGAACCGCCTCATTATAGCACAGGAAAACAAAAATTACAAGAGGAAAATAGCAAGCCGCAGGCGAACACTGTGTTTTCTTTCAGGTTCACCTGCAACTTACATTCGATTGATTAAGCGTCCATCAGGTGCTTTTGTACCGCCGCCTCATGCCAAACTCGTATATTTTTCAAGGCTTGCTCGTTCAGGCGATTTTCTGCACCACCACGCGTTTTGATATTCATCGGGATTCCCTGTAAAGAAACCATATACTTTGCACTGGCTGTAAAGCCATTGTCAAGAACATCGCTCAGGGAACAAACATCTGCATGGAAACGCCGTGCGTTTTCCATGTCGCCCGCGACAAAGGCATCCCACATTTTTCGGAGAATGCCAACACCGCAGGTGCTGGGGGTCGCGATGACGCCGCGCGCTCCCTGCTCATAACTTTCCAGCAAATACGGGATATTCGCGTTCATCACGCAAGTATCGCCCTGTACGCGAATTTTATCGGTAATACCGCCTTCCATTATACAGGTTGTATCCTTGATCCCCTGAATGATCCCATCAGAAGCAAGTTTTCCATAGGCTTTTGCACTGATTTTGTTATTCGGGAACCCAGGATATTCATACAGAAGAATCGGCAATTTGGTTTGTGCTGCCAGCTCGGTAATATAACGAACCATGATTTCATCATCGGAACCATACCCTTTCGTTACAAAAACCAGCCCATCGACACCAGCGTCTTCCATTCGCTTGATTTCATCGATTTGTTCTTCGCGTGTTTGCGCCATATTTGCCGTAGCAACGACCTTATGCCCACAACTGTTGCGCACAGCCACCGATGCACAGCGGACACGCTCTTCTTTTGTCAACACGGCCATTTCCGAACTGCCGCATACGGCAAACAAATGGTGCGCGCCCTGTTCAGTCTGCCAGCGTACATACTCTCCATATGCTTCGTAATCTACACTTAAATCGTCATGAAAGGGTGTCAGCAATAAAGAATAAACGCCGCCCCAACCGTTTTCCGCTTCACGCAGTGTCATCATGCTTCCCCTCCCTTATTGACAATCTTCCGGCAACTGCATAAAGAACTGCGGAAGGTATTTAGAGTGAACAAATTTCATTTCATGATAACAGGCAGCAGCCGCCTGATAATCACCGATCAACGGGTGCACCATCAACGCATTCAGAGCAGCCTGATCGTCTCCGTTCATCGCAGCCTGCACGGTCAGCTTTTCATATTCCTTGACAATCCGCATAAGGCCGATAATGTGCCGATTGTCGAAATGCGGGATCGGGATCGGTTTGCAGCCATCCTTACCGACCATGGTAGCGATTTCAACGATATCATCGGGAGCCATAAAATCCAGCGCCCCCTGATTGCGGATATTCACAACATGAATTTCCTGTTTATCATTGGCAATTGCGTTAATCAGCGACACAGCAGCAAGTGAGTATTTGTAACCGCCCCGTTTATTGAGAAGCGCAGGCTTTGTAACAAGGCTCTCATCCGAATACATTTTTAAAAGATCTTCTTCTATTTCCATGCAAACCAGCGCTCTGGTCTTTTCGCATTTTTTTAAATACTCGAGTTTGGCGTCGCGGCTGTAATAATACTGCAAATAGGATGACGGAAAACCGCCTGCTGCTTTGACACAATTCAAATCAAAGCCATCGTCATGAATATTCGCCATAACGGTAGGCGCAAAATCATCGTCAAAAAGCTTGTATAAAAGCTCTTCGCCGTTATTTTTAACCGATGTGATCCAACTGAGGTGATTCAATCCGACATAGGTCACCTGTGCGTTCTCGCCGGCTGCTGCCTTTACATCATCGATCATGGTAATGGGGCAATTGCAAAGGCCGACGCTTTTGACTTTTGTAAAATTTTGCAGGTATTCGGAAACGATTCCGGATGGATTGGTAAAGTTGACAAGCCACGCGTCAGGACAAATACGCATTATGGCGTCAGTGATCTGTTTCATGACCGGGATGGTGCGCAGCGCTTTGAAAAAGCCGCCGATTCCGGTGGTTTCCTGACCAATCAAGCCGTATTTCAAAGGAATCGTCTCGTCCAGATAACGCGCTTTCAGCATGCCGACTCGGATCTGTGTAACGACGAAATCTGCGCCCTTCAAAGATTCTTCCAGATCATCCGTCATGGTCACGACAGTATCCATACCGGCGGCACGAAGCATGCGCACACAGAGATTCCCGACGATCACGCGTTTTCTTTTATCAATATCCATTAAATTCAGCCGCGTGAGATGCAGTTCGTCACGCGCTTTGATAAAACCGTCTACCAGCTCCGGACAATATGTACTTCCGGAACCAATTACCGTTACTTGAATATCCTTCATAAAAAGACCCCTCCATTTGGTCAATTTTTATTTTCCAGCATCCAGTTAATACAGCCAATAACCGGTGGCTGCGTCAGCTTGAAAAATGAAAATTTTTTTTCTTTGCAGCGCTCTGCACAGAGCTGCTCCATTCTTTGGATGTACCGATCAGACGGCAAACGCGTGTGCATGGAGCCGGAAAGAACCACAGGGACAGTATCCGAATCAAATTGCTGTTTTTTGACATGAGCGCATATGTAATCCGCTCCCCTGCTTGCCATTTCTTCACAAATCTCTTCGGCAGCCGCATCGCCTTCATTCAGAGATTCAAAGAAAATATCAATTAAAAAGCGAATAAAATCCTCCGCTGTATCTTCCTGCTCAAAATGAACAATTGTGGGAAGCAAATCTTCTCTGGTTGGCGAAAGTTCCGCTTTTTTACAAAAACGCTCTGTCATCGATGTTTTGCAAAGATCCAAACATATGTCATCATATATCTTGTTGAATACACGAAGAGCAATCCAGTGACCGTTGCCGCGATCGTCGGAAATTTCACTGAAACCGCCGATTTGCAGCATATTTCCTCTGGAATCAATGGAATTACAGCAAGTTCCGGTTCCGCAGTTATACCCAATGCCAACGCCGTCAGGCAGCCCCGCTTTGGTAATAATGAACCCATCGTTATACAGCCGGAAATTACGCAGTCCGCGTTCTGACAGCACTTCACAAAGCGCATCATGCTGGTATGGATGATCGATACCGGCAAGTCCCATCAATATTTCCGTTATATCCTCGTATGTCAGGTGATTGGATTGCAGCAGCAAATTGATGCCGCTCATGATAATATCCGCAGCCTCACGAAACGATCCGCTTAAATTCTCATGATTACTGCCGGCAACCTTAACCGTATCCAGAATCGTTTTGTTTTCATCAAAAAGCGTGATCTCGGTTTTTGTGCCGCCTCCGTCTACGCCGATATAATATTTCATTTCCTTACTCCTCATTTTCAAAATACTCATTGCAAATATCATCGACGCAGAACATACCCCGCTCATAGGGCTCGCGATCGATCCACATCCCATTGGTAAAATCAGGAATCGGAACCGGCATGGAGCCCATTGCCGCCGATTGCTCTGAAAGACAGGTGATGACCATCCAGCTCGCCGTATCGTAAACATCAATGGGAGGCTGTTTCTGTTCAAGAAGGCTTTCTGCAAAAGCGGAAAGTACCAGATAATCCATACCTCCATGCCCAGCCTTGATACCGGTGGTGTTGTACCATTTCCATAAGGGATGATCGTATTTCTCCCAGAACTCGTCTATATGCTTCCATTTGTGTTTCTTTTCAAAATCGTCTAAATACAAAAGGCAGTCACGGTCTTCTATCTCCATGAAAGTTCCCTTGGTGCCTTCCACGACATAATTACGAGAATATGGTCGGGGTGTACAGCAGTCATGATGCAAAACGATTGTTTCCCCGTTCGCGCATTTAATCATGGTTGATGTGACATCACCGCACTGGAAAGGATAAGTGCAAAGATCATATTCTTCCCCTTTGTTTTTACGGCACCATTCGTTCAAGCCGCGCGCCTTACTGGACATGGATGTCAGGTACAGCATACGATTGCCTCGGTTGATATGAAGCAGCTTGCAAATCGGGCCAAGCTGATGCGTCGGATACAATTCGCCGTTGCGCATCTGGAAATTATACAGGCGCCCGTGAATATTTTCTCTGCCAAGACAGATCTCATCCCGAAGGTCATGACGATACCCGCCTTCACAATGGGTAATTTCTCCAAATAACCCCTGCTTGACCATATTAAAAACAAGCATTTCCTTCCGGTCAAAGCAGCAATTTTCAAGCAGCATACAAAATTTACCGGTTTCGCGTGAAGTCCTGACCAGTTCCCAGCATTCCTCTACCGAAGCGGCGCCGCCGACCTCCATGGCCACATGCAGTCCTGCACGCATGGCGTCGCAGGCAATGCGCGAATGCGTAATCCATGTCGTACAAATCAGAAGTGCATCCAGCGATTCCTTTGCCAGCATTTCTTTATAGTCAAGATATCCATTCACTTCTACTTGAGAAGCACAGGCGGAATTTTGAACGATTTGGATTCCCCTGTCTTTTCGCTCTGGCACCTTATCGCAAACGGCGGGACAAACAATACCTGGAATTTGAAGCAACAGCTCAAGCATTCCGGCACCTCTGCCGCTGATCCCGACCGCACCGACGCGAACGGTTCTATTTTCCATTTTAAGTACATCCTTTCAGCAAAACTACCTCTCTTTGCACCAGTATACCATACAAAACCAGCAAATGCCATATAATTTTCAAGATTTCTTCATTTTTTCTGATAGGTTGACAGTATAATCAGACAATGGTAAAATGATGAAAAAGGAGGAATCCATTATGCGGCAATATTTTCGTACCGATAGCATTGTTTTGTTTCAGGGAGACAGCGTCACTGATTGTTCCCGCACAGAAAAAGGCGGATTGGGTGACGGCTATCCGGCAAAAATCGCTGCGATCCATCAAGCGCTATTCCCGAATTCCGGAGTAACTTTTATAAACCGTGCCGTCAGCGGAAACCGCGTGAGAGATCTTCTTGCGCGCTATGACGAAGACTTTCTGGGTGTTGCGCCTGATTTTTTATCCATACTGATTGGCATCAACGACACATGGCGCGCCTTTGATGCAAACGACCCCTGTCCTCTTTCTCGTTTTCGCAAAGAATATACGGAATTACTGACGCGAATAAAAACCGATCTGCCTGTAACGGAGATTATGCTGATTACACCGTTTTTAACGCACACCGATCCGGCAAAAATGATCTGGCATGAAGATCTGGATGCAAAAATCAACTGCGTAAAGGAACTGGCAGAAGACTTCGACTGCATTTTGTTTGATTACGACAGCATCCTGAACGGCTTACTCGCCGATGAAATCTATGCGGCTCCTTCCCTGTCGGCAGACGGTGTACATCCTACAGACCTCGGCCAATCTCAGCTTGCCGTATCGTATCTGCATAAATTAAAAATTTTATAAAAAATTCTCACAAAACAAGCGGCCTATCGAAAAACACGAAGCTCCCGGAATGGCATTCACTGCCGCCATCCCGGGAGCTTTCCTTTTTGTTCTATTGGACTGGTGCTGGTTAGTCGTCTATATTCGCGCGGCGTTTTTTGCGAACCGCCATCACGACGGCGATAATAATGACCGCAGCGACAATGACCGCAAGCGCAATGTAAACCCCGGTATTGTTTCCGCCTTCCACCATCAAATCATCCCACAGACTGGTCATCAGCGACAGGGTTTCATCGGACAGGTTGTGGAAATAATCCGTTTTGAAGTCAACAGACTCCGGATAAAGGATTTCATTGCCGACCCACTCATAATCTGGATTCGACTGAACGCCGGTATGCGGGCAGCCATAGCTGATATAATTGGCGTTTGCCGTTGCAATATCCGTTTCCAGCATGAAGTTGATATACAGTTCGGCAGCCTCTTTGTTTTGGGCATTGGCAGGAATGCACATGGAATCTACGAATACATTGGTACCTTCTTTCGGATAAACAAAAGCAAGATCCGGATTGTTGTCAACCATCATCAAAAAGTCACCGGCATAATACGGCGCAAGAGCCGCTTCACCATTTTCCATCTTGTTATAGATTTCGTCCATAACATAGGACTGAACCAACGGCTTTTCTTCCGAAAGTTTTTCATATGCCGCCTGCCAGTCATCAGGATTTTCAGAATTGATATCCAGCCCCAAAAGGAACTGCGCAATGCCGAAAGCATCTCTGGGATTGTTAAAGTTCAAGATTTCTCCGCTGTATTGCTCATCCCACATTGCGTTCCAGCTATCCGGCGCCTCGCTGACCATCTTGGTATTGTAAATCAGGCCAACCATACCGAAAGTATACGGCACGGAATATTCGTTATTCGGGTCAAAATACAGGTCGCGATATTCTTCGGGGATATACCGATAATTCGGAATATTATCAAAATTCAGTTTGGCGAGCAGCCCCTCTTTAATCAGGCGCTCGATCATATAATCGGATGGTATAATCACATCATAATTCGCGCCGCCGCTGATCAGCTTGGCATACATATCTTCATTGCTGGTAAAGTTGGTATATTCAACATGGATGCCGTAGCGGTCTTCAAACTCCTTGTTGACATCCAGAGAGCCTTCCGAACCGTCCGAAATATATTCGCCCCAGTTATACACATACAGAGTTGTTCCCCGCAAACTTTCAGGGTCAAGCGCTTCTGTCGTTCCTGTTGCAAAAACAGTGGTACCGAGAGCACCAAACGCCAATACAATGGCAGTGATCAGCGAAAAAAACTTTTTCAATTCCGTATCAAACCTTTCTTGTTTTGAATTGCATATCGTTTCCGGCAAGCCGGGAACAACCTACGAATCTTTCAGGATCTTTTTGCTTTTTTTTCGTTGCGGGACTGCGCGAAGTTGATTAAGATCAACAAAAGCAGAATTGCCAAAAAAAGAAGCGTTGATAAAGCATACATATCCGGCGTCACGCGCTTTTTTGTCATGGAAAAGATGCGGATCGGCAGGGTTTGAGAAGCCGGACCGCTGACAAAATAGCTGACGACAAAATCATCAAGCGAAAGAGTAAACGCCATCATGATTCCGGTTACAACACCGGGCAAAATCGCCGGTAAAACAACCTTGATAAAAGCCTGAAACGGTGTACAGCCAAGGTCCTGCGCTGCCTGCGCAAGGTTGGGATCCAACTGCTGGAGCTTGGGCAAAACCGACAGGATCACATAGGGAAGACAAAAGGTGATGTGAGCAATCAGCATGGTAGGAAACCCGAGAACCCCGGAGCGGCCTAAAAGCCTGCCGGCAAAAACGAACAAAAGCATCATGGAAATACCGGTCACAATATCCGGATTCATCAAAGGAATGTTCGTCACACTTTTTGTCAGTCTGCGCATTCGTTTGCTGCGAATACTGTCAATGCCTACGGCTGAAATCGTTCCAAGCAAGCCGGCGATCAAAGAGGACAGCACAGCGAGAACCAGCGTATTTTTCAGCGCAGAAAGTGTCGCTGCGTCACGGAAAAGCTCTTCATACCATGTCAAGGAAAAACCGGTAAGCTGCGCCGTACTGCTGGATTCATTAAAGGAAAAAATAATCAGCACGGCAATCGGAGCATACAAAAACAAAAAAATCAAAGCAGAATAAATCTTCAACAGGGTGTTTTTCTTCGCTTTCATGCTGAAATCCTCCCCGTTTCAATCTCTCCGTCGGAGAAATGATTCATAATTGCCATACAAACCAGAATGAGCACCATCAGCACCAGAGACAGAGCCGCACCCAAATGATAATTATTGGCAGTCATAAATTGCCGTTCAATAACATCACCGATTAGCTGCGTACTGGTTCCGCCCAATTTTTGCGAAATATAGAATGTGCTCACGGACGGGACAAAAACCATGGTAATGCCGGAAACAATACCGGAAATGCTGTTCGGCAAAATCACTTTGCTGAAAACATCCCACTTATTGCCGCCGAGATCCTGACAGGCTTCAATCAGAGAGTGATCGAGCTTTACCATGACCGAATAAATCGGCAGGATCATATACGGCAGAAAATCATAAACCATTCCCAGCACGACCGCGCCTCGCGTATTGATGAGGCGAAGAGAGGATAGCCCGACAGAAGTCAGGATGGTGTTAATGATTCCGTTATCTTCCAGAATCGTCATCCACGAATAGGTTCTGAGCAAAAAATTCATCCACATCGGCAGCATAACCAGCATAATCATGGTCTGCTGAACCGGCAGCTTGGATTGGGAAATAAAATATGCCAACGGATAAGCAATGATCAAACTGATGACCGTAGCCAACAAGCCGAGCCAAATAGACAAAACAAAAGTATCCGCATAATCAGGAATCGCAGTAATATTGGACAAGGTAAAAGATCCGTTGCCATCGGTAAACGCATAATAGACCACCATAATCAGCGGCGCAATGATGAACAGCGCGGACCAGACCAAATGCGGCGCCGCAAGCAGTCTTTTGCCAAGAGAGGGTTTTTGATTCATATCGCGTCCCCCCTTACTCCGCCGCCGGATCGGCAGCGGCGTCTGACATTTCCTCAAACTCATCGCTGTAGGAACTGTAGTCGCCAAACTGGCCGGAATATTCGCTTTTTTTCATGACATGAAAAGCATCCGGCTCGATATACAGGCTGATGACATCGCCCACATCCTGCTTGTCGGTGGTTTGGATCATCCATTTGAAATTGTCAATATCCACAATGATCTCATAAAAGATGCCCATAAATGTTACGGAAGTAACCGTGCCGGTCAACATGCTTTTTTCAAGAGGAACGATATCAATATCCTCCGGACGAACAACGACATCGACTTTTTCACCGGGAGCGAACCCCTTATCCAGACACGCAAAGGATTTTCCGCCGATTTCTACCAGAAAATCTTTACGCATAACGCCGTCAACGATATTACTTTCACCGATAAAATCAGCAACAAAAGCATTCTTTGGCTCATTGTAGATATCAATCGGCTTACCGATCTGCTGAATTTTACCGTTATCCATGACCACAACCGTATCAGACATGGAGAGAGCTTCTTCCTGATCATGCGTCACATATATGAAGGTAATGCCCAGTCGCTGCTGGATGTTTTTCAATTCGCGCTGCATATCCTTGCGCAGTTTCAAATCCAGCGCGCCCAGAGGCTCGTCCAAAAGCAGCACCTTCGGATCAACAGCCAGTGCCCGTGCAATGGCAACGCGCTGCTGCTGTCCGCCGGAAAGAGAAGCAATATTTCTTCTCTGAAAGCCCTTCAGGTTAACCAGTTCCAGCATTTCATGAACCTTTGCTTTGATCTCCTTTTCAGACCGCTTGCGAAGGCGAAGTCCGAAAGCAATATTCTCATATACATTCAAATTGGGAAACAGCGCATAACGCTGAAAAATGGTGTTAACCTGTCTCTTGTGAGGCGGCACACCATTGATTTTTTTTCCACTAAAAATCACCTCGCCGCTGTCGGGCTCCAGGAACCCGCCAATGATGCGAAGCGTTGTCGTTTTACCACAACCGGACGGCCCAAGAAAGGTAATAAATTCACCGTCGCGGATGTACAGATTCAGATGATCGAGAATTTTCTCTCCGTCAAAGGATATCGAAATATCCTTGAGGTCGATGATCACATTATTTTCCAATTATGCAGCCCCTCTCTGAATTGATATACTGTATATAGATACTAATATAGAGCGAAATGATGCAAATGTCAACAATTATTTTGGATATTTTCGATCAGAACCGCCGAAATAAAAATGATATTTCTTAATATCTCGTATTTTCTTCCATTTTCTCTTGTTTTCTTTCATTTCCTCGATTCAAAAAAATTGTATCGTCTGTTCATGCCATCTTTTTTGTAAAGTTTTCCCCAAACAGGACGAAAAAATCTTGCGGGAACAGCGCAAATCCGATATACTCTAAAAAAGGAGTGGTTTTCATGAATTGTATGAAGGAATTTATTTTTGCGGCAGACCGTTTTTTTGCTTCCTGCCATGCTTCAAGCGTACTGCCGTTGGCGAACGGTGATGTCCTGTCTGCCTGGTTCGGCGGTTCGGCAGAAGGAAACGATGATGTTCGTATTTATACTTCTTTACGAAAAAACGGCGTTTGGCAAACGCCAGTTTGCATTGCATCTGAAAAAAATCTGCCCCATTGGAATCCGGTACTGTATCAAAAAACGGACGGTTCGATCCGCCTGTTTTATAAGCTTGGGAAACCTATAGCTGACTGGATCACGATGTATTGCGATTCCTTTGACGGCGGCGAAAGCTGGAGCGAAGGCACCGAACTGGTGCCGGGTGACACCCGCGGCGGAAGGGGGCCGGTAAAAAACAAATGTATTCGCACCGCAGATGGTCTGCTTCTTGCTCCGGCATCAACAGAACAGCATCGTCAATGGCGCTGCTTTGTCGATATTTCAGAAGACGATGGAGACACCTGGACGGCTTCGCCCTATATTGTACGGCCACGAAACGGTGTATCAGGTCTTGCACAAATGATTCAACCGACCTTATGGCAGGATGATGACGGCGTTGTCCATGCGCTGATGCGTTCCAATCAGGGCTTTGTATACAGCAGCAAGTCAACAGACGGAGGAAAAACATGGCAAAAAGCCGAGCAAACAGCCATTCCAAACAACAACAGCGGACTGGACTGCGCAAGAAGCGCGGATGGCAGAATATGGCTGGTATACAATCCTGTCGGTAAAAATTGGGGAGATCGCGCGCCGCTGGACTTGGCTGTTTCCCTTGACAATGGAAAAACTTTTCAAACGGCAGCTATTTTAGAGGAGAAGGAAAAGGACGGCGATGAATTTTCCTATCCTGCCATTGTCTGCCAGAATCAAACGCTTCATATTACCTATACTTACAACCGCAAGCAAATTGTCTATCAGAAAATCACTGTCGATTGACGATAGAAAAAACACCATCTGCGAACTTTGGCAGATGGTGTTTGTCTTATTTTCCGTTTTTATCCCGCTCACGGATCACAAAGCGCGTTGGGGTTCCTTCCAAGCCGAACACCGCACGGATTTGATTGTCCAGATAGCGCTGATAGCTGTAATGGAACAAATCTTTTTTATTG
>CALWIU010000048.1 GCA_944380845.1 uncultured Clostridia bacterium | reverse complement strand
CAGCGGGCGGCGTTGAATACGATTACGAGATCCACGCCGTCAGCGGTCAGATCCTCAAGTCAGAGCGCGAAACAATCAGACGGCCGGCTTCTTCTGCCGGACAGAATGTACCGAAAACCACTGCTGCACCGTCGGTGACAACAAATGCCTCTGCGAACCGCATTGGTCTGGAAAAAGCAAAAACAATTGCTTTAAATCATGCGAATCTCAGTGCTTCCAATGTTCGCTTTACCGATGCAAAGTTGGATTATGATGACGGAAGATCGGTGTATGAGTTGGAATTTGTCAATGCCGGAATCGAATACGAATATGTCATTCATGCGGTGAGCGGTCAGATTCTTGAGGCACAACGGGATCGAGACGATTGATTCTGATTATGGATAGCAAAACGCGGGCGGTTTCGTCCGCGTTTTTTGTCAGGGAAGCGAAATGTTTAAAGAACAGTAAAAAATGTCGGTTGCAAAGTTCGACAGAGTATAGTACAATAACATTTGTCGCAATGGCTTATTTGCCGAAGCGGCAAAAAATTTTAAATTATCAGGTGTTTAAATAGATGGAAAAAATTATTTTTACAGAGCGGGAATTACCGGTCATCGCCCTTCGGGGGCTGGTGCTGGTACCGCATACGCCATTGCAGTTTGATGTCGGCAGAAAACAGTCGCTGGCAGCACTGAAATATGCAATGGAACACGATCAAATGGCGTTTTTTTCTGCGCAAAAAGATTTAGCGACGGAAACGCCTCTGATCAGCGATTTATATGAAATCGGCACGGTGGGTAAAATCCGCCATATTATCCGCAGTTCCGAGCAGGATGTTTTTCGTGTGGTGGTTGAGGGGATTTGCCGCGCGGTTGTCTATCAGCCTACCTATCAGACCGACTATCTTTCCGGATTGATTCGTCCGCTGGATGACAAGCCGATAAAGCCGTCTTCCCAGGATGTAGCGCAGGGCTTGATGCGCCGTGCGAAAAATTTGTTTTTCCATTATTTGGAATATGTAGAAAATATGGTGCCGGAAGCGATTTATGCTGTTGAAAAATGCAATCAGGCAGAGGAGCTTGCCGATTTGATCGTGGGCAGCATGTTTGCTGATTGTGAAGAAAAACAGAAAATTCTGGACGAGTTGGATCCTCTGCGCAGACTGGAAAAAGTCTGTGTGCTGTTGATGAACGAACGGCACTTGATGGAGATCGAAGCGGAGATCGACAGTAAATTGCAGGACAAAATGGATCAGGGACAGCGGGAATATTATCTGCATGAGCAGATGAAAGTGATCGCTGAAGAATTGGGCGAAACGGATAACCCGCTGGATGAGTATGAAAAATACAGGCAAAAAATCGCTGCCTGCGCCATGCCCGATGAATCCAAACAGAAGCTGTATGAGGAGGCCGGCCGTTTGCGCGCCATGGCTTCCACATCGCCGGACGCCAATGTCATTCGCGCGTATCTGGATCGTTGTCTGGCGCTCCCATGGGGAATCTACACCAAGGATAACTTGAATCTTGCGCATGCACGGAAGGTGTTGGATGCCCGCCACTATGGTTTGGATGAAATCAAAGAGCGGATTTTGGAATTGATTGCCGCCCGTGCCTTTGCGCCGGATATCCATGGGCAAATTATTTGTTTTGCCGGCCCTCCCGGCGTCGGTAAAACCTCTGTGGTGAAATCGATCGCCGAAGCGCTCGGCAGAAAATACCAGCGCATTGCTTTGGGCGGTGTGCGGGATGAAGCGGAGATCCGCGGTCATCGCCGTACCTATATTGGCGCTATGCCCGGTCGAATCATGAGCGCTGTCTCTGATGCCGGCAGTTCCAATCCGGTAATCCTTCTGGATGAAATCGATAAAATTTCATCCGATTATAAAGGTGATCCCGCTTCTGCCTTGTTGGAAGCGCTGGATGGGGAACAAAACAACACCTTTACCGACCATTATATTGATCTGCCTTTTGATTTGAGCAAGGTTTTGTTCATTACAACTGCCAACGACAAATATTCGATTCCCGATGCGCTGTTAGACCGTATGGAAGTCATCGATTTGTATAGCTATACAGCGGAAGAAAAATTTCATATCGCAAAAAAGCATCTCTTGAAAAAGCAGATGCAGGAACATAATTTGACCGCGAAAAATCTTCGTGTAACCGATAAAGCCCTGCGGCTGATTATCGAGGGATATACACGGGAAGCAGGCGTGCGGCAGCTGGAGCGGCAGTTGGCCAAGATTTGCCGGAAAACAACGGTACGCCTGACGGAAGATCCTGACCGCAAGATCGTTGTTGACCCGAAAAACCTAACGGAATTTTTAGGTCAGCGTAAATTCCGTGAACCGGAAGACGCCCATGAGGACCGCATTGGTTTGGTCAATGGTCTGGCCTGGACCAGTGTTGGCGGTGAGATACTACAGGTAGAAACCGCAGTTTTGGATGGTTCGGGAAAGGTTGAACTGACCGGTTCATTAGGTGATGTGATGAAGGAATCTGCCCGTGCCGCCATTACCTGTGTGCGCAGCCGTGCGGAAAATCTGGGGATTGAAAAGGATTTCTATAAAACAAAAGACATCCATATCCATTTCCCGGAAGGCGCTGTCCCGAAAGACGGACCCTCTGCCGGCGTGACCATTACGACCTGCCTTGTCTCTGCGTTGTCTTCCGTTCCTGTCAGCGGAACCGTTGCCATGACCGGTGAGGTGACGCTTCGCGGCAGGGTGCTGCCGATCGGCGGCTTGAAAGAAAAAGCCATGGCTGCATATAAGGCGGGTATGAAAAAGGTGATTATTCCTTTTGACAATCTGCCTGATTTGGAAAAGGTGGATGCGGAAGTGAAAAACGGTTTGACTTTCTTGCCGGTTAAAACGGTTGACGAGGTGCTGGAGTACGCCCTTGTAAAGAAAAAAGAGCCGAAACCGGAAGCAAAAGTCAAGAAAGAATACCATGTTCCCGAAAAGAATCAGCCCGCCGGAAAATGGGCGAACTGAGGTGCTTATATGATTCCATTTCGTCAGGCCGCTTTTGAAACTGCTTTCGGCACGGTTTCGCAGCTAACGCAAAGTGATTTGCCGGAAGTTGTATTTGCCGGGCGGTCAAATGTAGGAAAATCATCGCTTTTAAATCGTCTGTTTGAGCGTAAAAGTTTGGCCCGCGTCAGTTCGACACCGGGAAAAACCATCACGATCAATTTTTATCGCTGCGGGGATGTTCGCTTTGCCGATTTGCCGGGGTACGGTTTTGCGCGCCGTTCCAATGGGGAAAAGCGCCGCTGGGCTGAACTGATGGAGCATTACTTTTCTTCCGGAAGGAATGTACGCCTTGTGGTGCAGCTGATTGATATGCGTCATCCCATGAGTGCGGATGATCGGCAGATGCTATCCTTTTTACAGGAAACGGCAACGCCGTTTGTCGTGGTGCTGACGAAAGCGGATAAGCTCAATAAAACCGAACGCGCTGCCCGTGAAAAGGCCATGGCGGAAGAATTTGCTTTTTTGGACAGTGTAATACTGCTTCCGTTTTCCGCTGTGACGGGGGAAGGCGTTGAAAAATTACGCAGCGTGATTGAAAACGCTCTTGCCTAAAAACAAGAAGATAACCAATAAAAGCGCCGCTTCGGCAAATCCGAAGCGGCGCTTTTATTGGTTATTACATTGGTTATTCCTTAGTCAGCCGTGTAAGGCATCAAAGCAAGGTGACGCGCTCTTTTAATAGCGGTGGTCAGCTCTCTCTGATGTTTTGCGCAGGTCCCGGTCACACGACGGGGCAGGATCTTCGCTCTTTCCGAAGTATAGCGGCGCAGTTTGGCGACATCTTTATAATCAATTGTTTCCGTTTTTTCCACGCAAAACTGGCAGACCTTTTTTCTGCCTTTTCTGCCGCGGCCTCTTTCTCTATCGAAAGCCATAACAATATCCTCCTTACTCAGAATGGAAGCTCGTCATCCAAGGGAAGTTCACTGGAGAAATCCTCGTTAGAGCCGGATTGATAAGCAGCAGGGGACTGTTGGGGAGCCGCGCTCCTTGTGCCCTGTGAACCGGATTCGGCTTTGGAACCACAAAAGCTGACCGACGAAACAACAATTTCTGTTGCAGTACGGCGGACGCCGTTTCGATCGTCATAGCTTCTGACCTGAATCGAACCCTGAACGGCGATCATGGAGCCCTTCTGAAAGTATTTGGTAATAAATTCAGCATTCTGACGCCACGCGACACAGTTGATGAAGTCGGTTTGCTTCTGTTCGCCCTGTTTGGCATACGAGCGATCCACAGCCACAGTGAACGAAGTGACGGAAAGCCCGGTGTTGGTGGTGCGCAGTTCGGGATCCGCCGTCAGGCGACCCATAATGATAGCGGTGTTCAGCATTCGGAAGTCAACTCCTTTGGATGAAAATAGTAAACGAACTTATTTTTTCACAATAAGTGAACGGATCACGCCGTCCGTGATGTTGAAGATACGATCCAGTTCGGCGGGGAACTCCGGCTCGCATTCATAATCGAAAACGGTGTAATACCCTTCATTTTCGTAGTTGATGGGATAAGCCAGTCTTCTGGTTCCCCATTCATCTACGGATTCCAGGGCAGCGTTTTTCTCGATCAGAGCCTTAACCCGCTCGACGATGGCTTTCGCCGCTTCTTCTCCGTTTTTAACGGAGCAAACCATTACGGTTTCGTATTTCGCTGTCATGTGGACACCTCCTTTTGGACTTGTGGCCCCGCCTTTTTGGCGGGACAAGGAGCCGCGTATTGTATTGCGGCAGTTATTAAGTATAGCAGACCATGAAAACATTGTCAAGAAAAAAAACAAAATTCCGGCTGCATCCTTCTGTAGGAAAAACAGAGTAAAATATTTCTATATAACAAAAAGAAGCGAAACGGTTGCCTTGTTGTCAGGTTTTGCCTCCTGTCGCCAACTGCCGGGAACAGCCGGTTCATTCAGCAGGCGCTGATGAGGTCGTAAAGATGTTTTTCAATATACGACAGATAACGGCCGGCAATCTCTCTGTCTGTTTGGTTTCCCTTGGTGCACATCGTCAGTGTAATCTCTTTGTTTATGGTCGTAAAGGACAGAAAACCGAAAGGCTTGTACTTGACTGCGCCGCTGATAAACCCATCATAAGGTTTCGCTTCGCCGAGTTTGGTTTTTTCCGTATCAATTATCATCATATTACTCATTCCGATAAGCGGGTTGGAATATCCTGCCTTGATCAGGACTTCTGCAAGTGCCATTGGAAAACAGGTATAGGCAAATTTTAATAGCGGAAAACCGTACAATCCCATGAACTTATCCTTTTTAAAGTCATCTACAGAATTTTTCGCCATTTGAAGCGTTTCCCAGATGTCTTTTCCGCGCTTGTCAATTTTGCACTGAATCCATGCCGTATGATTTGTGTATCCGATTCCATCCAGATCCTTCAGGTGCCGTCTTAAATCAACGGCGTTTGAAATGACCATGGGGTCACTTTCTTGAAAATTCCCGACATCATACATGCTGTAAAATGCCGAAGCAAGCATGATATCGTTGATGGTCGCACCGTATTTTTTTCCGATTGCTTTCATGCCGTCGAAAAGGGAAGCGGGGAGTTTTCTTTTCACCATAAAATAGGCATCGTCCGGATTGGGAGCAGTAAAGGGAAATTTTGTGTCGTCTTTTTCATTTATATTTTTATAAAGACTGGTTGCCTTCTTTCTGTCTTCGGGCGTCATATCCTTATAAATGGTATCATAGGCTCTGCTTCCGTTTCTGTAGGGTATCAATTCTTCCTTATTAAGGACCTTGCAGTAATTTTCACAAAACCGATAAATAAAAGATTTGAAGTCTGATCCGTCCATGCACATATGATTTGCGATCAGGCAAAGAACGCTGTTCCCCTCAGATTTAAAAAGTCCGAATTTGATCTGATACTTTGAATCCGCCGGTATGGCCTGCATAAAAAAGTCGGTTATGCTGTTTTCAAGCGCAGAAGCGGGAACCGTCTTTGCTGTCAGCGCTTCTTCTGCACTGGCTTCGTTTACCTGCCAGTAAGCGGATAGCCTGTAATCCTTAAAAGTAGAGTGCAGAATGGGCACCTGACAAAATGCGTGGTCAATCACCGTTTTTAAGACTTCCTCGTCAATATCATATTGATACCGAAGCTCAAAATGAATGACTCTGTCGTTAAAATCCCGGAACAAATATTGCATTTTGTCCCATAATTCTGCTTTTAATTTTTTTTTCATACAGGATCCCCTCGTATTTTTTTCATAAAGCATAATATTTCTTTTATTGCATTATACCACAAATTGTGCCTGCGTGCAAGCCCTCGAGCCGAATGCTGTTACTTTTACACAGAGCATGTAAGTACGCCTGTGTTGTTTTTGGTAAAAAAATAGAGCGGCAGGATTGTTTGGCAGCAGACCTTTTTTGAAACGACAAAAAGAAGCTTTTATGATGAAAAATACATATTTTCACTGCGCAGCGCACGATTTTCCCGCATAAAACGACAGCTTTTGCGCTTCTTGCCGAAAGTACCCACTTTTTCCTTTTGTCTTGCATTGCCCTGGGGAATGTGGTATGATACAGGTTAGGATTTTATAAGATTCGGAGCGATATCATGCAAAAGGATCAAAAAAAGGCGGGTATTGTCATCTCTTATATGGATATGGCGTTTTCCGCTGTAATCGGCATCTTTTTTACGCCCTTTGCGCAGCGAATGATGGGTATGTCCGAGTATGGCGTTTATACGATTGCGACCGCCGCTATCGGATATTTGACCATGCTTGATCTGGGCTTTACCAATGCAATGGTGCGTTTTACGGCGAAAACCCGAGCCGAGCAAAATACCGACCGCGAATACCGCATCAACGGAATGTTTTTAACCTTTTATTCCATTATTGCTGTTTTATCTGTTGTTGTCGGCTTGATTTTGTATTTTAACTTTGACGGTATTTTTGCAGAAGGATTAAACGCGCATGAAATCGGCAGAGCCAAGATCATCTTTCTTGTCATGCTGATCAACACGGCTTTTTCCTTCCCGATGAGCGTTTTTTCATCGATTGTAAACGCTTATGAAGAGTTTGTCTTCTTAAAAGGTTTTACAATGGTAACCAATATCGTTAAATATGTCGCGCAGATCCTGGTTCTGTTTTCCGGATTCCAGTCGGTCGGTTTGGCGGTGGCTGTCACGGTGGTGACCATGGTTTCCAAATTTGTGCCTTTGATCTTCTGCTTTAAAAAACTTCATGTCCGTTTTTATTTCGGACATTTTGACAAAAGGCTTTTCGGTGATATCATGAACTATTCCGCCTTTGTGTTCCTGAATATCATTGTGGATCAGCTGAACTCCAACACCGATAAAATGGTTCTCGGCGCCCTGGTCAGTTCGGGGGCGACGGCGATTTACAATACAGCGTATATGCTTCAAACCGGCATTTACAGCTTGTCCTCC
The DNA here is from genome assembly GCA_944380845.1 of uncultured Clostridia bacterium. Classification (GTDB taxonomy): domain Bacteria; phylum Bacillota; class Clostridia; order Oscillospirales; family Acutalibacteraceae; genus RGIG2774. The sequence continues at coordinate 8,862 of CALWIU010000048.1, read as the reverse complement.
TCTATCAGCGGCGTTTTTCTGCCGTCTCTTACCAAGATGGTTACGCTGAAAAAAGGGATGGACGAGATTTCCGATGTGTTTATTAAGGTCGGTCGAATCCAATTTATGATCCTTGCCTTTGTTATGGGAGGCTTCGCTGTTTTCGGACAGCGCTTTGTTCATCTTTGGGTCGGCGATGAATATTCTCTTGTTTATCTGATTGTTTTGTTGTGGCTTGCTTATTCCATTGTCCCACTGTCGCAGAGCGTCGGCGTTTCCATCTTGCAGGCACAGAATAAACATCGTGTGCGTTCGCTTATCTATTTGGTGATCGCGGTTTTTCATGTGCTGCTGACCATTGGCCTGTCCAAAGAAGGAAGCGTTCTGGGAGAGGAAAACCGGATCCTTGGGCCGACCGTTGCCGCCTGCTTCTCTAATTTGCTGGGGCAGTGGCTGACAATGAATCTGTATTATAAATTTGTTACCAAAATCGATATGGGCGGCTATTGGAAAGAGGTTCTCAAAATCGCAGCGGTGATTGCTTCCTATACCTTAGTTGGCGGTTTTGTCGTGCATTTTATTCCGCTGGATCAGGGAATGGCTGCTTCCGGAATCGGCGCCTGGGCTGCTCTGCTTGGCGCGATTGCCGTGTACAGCCTGCTCTTTATTCCAGTCGCATGGAAGCTGATGCTTTCGCCCTTTGAAAAAGACATGGTGCTCGGCGTGATCAAAAAACTTCGGGGCGCGCTGCACCGTAAATAAGGAGGATCTATGGCGAAAAAGGCGGAACATATCGAGTATCTGGACGGCGGAGTGAAACTGATTGTATCGCCGGAACATACTTTCGGCACGGATGCTCTGCTTCTTGCCGCTTTTTCCCGTCCGCGCGTCAGGGAAACAGCCATGGATCTGGGCGCCGGATGCGGGATATTGCCTTTCCTCTGGTTCCGGGACGGCTGCCGCGGAGACCTGTACGCAGTAGACATTCAAAAAGATGCAATTGATCTGATGCAGCGCAGCCTGCGGGAAAATCCCCAGATCCGGAATATTTTTCCTCTGCACGCAGATCTTCGGGAACTGCCGGATCATTTTTCCCGTCCCATGGATATGATCGTGATGAATCCGCCGTATTTTCCGGAGGGCAGCGGCGCGCCGCCGCAAATCAAATCCGCTCAGATTGCCCGCCATGACGGCAGCTGCACCCTTGCCCAGCTTTGTGAAAGCGCTGCGAAGATGGTAAAATTCGGCGGCAGGCTGGCTGTATCCATTCCGCCGCACCGCCTTTGCGATTTGTTTTGTGCGATGCGCGAAAGCAGGATCGAGCCCAAAAGGGCACGATTTGTCTGTCAGCGGGAAAACGCCGCGCCGTGGCTGGTTCTGGTCGAGGGCAGACGGGGAGGCAAAAGCGGCCTGCGGGTTGAAAACAATCTGTTGATTGAATCCGAAGAAATGGAAAAAATCCTGCGGCCATACCGAAAGGACAGATGATTTTGGAAGCCGTCTTTTTATGTTTGGTCGTGCTGTATGTGATCTGGCTGACGACCAGAAAAAAACAGGGACTGGTAATGGCCAGAAAAAAGAGAAGGAAGGCAGGTGCAATTTCATTGAGTGAAATTTTGGAACGGTATGTCGGTAAAAACTGTGCGGTTTATGCCTTTGATGATTCGTTTGGCGTAGTTGGAGAAATCCTTTCTCTGAAGGATGGTTGGATGGAAATCAAGACAAAAAACAGCGTGAAGCTTTTTAATGTGGATTATATTAAGATGATTGAAGAACGGCCGGTGAAAAAGAAATGAGCGGTACACTGTATGTTGTCGGCACGCCGATCGGCAATTTAGGCGATCTTTCGCCCCGGGCGGCCCGCTGCCTTGCCGAAGTGGATTTCATCGCGGCAGAGGATACGCGCGTCAGCGTAAAATTGCTGAATCATTTGCAGATCAAAAAACCGCTTGTCAGTTATCACGAGCATAACCGCAAAGAGCGCGGACCGGATATTGTCGCCCGGCTTCTTGCCGGTGAAAGCTGCGCGCTGGTGACCGATGCGGGAATGCCTGCCATTTCCGATCCCGGTCAGGATCTTGTGAACGAGTGCCACGAAGCGGGGATTCCTGTTGCCGCTGTGCCTGGTCCCAGCGCCATTATCACCGCTCTTGCGGTCAGCGGACTGAATGTTGCCCGTTTTTCTTTTGAAGGGTTTTTGACCGGCAATAAGCCGAAACGCAGGGAACATTTGGCGATGCTGCCCGCAGAGAAAAAAACCATGGTTTTTTATGAAGCGCCGCATAAGTTGGCAGCAACGCTGCGCGACCTTGCCGATACGCTTGGCGACCGACGGTGCGCAATCGTTAAAGAACTGACCAAAATCCATGAATCCGTTGAGCGCACGACTCTTTTTGCCGCTGCTGAAAAATATAACGGCAGTGAAAAACTGAAGGGTGAATATGTAATTATCATAGAGGAAAAACCGGAAGAAAAAGAGCCGCAGGGAACCCTTGCGGATGCTGTTCGGGAAGCAGAGCGTTTTATGCGGGAAGACGGCGTTTCTGCCAGCGATGCGGCAAAACGCGCGGCAAAAGCCTTTGGGTTCAAAAAAGGTGAGATTTATAAACAACTGACAGAAGGGGAAAAAGAGAATGGATAATCCGCTTTTATGGATCGGAACGGTTGTCATCGTTATCTTATGTATTGTGATGGTCGTTGTCGCCGGCAGGTCTTTTCAGGGCAGAGAGCGCCGCATGAAAGAATTTTATAAAAAAGCCAATCGGCAAAAAGAGCTTTTTGAAAAATACAAAGGCAAAACAGCGCAGGAGCTGCAAAACGAACCTGCTGCCGATGTCATTGAAGGACTGGCTGTTGCGGTGCAAAAAAAGATTGAAGAGGAACCATCGGTCAACGAAGCCTTTCTGAAATTACCAAAAGCACAGCAATATGCTTATGCGGCTTATTATTTCTTTCATGATTCGGAAGAAAAACTCAGCGCATTTTTTCGCAAAAACGGGGAACCGCTGCTTTCTGTTGCGGAAGAATGCTTGACGGCGGCTGTTGACGGCCGGGCAAAGGAACTGATTGCGCGGGAATATGAAATGCTGGACGATAACAACGAGAATGTGTCAGTCGATGAAGCAAAGCTGAAAGAATGGGATGACGCGTTTGCAGAGACCGACAAACAGGAGCTGCTTGTCAAGGTAAGAGATTTTCTTTTGACACAGGATGGTTTGCCTGTATAAAAGACGGTTCCTAACTGTATGCCGGCAATGTTTGCCATCTGAATCATTTCTTGCTGCCGGAGCTTTCAAACCGTCTGCCGTCAGAAATACCGGGTGCCATTGGCATGGTGTCACCTTTGTTTTTGTATGGACGGTTTGCTTTGGCTTTACAGCAGCGTTGCAGCGGCGGATGCCGCTCTTTTTTTGCCTTTTTGCCTGGTACACGCTTGCAATTGCGGAAGGCTTTTGGTATACTGAACAAAAAGATTGCCATATGGGAGATGTTTTTGTTATGATGAAAAAATATACCTTGGCGTATCGTGCATATGGACAGGATCAGGTCGGCAATGAAAGGGAAAACGAGGATTATTCATTGGAGATCGTTGAAACGCCGGAGCGTTTCCGCGTGATTCTTCATCCGAAGCATACAATCTGTCTGGAAAACTTTTTTGTATCATTTTATTATGATTTTAAGCCACAGGATTGGTTCTATGCCGGGGGATATCAATCCTGGACCACCTCCCGGGAATATCGCTGTACCGAGGTGCAGCGGAACTTCCTGTCCATCGCGAGGGCAACTGATTGGACAAAGCGTCTGGCAGGGATTTCTTCGGATGCGGCATTTGTGCCGTATTCAGAAAAACCCGGTGAGTTTCACAGCCATTGCTATACCTATATCCGTAACCGCGAAAAAGTTACGCTGTTCGGGTCGCTACATGAACAAACCGGCTACACCTGGTTCCGATGCAAAATGAACGAGAACCGTTTTGAGATTCACAAGGATGTGGAAGGGAAAAAAACGAGTGAATCGCTGGTTCTTTTGGATATTGTTATTCTAAAGGGAAGCTATGACGAGGTCTTTGATGGCTATTTCTCCATGATGGAAATGCCAAAAACCCGTACCGGTTTTATGAGCGGCTACACTTCCTGGTATAATTATTTTCAAAAAATCGACGAAAGCATCATTTTGCGGGATCTGGACGGGCTGGATCGGGTCAGCGATGAAGTTACCGTTTTTCAGGTGGACGACGGTTACGAAACATATGTGGGGGATTGGCTGGATCCCAATCCTGAAAAATTCCCTCATGGAATGCGTTATATTGCCGAAAAAATTCATGCGAAAGGATATAAGGCGGGGCTCTGGCTGGCACCATTCAATTGTCAGATCGTTTCCCGCATTGCAAAGGAGCATCCGGACTGGTTGATCCGTGATGCAAAGGGCAAACCTCTGCTGGGCTGCCCGGGCTGGGGCGGCGCCTATACGCTGGATCTGTATCATGAGCAGGCGCGCGCGTATATCCGGCATGTCTTTGATGTGGTGCTGAATGCGTGGGGCTATGATATGGTAAAGCTGGACTTTTTGTACAGCCAGTGCATTCAGCCCCGCGCGGGGAAAAGTCGAGGCGAGATCATGTGCGATGCCATGGCTTTTTTGCGCGAATGCGTGGGGGATAAACTGCTTTTGGGCTGCGGCGTGCCGATCGGTCCTGCGCTGGGAAAGGTGGACGCCTGCCGGATCAGCTGCGATGTGGATCTTGCCTATGGCGGAAAGTATTACAATGCGCTGCATGTAAACAACGAAATTCCCAGTGCACAGAATGCGATACTCAACACGGTTTTTCGCCGGCATTTAAACGGCAGGGCTTTCATGAGCGATCCGGATGTGTTCTTTTTGCGAAATACCAATCTCAAATTCACCGATGAACAAAAGCTGCTTTTGGCGCGGATCAACAACCTGCTGGGCAATGTGCTTTTTGTTTCCGACAATGCCGGTGATTTTGATGATGAGCAGCTTGCGCGGCTTCGTTTGTTTTTTAAAAAGACCAATCAAAAGGTGACCTTTGCCCAGTGGTGCGCGCCGAATGTTCTGCGGCTCACCCTTGCGGATGAGGATGGAGAAAAAATTTGGGAATTTGATTTGAAAAAAGGCGTTACCCTTCGGGATGAATGAGCGTTTTCCGGAAGATAAAGGATCCTGTGGAACAAGGAAAAAGACTGACGCAAAAAGCGTCAGTCTTTTTTGGTGAAAAAACGGAGAATAGATTGCGTTGTCAGTCTTTGGAGTAGCGACGGATCGCAACGCCGCAGGGGTAAATGACATCAAGCTGATGAAAAAAGGAGCCGTCTTCACAAGGACAGATCGTTAGGCCTTCCGATTCGACTAAATGCGGACCGGCGTGCCGTTCCATGACGGTCGAAACATGACCGGTGAGCGGATCAATGGCATAAATGTGTTTTTTCTTCCACGAGTCATGGCAGGAAATGTAAATCAGTCCATCGTACATTTCTCCGCCCTGGGTGTGCTGTACCACCCGGTCGATGGGGATCGAGCGAATCCATTCCAGATCATCAATACGAAATTCGTTGATATGGTCGCAGTCATTAAAATAACCGGTATATAAAAGACGATTCTCTTTATCTGCCGCGCACCAGGGGAGATTTCCGTTTGGCTGAATCTCAGGGCCGAGGATCCGGTACTGCCCGGTAAAGCACAGGGTGTCCGCATCAAAAACAGCAAGGCAGGGATGCTGCCGGTGCAGGTCTTCTACAGCGACATAGATTTTCCCTTCAAAATAGGTGCAGCCTCCATAGTGATTGAAATCCTGCTCTTTTAGCTCTTTTGGCAGGTAGCGGTGCTTTGCGCGAATGACTACGCCGGTTTTCATGTCGATCTTTGCCAGTCCGCAATGCTTCACGGGTACAAAGGTGCCGGTGCAGTAATAAAACATTCCGTCATTGGTGATCCCCTGGGCGGAGGATAAAAACTCATTGCCGGTCAGGTAGAAACTCTTAATAAGCCGCCCGCTTGACGGCTTCCCGCCGCGGTCGATTCGTTTCATAAAAAATACGCTCGGTCGCATTTGAAAATCCCTCCTGTGTTTTTCTCATTATATCATCTCTTTTTTTGGCGTGCAAGGGAAAACGGAAAAAGGTGTGGTAAAATATGTCAAAAAAATGAGATATTATTGAAAAAAATCAGAAATAATCTTGGACAATCTATGAAAAATGATTGACAAACGCTGAAAATATATGATATAGTAGGGAAGTAACAATAAAAAAAAGAAAGAGGGATCTTTGCACCATGAGTGGAATTTTCTTAAAAATTCTGACTTTCCTTTCCGCGTTTTTGATGCTGTTTCTGAGCCCCGGCGGGCATATCCGTCAGCCATCCGAGGCGAAAGAATGCCCGGCTTATTACGGCGCGCCTGCTGTTGCCAATCCGCTGGAAGCGGTTCAGGTACCGCAGCACCCGTATCTTGCTGAAGAAGGCAGAAACGGTATGCACGGCAACTCCTACAATACCGGCACCTATGATTATATGGGACCGCTTGGTATCAACCCCGTTGTCAACAGCCGTTCGCTGAATGTTTTCGGCGGTCTGGTCGCCACGCTGACTTTTGACAGTCAGGGCAGAATTATGTGCATGAGTGGCAATGTGGTCGGGTTCCGTTTGCTGCTTCTGGATGCTGAAACGCTGGAAGTCCTTGCTGAAACGCGTTTGCCGCAGCGTCCGTCCACCATCGATGCTATTTTATCCTTCAACTTCGATAAAATTTCCGAGGATACCTCCGGCGGTGCCTATTTCCACCTTTTGGAAGGCGACCGTCCGATCATCGGCAACTCGGAAAATGTAATCCAGATTTTCCGTGTTGATGAATCTTCCGGTAAACCCGAATGGGTTGTGGAACAGGAATATGACATTATGGATGATCTGCCGGAAGGCGCATATATTACCGATGCTTTCCCGGATTATGAAGGCAGAATCTGGTTTGTCACCCGTCCCGGCGATGTCGGCTTTATCGATCCCGACACCAAAGAGGTTCGCCTGATCCGTCTGGAAGGTGAGGAAATTCAGAACAGTCTGGCCATTGCGGAAGACGGTGTTTATATTGTTTCCGACCATGCCATGTACCGCTTTGATGTCAATGAAGAAGGAAATCCTTATTATACTTGGAGAACCGAATACGATCGCGGAACGGTTGCCAAGCCCGGCGCGATCAATCAGGGCAGCGGTACCACGCCGACGCTTTTGGATGTGCCGCGTTCCGATGGCTCCATTGCCAAGCTCTGCGGCATTACCGATAACGCCGACGGAAGAGTGCATGTGGTAATTTATGACCGTTTGACCGGCGAAGTGATTGCTGCGGTTCCTGTTTTTGACGAAGGCTTCAGTGTCAGTGAAAACAGCCTGATTGCCCACGGCAGATCCTTTATTGTTGAAAACAACTATACCGAAACCGGTTCCGGTTTCCTGGTTTCCGATCCGACCGGATATCCCGGCGTAACGCGTATTGATATGAATGAGGACTGCACCGGCGCCGAGGTTGTTTGGGAGAGCCGTGAGGCTTCCTGCACGGTTGTTCCGAAATTATCCACAGCCAACGGTATCGTTTATCTTTACACCCGCGAAATGAATGACGATATCCCTGAGGATGCGGTTGCCTGGTATCTGACTGCTGTTGATTTTGAAACAGGCGAAACACTGTACAAAGTCTTTACCGGCTGCGGCAGAAACTGGAACAACAGCTATGGCCCGATCACCATCGGTCCGAACGGTAAGGTTTATGTCGGCGTGTTTAACGGTTTAATCTCGATTGAGGATACCGCACCGGCACAGTAAACCCCCTTTTTGATATGAAAAATCGCCGTCTGCTTCGCGAAAGAAACAGGCGGCGAATTTTTTTGCTTTCTTATTCCGGGCACTGGCCGGATCGATGGGAGCTTTTGTTATGCAGTTGTACCTTCGACGGATGCTTTCATGGGCAGGACGATATCGGCATAAAGAGGGTAGTGGTCGCTCATTTCCTGCATGAACAGGTCTGATAACAGGCGGAATGTGGTGATTTGGCCATCCCCGTAGAAAAAGATATGGTCATAAGATGGCTCTGACAGGCTTTGCGCCAATCCGCTCTTTGCGAAAGCGGCGTCATTTTTTGTGTCTGTCAGGTCGGAAGCGAGCAATTCATAAATTTCTCTGGCGTCCGAGTCTTTTGTATAAGCAGTATTTTCCATGGCGCTGAAATCACCTGTCACGATCACCGGACAATGGTATTCTTCTTCTTTTTCCTTAATAAAAGACAGGAGCTGTTCCGCTTCGGAACGCAGGATCGGCAGCATGGAATCAATTTGTCCTTCTTGAATCCGGTCGAATTGTGTGGTTGTTACGAGAAACTGTGCGCCATTGTCTTTTCGTTCAAACTGCGCCCATTCGATTCGGTTTGTTCGGGTGTCGGTGCCCTTGTCTAATGGAATGCTGCCACTGTCCAGAAGCGTTAAGACGGTTTCGTTATAAACAATTGCTGTGAAATGGGAAAGCAGGCCGGTTGCTGCCGAGCTGACAAAACGATATCCGTCCGGCAGGTTACGATTCAGAAGACAAAACCATTGCCCGCTTACTTCCTGCAACCCCACAGCGTCAGGCTGGTATTTTTTCAGCACCTCAAGGAATTGTTTCGCCCGCGGCGCGGCATCGCTGCCACCCCAGCTTTCATATTCTGCTAAAAGATTGGCACTCATAACGCGGGTGTCGTTCGCCTCGCGTCTGGATGGGTCGTCAGCGGCAAGTCCCTGCATGAATTCGGTGTCGATCTCTTCTTCAGGCAGTGTTCCGCGCTGCGTGTAGACGATCCAGACGACGCCTGCCGCCAGAAGGATCAGGAGCGCCAGAGCCAATGCG
>CALWIU010000047.1 GCA_944380845.1 uncultured Clostridia bacterium | reverse complement strand
TAGAATGTTCATAACTCGCCGGCGAGCGGCTGCTTTGCCCCTTCGGGTTTCAAAAGTAAACCTCAGAGGTTTGAAAAATAAACCTCAGAGGTTTAAAAATCAAACCCTAAATAAATAGAATATATATATAAATATAGTTAGATAGAATCTTATCGTATCCGATGCGGTTTTTTCGGTTTTCAACAACTTGTCAACATCCCCACCCTGTTTCCGCCGATTGATGGGATCAGAAAACATATGTTCGTAAAACGCCTGAGAATGCCCTGTATTTCATTTTTATCGTTTGCACCAAAGAATATGAGAAAACAAAAAGAAAGGCAAACAGGCTGCTTTTTCGCTTTCTGACAGCAGATAAGAACAGAAGGATGACCGCCGACGGCAAATCATCCTTCTGTTTTGATTCTGTTATTGTCATCCTGGGCGCTTCAGGCGCTCACAGGCTGCCGTTTGGGTTACTGGGCAAGATTCAGAATATTCGCCAGCATTTGCAGGACCTTGCGCAGTGCATTGATGATCCGTACCAGGAAATCCAGGAAGGCGTTGCCGCTATCCGGATCTTCATTTTCTTCGGGATGATCCAGATCATACTGGGTGACATAATCGATATGCAGATCCAATTCCGGCATCGCAAAGGTGAATCTGGATGCGTTCAAATCCCCTTCAATCGCTTCCACTGAGACGGGATTGCCGGCAGCATCGGTGATCTTCCAGGAAACGAACTCGGCATCAGAGGTAATTACCGAAACTTTGTCCCCTGCATACAAAGTTTTCATTTCTGCGTTAAAGACCACATTGTCAACAGTCAGCCGAATCTGCTTGTCGCTGACGGAAATCTTTCTGTCCGCTTCATATAAGGCGGAGATTTCACAGCCGCCGTTGACGCCGCCAAACAGTCCAAAAACAAAAAAATCGACCTGTCCATCAACAAAGCGAACGGATTCGATGTGCTGACCTGCGTCAACTCCTGCGACCGCGTTCCCTCGCGCGTGGGGGACGAGCTGGAGACAACCAAAACAGACACCGCCTTTCACGGTCTCGGCGTCAAAAGCATGAAACGGATCGTCAAAAAATACAAGGGCAATTTTGAATGGCGCTACGATGACGCCGCCAACGAATTTGCCGTTCATATCGTCTTTTGACCGCGCCGGACAGAAAACCGGAGAACGGCAAAAAAGCAGAAACGGCTTTTACAAATAAGAAGACTAAAAAACGCCCCCGAAAAAGCGATTTTGCTTCTTCGGGGGCGCAAACTGTCAGGATGCAGACAGAACCGCTCCGTCTGAAAGGGTGCGGTTCTGCAAAAAGGGCAACAGGGATTTTGAAAAACCATGCGGCACAGGAACCAAGCGCCGCGCGGTCTGTTTTTTTGGGGGAGAAAATGAATTTTCCGCGCAAAAAAAGCAGGTCAAAAACCTGCTTTTGGCTGGGATGGCGGGATTCGGACCCACGCATGACGGAGTCAAAGTCCGTTGCCTTACCGCTTGGCTACATCCCACTATATCCATTTTAGTAAAATAACGCAACCATGGAAGATTGCGTTATCAAAAACTGGGGTGGATAATCGGATTCGAACCGATGGCCTCCAGGGCCACAACCTGGCGCTCTAACCAACTGAGCTATACCCACCATATCCGTGCGGAATGGCACTGTTGTATTATATCTCACCATCGGTTTTTTGTCAATAGATATTTGGCTATTTTTTTACGCGGCGAGACTTTACGAGCCGCTGACCCGCTTTTTGCTGTCCTGCCAATAGCCGCGCAGAGTGCGAATGGTGCTTTCCGGACAATCGGGCGTAGCTTCCAGCGGAAAGGGAATGCCCATTCGCCGGTATTTATCGGCGCAAAGGCGGCGGAACGGCAAAAGATCGTTTTGCCGGATGTTCGCGTAGGGCGCAAGAAGTGCCTGCATTGCGTCGATATAATCCGTTGTGTCGGTCAGACCGGGCACAATCACATGACGGGTAATCACCGGCACGCCGTGATCGCGTGTTTTGTCCAAAAACCGCATGGTTTGGCGCAGACTGCCGCCGGTATACCGGCGGTATGTCTCTTCATCGGGAAATTTAAGATCCAACAGGCAAAGATCGGTTACCGAAAGCAGCCCATCTGTCTCCCTGTCCAAAACGCTGCCCGCCGTATCCAGACAAGTGGCGATTCCATTTTCATGACAAAGGGAAAACAGCTCGCGGACAAACGCCGCCTGTGCCAGCGGTTCGCCGCCGCTGACCGTTACGCCGCCGTTTTTTCCGAAATATGCGGCAAACCGCTTGAGCTGCGAAAAAACTTCCGCCGCTTCCCGCTCGTTTCCGTCCTGCCGGTTCCAGGTATCCGGGTTGTGACAATAGACGCACCGCAGCGGGCAGCCGCTGAGAAAGACCACTGCCCGCACCCCCGGACCGTCTACCGTGCTGAGGGACTGCACAGAATGAACATACCCTTTCATTACAGCGCCTCATGGAAGGTACGGCTGATGACTTCCTGCTGCTGCTCACGCGAAAGTTTATGGAAATTGACCGCATAGCCGGAAACCCGGATCGTCAAATTCGGGTACAGGGTCGGGTCGTTAAACGCGTCGATCAGCTTTTGCCGATCCAAAACATTCACATTGATGTGGTGCGCCATTTTTGAAAAATAACCGTCCAGAATCGTTGAAAGATTCTCCGCCCGTTCCGCAGTGTTTTTTCCCAAAGTATCCGGAACAATGGAAAAGGTATTGGAAATGCCGTCCCTGCCGTAGCGGTAAGGCAGCTTGGCGACAGAATTCAGCGATGCCAGCGCACCGTTGCGCTCGCGGTTGTGCATCGGGTTGGCGCCGGGCGCAAAGGGTTCGCCTTTTTTTCTGCCGTCGGGAGTGGCGCCGGTCTTTTTGCCATACATCACATTGGAAGTAATGGTCAAGGCAGACAGGGTGTGCTCTGCGCCGCGATAGGCAGGCGTCTTTTTCAGTTCCCTGCTCATCAATTTGAACTGTTCAACCGCGATGGCGTCCACGCGGTCGTCGTCGTTGCCGAAGGTCGGGAAGGTTCCTGTCGTTTCAAAATCGACAATATATCCGTTTTCATCCCGCAGGGGTTTTACTTTCGCATAACGGATCGCGCTGAGCGAATCCGCCAGCACGGAAAGACCCGCCACGCCGAATGCCATAAAGCGATGGACATCGGTATCATGCAGTGCCATTTGAATTTTTTCATAGGCGTATTTATCGTGCATATAGTGGATCACATTCATGGTATTGACATACAGGCGGCAAAGCCACGCGCGATACTCATCCAGCCGCTCGCAAACCTGCTCATACTGCAAAACATCACCGGCAAGAGGTTCTTTCTGTGGGCCGAGAGTCAACCCGCTCATGGTATCATACCCGCCGTTGATTGCCAGCAAAAGCAGTTTCGGCAAATTGCAGCGCGCACCGAAAAACTGCATCTGTTTGCCGATTTTCATAGCGGAAACACAGCAGGCAATGCCGTAATCATCCCCGTAAATCGGGCGCATCAAATCGTCGTTTTCATATTGAATGGAATCGGTATCGCAGGAAACACGGCTGCAAAAACGCTTGAAGGGTTCCGGCAGATTGCGCGACCAAAGAATGGTCAGGTTCGGCTCGGGAGACGACCCCATATTATACAGCGTTTGCAGCATCCGGTAGCTGTTTTTGGTGACCAGCGTCCTGCCGTCCTCGCCCATGCCGCCAATGCTTTCCGTGATCCACATCGGGTCGCCGCCGAACAGCTCGTTGTATTCCGGCGTGCGCAAATGACGCGCCATGCGCAGTTTCATCACAAAATCATCGATCAGTTCCTGCGCGCCCTCTTCGGTCAAAAGGCCGTTTTTCAGATCCCGTTCGATGTAAATATCCAAAAAGGTGCTGACACGACCTAAGGACATGGCCGCGCCGTTCTGCTCTTTGTTTGCCGCCAAATACCCGAAATAAGTCCACTGCACCGCCTCTTTTGCGTTGGAGGCGGGTACAGAAATATCATAGCCGTACTGCTTCGCCATTTCTGTCAGCTTGTCCAGAAAATCAATTTGACGGAACAGCTCTTCCAAAAGCTGCACGCGCTCGGCGGTCATATCCAGCAGGGAAATCTGCTGTTTATCCTTCTTTTTTTCTTCCGCCAGCCGGGCGGTGCCGTACAGGGCAACCCGGCGATAATCGCCGATGATGCGTCCTCTGCCGTAAGCATCGGGCAATCCGGTCAGCGCGCCGATCTTACGCGCCCGGCGCATTTCGTCGGAATACACACGGAATACGCCGTCGTTATGGGTCGTGCGGTAGCGGAACTCTTCCTCCACCTTATCCGACAGCCGGTATCCGTACGCCTCGCACGCCTGCCGCGTCATGCGGATGCCGCCAAAGGGATTCACGCCCCGTTTCAGCGGCGCGTCCGTCTGCAAGCCGACAATGATTTCCCGTTCTTTATCCAGATATCCCGGACGGTACGCCGTCAGCGACGATACCGTTTCGGTGTCGATATCCAAAACGCCGCCGCGCGCCCGCTCTTCGTCAAAAAGCGCCTGCAAACGGGCGTACAGCTCTTTTGTTCGCTCTGTCGGCGGACACAGGAAGCTCTCATCGCCGGTATACGGCGTATAATTTTTTTGAATGAAATCACGCACATCGATTCGTTTTTGCCAGTTTCCCTCTGCAAAACCATACCACTGCTCTGTCATGCTGCATTCCTCCGTAAAAAATAAAAAATCCGGACAACTTCCCATGAAGTCGCCCAGACGGTCGGCATTTTTCTTGGCGCATCTCCGCGGTGCTCCGCTTTCATCCGTCAGACACGCAAACAGTATTCTGATAAACTTATGATACCACACCCGCCGCAAAAATACCACGATTTTTTCAGATTTTATCCAAAATCGTGATATTGGGGCTTTTTTTCGGCAAATCAATCGCCCCGCTTGGGCAGGTTATCCAAAAAAGGAGGGAAGCGCCCGACGGGAATCTCTTTTTTCTCAGATGCTGTTTGCATATTGACAGAAAGAAGATCTGTCTATACAATTGTGTAAAAGAAAAGAAACGGGGGGGCATTCTATTTTGCTGAAACGATGTTTTTGTCTTTTGCTGATCGCGCTTTTGGTCTTGCTGTTCCCCTTGACGGCAGCGGCACAGGACGGCGGCGCACCGACAGAGGAAACGATTGCGGAAAGGAGCCGGGACATCCTGCAAACCGTCACCGAAACACAGACCGCACCAACCCTTTCGGAAACGACCGTACCGCCGGATACCGAACCGGCGCCGGATACCACGGTGCCGCCGACCACCGAACCGGAACCGAAAACAATCTACTACGGCGATTTAAACGAAGACGGCGTGGTTTCTACCGCCGATGCGCGCGAGGTGCTGCGATTCTGCGTGCGGCTGCGTTCCCTTACCGGCCGGCAATGCCGTTTGTCCGACATGGACAAAAGCGGTTCGATCAGTTCTTCCGACGCCAGAAAAGTCCTGCGTACCGCGATTCGGCTGAACGCGCTTCAGCCTTTTCCGGCAAAAAGCCAAACCGATGACAAAACAATCTATTATTCCTACGACAAACGCCGGCTCTACACGCCGACCCATGCCGGTTTTTCTACCAATATTCAGGATCCCCGTGTCTTTGAGCAGCTGCGCCAGCTGGAAAACTACTGCGCGTCCTTCGGGAAAACGCTGACTTTCTATTATACGGATGTCAATCAGACCTATTATATCCAATACAACAGCGACCGTGTGTTCCGCACCCAATGCACGGTAAAAGCGCCGTATGTCAAAAGTTTGCTTGTTTATATGCAGGAGCACAACATTCCCCTTTCAACCCAGCTCACCCTGCACAGCGACCAGAAATGGCAGGATCATCGGCTAAGCAAATACCCCAGCGGAACGCGCTTTTCCATTCAAACGCTGATTACCTACACCCTTCGCTACAGCGACAATACCGCTTATCAAATGCTTTTTGATACTTTCGGTACGGCGCATTTTAACGAAACGGCAAAACAGGCGGGGGCTTCCCTCCGGCTGGGCTCTTATGTCTTTGGGGAAACCTCTGCGGCGGATATGGCGAAACTGTATCTGGATCTGTACCGATACAACGGGATTTACCGCGATTTTCTGCTTCAGGAAATGGAAAACAACACCTCGCGTAATTTCATTGCCGCCGGCGTCCCTAAGGGGATCCGCGTAGTCAACAAGTACGGAAGCGGCAGCAATATGACGCTGGGGTACCATGACAGCGCGATCATTTTTACGGATGTTCCCTGCGTTCTGGTGATTTACACCACCTTTAATTTCGACCGGAACTATGACAAGGTGCCTTTTCATGAAATCGCAGCCCGCGTTGTGGAAATCAACCGCCAGGTCGAGTATTTCTGACCGATCCGCTGACGGATTTCGATTGCATCTGCTGTAAAATTGTGTTACACTATTCTTGCGTTATTATAAGGAAAGGAGGGCGCGTCTTGCCGTCAAAAAAAAGCAAAAAACAATGGGCGGACAAACCCTGGTTCCGTCTGGACAACGCCGCCCTGATCTTTCCCGGACAAAACACCGAACAGTGGTCCAATGTGATCCGCATTTCCATTGATCTGACCGTACCCATTGAGCCGCCCAAGCTACAGCGCGCCCTGTGCGACATCCTGCCGCGTTTCCCGACAATGGCGGTACAGCTGAAAACCGGCTTTTTCTGGTATTATTTTGAAAAAAACGAAAACGAACCGATTGTGCGCCCCGACAGCAACAACCAGAGCGTGCGCATCAAATACCACGAAAACAACCGGTTTTTGTTCCGTGTCTTTTATTATCGCAACCGCATTGCCCTGGAAGCATTTCACGCGCTGACCGACGGTTACGGCTGCGCGGTGTTTCTGTGTACCCTTGCCGCGCAGTATCTGCGCCTTACGGGGCACGATATTTCCTGCGGGGGCATGGTGCTGGATCTGTCGGAGAAGCCCCGACCGGAAGAGCTGGAAGATTCCTTTATACGCAACGCGACCCCCGGCGCGACACTGCCGCGCGGCACGCACAAGGTCTATCATAAAACCGGCACCCCGCTGCCCGCCCATACCTTTCACATCATCACCGGCAATATGCCTGTCAGCGTGGTCAAGCAACGCGCCTCCGCCCGGGGCGCAACCGTAACCGAATATTTTACTGCCGTGCTGCTGAAAATTTATCTTGATTTTCAGAAACAGGAAGCAGGCAAGCAAAAAGAAGTGGTCATTCAGGTGCCTGTCAACGGCCGAAAAGCCTTCGGTTCCCAAACGCTGCGCAATATGTCCGTATGCTATACCGTCGGCATCGACCCCAATCTGGGGGACTACACCTTTGACGAATTGCTGCGGCAAACATCGTTGTGGCTGCGGTATGTCAACAACCAAAAAACCCTCGGCGCGATGTTCAACAGCAATGTCCAGCTGCAAACCTCGCCGCTTTTACGCGCCATTCCACTTTTCATCAAAGATTTTGCCATCCGGCTTTCCTTCCATTTTACTGCCGAAAAAACCAACACCGCGCTGTTTACCAATCTGGGCGTGATCCGTTTGCCGGAAGATATGCAGCCGTTTGTCAAAGGCTGTATCTTTATGCCGTCGGTCGGCAAACGCAACGACGGGCGAATGGGCGCTGTCTCCTGCGGGGACACCCTTTCCATCACCGTTGCGAACCGGTACCGCGAAACCGATACGGAACGGGAATTTTTCCGATTCCTGATCCGGGATGGCATCCCGGTTAAAATCATCAGCAATTTTACCTAAAAGAGGGGTTTTTTATGTCCTATTGCGTCAACTGCGGGGTAGAACTGGACGATTCCGCAAAAAGCTGCGCCCTCTGCGGAACGCCGGTCGTCAACCCCAACAAACCGCAGACCGATGCCGCCGAGCCGCCGTTCCCGCAAAATGTCGTGCTGCCGCCGGAGGAACGCAAACGCTACGGCGCCATCATCGCCAGTCTGGTTATGCTGCTGCCGATTCTGGTGTGCATCCCGATCAACCACTTCATCACCCCCGGCGAATACTGGTCCGTCTATGTCGCGGCAACGCTGATCCTTTTATGGATCTATTTCGTCACGCCCTTTTTGATTCGCCATAAACTGCCGCACACCCCCTATATTTCGCTGATTTTGGACGGCGTGATTACGGCCGCCTATATTTATGTGATGTACCATTACAACAGCTCCGGGAGCTGGTTTTTACGCATCGCCCTGCCGATGATCGGCGTGTTTCTGCTCCTTGGCTGTCTTTTGATCCGCTATCTGTCCAAAAACAAAAAGCTGCCCACCATCCGAAAAATCGCCTTTGCGCTCGTCATGGTCGCCCTTTATGCAGCCGCTACGGAATTTATTTTCATGCTCAGTTTCCCGAATATCTATGTCGACTGCGTTGCGCTCACCGTCTTTTTTACCACGGCGGTTCTCGCAATCTTTCTTCGCTTTGCCTCGGACAGCACGCGCTTCCGCGCCTGGATCGCACGAAAATTTTTCATGTAGAAAAAATATCGATTGTCGAGAATCGGAAGATTTTGAAAAACGAGCGTCACTTTACTTGACTACTACGCTAAAGTGTTGTATGATAGAAGTTGATTTTATTTGATTCCATGCAGGGGGACAACGCGATGAATACACGCGCCGACGGCGTCTTTCAATCCGCAGACGAGGCAAGGCAGGGGCTTTGTCATCTGTATCGCCAATGCGGATACCGCCACTACAAAATGAGTAAATTTGAAGAATATGACTTTTACGCAAAAAATAAAAACTTTCTGGTCAGCAATAACATCATCACCTTTACCGATCCGGACGGACGGCTGATGGCGCTTAAACCGGACATCACCCTTTCCATTGTCAAAAACGCCCGCTGGCAAAAGGGCGGCGCGGAAAAGGTATATTACACCGAAAGCGTCTACCGCGCCGAAAAGGACGGCGGCGAGTTCCGCGAAATCACCCAGACCGGTCTGGAATGCGTTGGCGATTTAAGCCTGTACGATACGGCAGAGGTGCTGCTTCTGGCTGTCCAGAGCCTTGAAAAAATCAGCAAAGACTCGTTGCTGACCCTGTCGCATCTGGGCTTTTTGGAGGGCTTGCTGGACGCGGCTGCGCCTGATGAACAGACCCGAAGCGAGGTTCTGCGCGCCATCAGTGAAAAAAATATGCCCGCTCTGCGCGCGCTTTGCGAAAAAAAGGCTTTATCCGCAGAAAACGGCAGCCGGCTGATGACCCTTGCCGGTCTTTGCGGCTCGTTTCCCGAAGCAGAACCCATTTTACAAAATCTGAATATCAACGAAAAAACCAACGACGCGCTTTCAACACTGCACAAATTATACGACGCCCTGCGCGCCGTCGGCGCAGCCGAAAAGCTGCGGGTGGATTTTTCTCTTTTGAACGATATGCGCTATTACAACGGCATCGTTTTTCGCGGTTATATCAATGGCGTTCCGCAGGGCGTTCTTGCGGGCGGCAGCTATGACCGGCTTTTGTCTGAAATGGGCAAAGAACCTGCCAATGCCATCGGTTTTGCCATTTATCTGGATCTTTTGGAGCGGCTCTTCCCCGGCGAAAAGGACGATGAACCGGTGCTGCTGCAATATGACAGCCACCTTTCCATCGGCGAAGTGTTGAAAGAGGCGCAGGCCTTACGAGAAAAAGGAATGCGGGTGCGTGTTCAAAATACAGACGAAGACGGGGCGACCCGCTGCATTCGTTTGACAAAGGAGGGCATTTCGGATGCAAATGCTTAATATTGCCCTGCCCAAAGGCCGCCTCGGTGAAAAAGTGCTGGCCATGTTTGAAAACGCCGGCAGAAGCTGTCCGGCGATCCATGAGGGCGGCAGAAAGCTGATTTTTGAAAATGAAGCAACCGGCGTGCGCTACTTCTGGGTCAAGCCCTCCGATGTCGCGATTTATGTTGAACGCGGCGCGGCGGATATCGGCGTAGCCGGAAAAGATATTCTGGAGGAATATTCTCCGGATATCTATGAGCTGTTGGATTTAGGGCTGGGCAAATGCCGTATGTGTGTCGCCGGAAAGAAAGACTTTACCGACGACAGGGAAAAGACCCTGCGGGTCGCAACAAAATTTCCGCATATCGCCCGCGCGCACTATGCCCGGCAAAGCCGGCAGATCGACATCATCAAACTGAACGGTTCCATTGAGATTGCGCCGATTCTTTCCCTTTCGGATGTGATCGTCGATATTGTGGAAACCGGCACCACCCTTTTGGAAAACGACTTGACCGTGCTGGAAACCATCCTGCCCATCAGTGCGCGGCTGATCGCCAACAAGGTCAGCTATCTGTTTAAAAACAAAGAGATCACCGACCTGACAAAGCAAATGGAAGCCTTATGCGAGAACAGGAGCGATGCAAAATGATCAGAATTTTTACATACGGCGAAATTGACAACGCCGAAATTTTTAATCGGGGAACCGCCGCCACAGATGTTTCCGCTGCGGTGTCAGAAATCATTGCCGAGGTGCGCAAAAACGGCGATGCGGCGCTGATGGCATTTACCAAAAAATTTGACCACGCCGAACCGGACACCCTCGAAGTCAGCGAACAGGAGCTGAACGAAGCCGTTTCACAGGTAGAGCCCGCCTTTTTGGAGGTTCTGAAACGCTCTGCCGCGCACATCCGCGCTTTTCATGAAAAACAGGTGCGTACCGGTTTTATCATCAATGAACAGGACGGTATTGTGCTGGGGCAGAAAATCCTGCCGCTGGAAACCGTGGGGCTTTATGTGCCCGGCGGCACGGCAAGCTACCCGTCTTCTGTCCTGATGAACGCCATTCCCGCCAAAATCGCAGGCGTCCGGAATATCATAATGGTCACCCCGCCGGGGGCAGACGGTAAAATTCGTCCCCAGATTCTGGCAGCCGCCAAAATCGCCGGAGTTGACCGCATCTTTAAAGTCGGCGGGGCGCAGGCCATTGCCGCCCTTGCATACGGCACCGAAAGCATTCCGCGCGCCGACAAAATCATGGGCCCCGGCAACGCCTTTGTCGCCGAAGCCAAAAAGCAGGTTTACGGGATCTGCGGGATCGACATGATCGCCGGTCCCAGTGAAATTTTGATTGTTGCGGACGGAAAAACCAATCCGGTCTTTGCCGCAGCCGACCTGCTGTCACAGGCCGAGCACGACCGCATGGCATCCGCTGTTCTGGTGACGGACAGCATGGAATTCGCGCAAAAAACCGCACAGGAGGTTGAGCGTCAGCTCCAAACCCTGCCGCGCGAAGAAATCGCCCGCGCCTCCATCGAAAACAACGGAAAAATCATTGTTGCCGATTCCTTATATACCGCCATTGACATTGCCAATGAGATTGCGCCGGAGCATCTGGAGATCTGCACCGACGCCCCCTTTGATCTGCTTAACCGGGTGCGCAACGCGGGCAGCGTCTTTTTGGGCAGAAGCTGTCCGGAAGCGTTGGGGGATTATTATGCCGGTCCGAATCATACCCTGCCCACCGGCGGCACGGCTCGGTTCTCCAGTCCCCTTTCGGTAGATGATTTCATTAAAAAATATTCTTTTACCTATTACACCGCCGAGGCGCTGGAAAAATCTGCGGACGATATCGCTCTGTTTGCCGAAACAGAAGGGCTTTCCGCTCATGGGCGTTCCGTTACGGTTCGCAAAAAATAAATCAGAGGTGCCGTTGTTATGAGCCGCTGGATCAACGCCCGCCTTGGGCAACTGGAAGAATATGTCCCCGGTGAACAGCCGCAGGATATGCAATATATCAAACTGAATACAAACGAGTTCCCATATCCGCCTGCGCCCGCCGTTGCCGAACGGCTGGACAAGGCAGAAATCAACGCGCTTCGTCTTTACTCTGACCCGACCTGCCGCGTGCTTCGTGAAAAACTGGCAACGCGGTACGATGTTTCGCCCGATGAAGTCTTTGTGGGGAACGGCTCCGACGAGGTGCTGAATTTTGCTTTTTGGGCATATGGAACGGACGGGGTTCGCTTTGCCGATATTACTTACGGGTTTTATCCCGTCTTTGCCGATCTGCATGACCTGCCTGTCTCGATCATGCCTCTTCGCGAGGATTTTTCCATTGATATCAACGACTATCTCAACTGCCGGCAAATGACGGTGATCGCCAATCCCAATGCGCCGACCGGCCTTGCTCTTTCTCTGGATGAGATGGAAGCCGTTGTTCGCAGCAACCCCGATCATGTGGTTGTCATTGATGAAGCCTATGTGGATTTCGGGGCACAGAGCGCGATTCCTCTGACCAGGCGCTATCCGAACCTGCTGGTCGTCGGCACCTTTTCCAAAAG
Source organism: uncultured Clostridia bacterium (assembly GCA_944380845.1). Taxonomy (GTDB): domain Bacteria; phylum Bacillota; class Clostridia; order Oscillospirales; family Acutalibacteraceae; genus RGIG2774. The sequence continues at coordinate 4,327 of CALWIU010000047.1, read as the reverse complement.
CCGTGCGCTGGCAGGCGCCCGGGTGGGTTTTGGAATCGGCAACAAAGAACTGATTCGCGACCTGAACCGCATCAAAAACACAACCAATCCCTATAACATCAACCGCCTGTCCATGGCAGCGGCGGAAGAAGCGGTTCAAAGCCGCTCTTATTATGAATCCTGCATTGAAAAAGTAAAGCAATCCCGTGAAAAAACCAAACAGGCGCTGCGCGGGCTCGGTTTTCTGGTAACGGATTCCCAGGCGAATTTTCTCTTCGCCAGTCACCCCAAAATCAGCGGCAAAGCGCTTTATGAGGCGTTAAAGCAGCGGGGCATTCTGGTGCGTCACTTTGACCGGGAGCGCATCCGGGCGTATGTCCGCATTACGATCGGCACACAGGAACAAATGGAAGCACTGCTGACCGCCTGTCAAGCGATCATCAACAAGGGAGAGTGAAAACCATGCAACAAGTTGAGATTCAGCGAAAAACAGCCGAAACCGATATTTCCCTGCTTTTTACCCTGTACGGCAGCGGGAAGAGCGATATTCACACCGGCGTTCCTTTTTTGGATCATATGCTGACGCTGTTTGCCCGCCACGGGCGTTTTGATCTGACGGTGAACTGTGCCGGTGACACTGAGGTAGACGGCCACCATTCTGTCGAAGACATCGGTATCTGTCTGGGGGAGGCGTTCCGGAAAGCGCTGGGTGAAAAGCGCGGCATCCGGCGCTACGCACATACGATCCTGCCGATGGACGAAGCGCTGATCCTGTGCGCGGTGGATATTTCCGGCAGAAGCTTTTTACGATACGAGCTCGCCATTCCCGCCCAAAAGGTCGGCACTTTTGACACCGAACTGACAAAAGAATTTTTTGAAGCCTTTACCCGCTGTGCCGGTCTGACGCTGCACATCAAACAATTGGATGGTGAAAACAGCCATCACATCATTGAAGGGTGCTTCAAAGCCTTCGCCAGGGCTCTGCGCGAGGCAGCCGGCATAGATCCCGATGCCGCCGATGAGATCCCCTCTACCAAAGGGATGCTGTAAAAACAAGGAAGGATGCGTGCCATCGTGAACAACAGAACCGCAATTATTGACTACGGCGTCGGAAATTTATTTTCCATAAAAAGTTCTCTGCGCGCCATTGGCGCTCAGGCGATTGTGACCGCCGATCCGGATTTGATTGCTGACAGTGAACGAATGATTTTGCCCGGGGTCGGCGCGTTTGCAGACGCCGCGCAAAAACTGCGGGACGCCGGTCTGGACAAGGTGATCTGTCGGGAAGCGTCCGATGGAAAACCCCTTTTGGGAATTTGCCTGGGGATGCAGCTTCTTCTGGAAAAAAGCTATGAGTACGGCAAGCATCCCGGTCTGGGGCTGATTCACGGTGCGGTCAAGCCGATCCGCGGCGTGATCCCTCCCGAACTGAAAATTCCGCATATTGGCTGGAACGAATTGCATTTCCCTGTCGATAAACCCCGTTCCCGCATTTTCCGTTCCATTCAGGAAAATGACTTTGTTTATTTTGTCCACTCCTACTATGCCGCCGACTGTGAAAACGCCGTCATCGCCACAACGGAGTACGGCGCACAGCTAACCGCTGCCGTGCAGAACCGGAATGTATACGGCGTGCAGTTCCACCCGGAAAAAAGCGGCGAGATCGGACTTTCCATCCTGCGGGAGTTTGTTTCTCTGACAAAGGAGGATGCGATATGATCCTATTCCCTGCCATCGACCTTGTGGGAGGACAGGCCGTGCGGCTGGTCAAAGGCGATTATGACCAAATGACTGTGTACGATCCTGGCGCGCCGCAGGTTGCCCGCCGCTTTCAGGCAGACGGCGCAAAATACCTGCATATGGTCGATTTGGAAGGCGCCCGGGACGGCGGTACCCCCAATTTTGCAACCGTACAAACCGTTGTGCAAACAACTGATCTGAAAGTCGAGATCGGCGGCGGGATCCGCAATGCCGAAACGGTAAAAAAATACCTCGACATCGGTGTGTTCCGGGTGATCCTCGGAACGGCGGCGGTGACGAACCCTGCTTTTTTGGATGAAATGCTTTCCCTGTATGGCAAAAAAATCGCCGTCGGCGTTGACATCAAGGACGGTCTTGTCGCCATTAGGGGCTGGCGTGAGACAGCCAACTTATCTTGTTTTTCCTTTTTTGAGCAATTACAGGAAAAGGGCGTCGATACGGTGATCTGCACCGATATATCCCGGGACGGCCTGCTTTCCGGCACCAATATACAGCTTTATCGGGAGCTTTCCTCCCGCTTTTCGATCCAAATCATCGCTTCCGGCGGCGTAACAAGTATGGAAGATCTACAGCAATTGCAGGATATGCACCTGTACGGCGCGATCCTCGGCAAAGCGCTCTATGCCGGAAAAATCGATCTTGCTGAAGCCATTCGGCAATTCGGAGGTGAAAACGCTTGATCTCAAAACGAATCATTCCCTGTCTGGATGTAAAAGACGGCAGGGTCGTCAAAGGCATTAACTTTGAAGGGCTGGGCGATGTAAATGATCCGGTAAAATTGGCGTCTTACTACAGCAGCGCCGGTGCGGATGAGCTGGTTTTTTACGATATCACCGCGTCGGCAGAGGGACGAAAATTGTTTACCGATATTCTGACCAAAACCGCCGAAACGGTTTTCATTCCCCTGACGGTCGGCGGCGGCATCAATTCCATTGCCGATTTTGACCGGGTGCTGAAATGCGGCGCAGACAAGGTCAGCGTGAATTCCGGTGCGATCCGCAATCCTTCGCTGATTGAACAGGCTGCCAAACGCTACGGCGATCAATGCGTGGTTATTTCGGCAGATGTCAAGCGAGTAAACGGGCAATACACGGTTTTTGCCAAAGGCGGCCGGGAAAATACCGACATGGAGGCGGTGGAATGGATCCGCCGCTGTGTTGGTAACGGCGCAGGCGAAGTGGTGCTGAACAGCATCGATACCGATGGCGTAAAAAATGGCTTTGATCTGCCCATGCTGGACGCTGTGCAGCAAGCGGTGGATGTCCCTGTCATCGCATCAGGGGGGGCGGGATGTATTGCTGATTTTGTTACCCTGTTCCAAAAACTGCCGCGAATTGATGCGGGGCTTGCCGCTTCCATTTTTCATTTCGGCGAAGTACGCATTCACGATCTGAAACTGGCGCTGCGTGACGCCGGAATCAATGTACGGCTTTGATTTGATGAAAGGAGTTTCTCCATGCTTTCAACGGAAGATTTAAAATTTGATAAACACGGGCTGATCCCCGCCATTGTAACCGATGAGGAAACCGGCAAGGTGCTGATGCTGGCATATATGAACCGCGAAAGCCTTGCCATTTCCCTTCAGGAAGGACGCACCTGCTTTTGGTCCCGGTCCCGCCAGTGCCTCTGGCGCAAAGGGGAAACCTCCGGTAATGTCCAGCATATTGTTTCGATCACCGCCGACTGTGACAAGGATGCGCTTTTGGTAAAGGTAAAAAAAGACGGCCCCGCCTGCCATACCGGCAGCGAGTCCTGTTTCTTTCAACCGGTTTATGAAGGGGAAGCGCCTTCTTTCAGCTATGAAGGACTGATGGAACTGCTTCGCGGCAGAAAGGAAAATCCCAAAGAGGGCTCGTACACAACCTATCTGTTTGAAAAGGGACTGGATAAGATTTTGAAAAAAGTCGGCGAAGAATGCACCGAAGTGATTATCGCCGCCAAAGCGGAAGACAAAAAAGAAACGATCTATGAAATCGCTGATCTTGCCTATCATGTCATGGTTCTGATGATCGAAGCAGGTATCAGCCTGGAGGACATTACCAAAGAACTGGCGTCCCGTCATGTCATAGACCATAAAGTCAAACAGGAAAAAATGACCTGAAAAGGAAGCGACACCTATGAATAACATCTGGCACGATGTCAATCCGGACTATATTACCCCGGAAGATTTTCTGGCAGTAGTCGAAATACCAAAGGGCAGTAAAAATAAATATGAGCTGGATAAAGAAACCGGGCTTTTGAAACTTGACCGTATTTTGTATACATCCACCCACTATCCGGCTAATTACGGCTTTATTCCCCGCTCCTACGGTGATGATCTGGACCCGCTGGATGTGCTGCTGCTCTGCTCTGAGCCAATCCATCCGATGACGATCGTTCACTGCTATCCCATCGGCGTCATTTCCATGCTGGACAGCGGCAGAAACGATGATAAAATCATCGCGATTCCCTTTGGCGATCCGACCTACAGTATGTATCGGGATATCAGCGAGCTGCCGCACCATATTTTTTCGGAAATGACCCATTTCTTTTCCGTATACAAAGATCTGGAAGGAAAAGAAACCGTGGTTGATGAAGCCGCCGGACG
>CALWIU010000046.1 GCA_944380845.1 uncultured Clostridia bacterium | reverse complement strand
CAGATAGCCGACCGCCGCAGCCAAAAGCACGGTGTTCCAAAACAGGATTCGCTTTTCCGTCCGGCGTCGAATCAGCTGTACCGCAAGCACCAGAATATACAAAATGGCAATGGCGCTGCCCCAGGTTTCAAAGGGAATCATCATGGCAAAAATCTCCTTTCCATCTTTGGTTTATCCTGCATAAAACAGGCGGCCGTTCTTTCAGTTAAATTTTAATAAATAAAATAAAAGATTTAGCAAAAAAATTCTTACAAATTAGAAACGAAAAGGGAAAATTTGCTTAAAATTCAGAAAATACCGTTTGCGGTTTCAATAGGGATTAAAAAGTAAAAAAGCCGGCGCTTTTCGGCGTCGGCTTCGGGATGGATTTGTTGCGATTGGTAAAATGCCGGTTGGTGAATGGCGATGGGCAGCGATTTCTTCCAGGTGGGCTTTTTGCGCCGGAACTTTGCTGTCGCCACGGCATTGGGCTCAGATCGATAAGAGATCTGTCAATATAAAATATCTATTCATTGGCTCACTTCTTGTTCTGGCGATTCTGACTGCTCATAAAGAGCAAGCAGCTGTGTTTTCAGCGACGAATCTACGGTATATCGCTGATCGTCGATTTGCAGCTCGCTGCCCAGCAAAGAAACCTGTGTGCCATTGCTGAAGTGGAGATACAGCTCCCAGCCGCCGGCGGGCTGTGCCTGATCGATAGGCGTCTTTTGCGCACGCTCTACCGCAGTCCATATCTTTTGAACCAATTCCCGGTTTTCAATTATTTTATAGGCAGGCGGCGATGGCAGCGTATAAAAAGTAACGGTCAACGCGCTGTTTCCCGATAATGATTCGTTGGTCAGCGCTTCCTGCTCCTCGGTAACACCCTGCGGTACATCGGTTCCTGCCTCGGGTGCCGCGGAATCCTTATTACACGCGGTTAGGAAAGAGCAGAAACTAAAAATAGACAACAATATAATAATCGTCTTTCTCATGATGTTCACCTATTTAAATATACATATCCTGTTGCGTAATTCAAACTAACTGTTGCGGTTCCGCCCCAACCATTTTTTGCATTTACATAGTATGCATCCAGAAATCCTACATCCTGAAAAATTTCATATACTGTAATATAATGATTTCCGTAAACCGGGTGAGAATTGATTAACAGAATGATTGGTCTGTTTGATTGTATAATATTTTTCATATTGGAAAATGCTGATGCTTTATTTGAAGCGGAAGCAGATAAGGCAGAATACTTATTTTGAAGTCCATAGTAACGGAAATAATAACCCAATCCACTTACGACATTTGCAAGCGTCGCACCAACAGGATTTGTAAGACTTCCATGCATTTGAGGAGCTAGAAACTCAATTAAATCAATGCCGTCCGAACTTACAAGCCAATCTCGAACAACACTAGAATCAATATGATCACGATAATACATAAGAGCAATGGCTGATGCAGTAGCAGCACAAATACCATTTGGATTATGTGAATAATTTCTCATGCTTCCAGAAAGTGTATAATACACTTTCACTCCCTGTGTTGAATCATTGGAATGACTAATAGATGCTTGTGAAATATTATTAGCTTTGGTAGCAAAATTATCACAAGCCGTTTCAATAGTTTCAAAGGTGTAATTGTATTCTGTTATAATGTTTTTATATTGTCCATTTGTCTGGATGAAAAAATCAAAGGGGCCAGCATAGTACATTATTTTGTCAGCCGAAGAAACAATTGATTCATACACTTTGTCGTTACCGGTACCACTTTCTACCATACAACCTACTAAATCAAAAACTGCATATCCTTCGGGCGATAATAAATAACAATATGCAACAATAGCATTATTCGTGTTGTGCAATGGTATTTTTTTTACGATTTTGACATTTTCATTGTCGGAATAATTTTTTATGGTCATTAGAATGTTGTTATCCATATCTGGTATGTTTTGATAACTTGCTGTGGCAACAAATTGAACGCAACTCAAAAGCATGGAAAGAACACATATAAAAGCAATTATTTTAGTTTTTTTCATTAAAGACATCTCCTTAATATTTATTAAATAAATGTTGTTAAACTATACTTTAATGGACGATAAGATAATTATAGATCTATATCGCCCATAAATTGCGCAAGAGCATTGCCAATACTATAGTAGGCATCATATAAATTTTAATTATTTTCATAATTATACCCCCTATAATTATATTATTTTGTATGGTTGTGTATACTGACTACATTATATTATATCGTACATTTTATTATTTATGGCAAAACGAAAACTATCTTTCACCTCAATTATAAAATATTTCTTATATCTTATCAATATAAAAATATCTTATCAATATAAAAAATTAAAAAAATAGTGAAAAGTATTAAATTAATTCTGGTGTGCAGTTTTTATAAAAAAAGACCGACATCCACTGTGTCGGTCTTTGTGCTTCGGAAGGAAGCGTTTATGCAAAAGGCAGAATGGCACGAATGGGTTATGGTTATTTCCACAGACCAACCTTTTTCATAACCTTGCCTAAGGTGCGGTTCGCCAGGCGAGCGGCTTTTTCCGCGCCCTTTGCGGCGGTTTCCTGAAGATAATCCTTTTCACCTTGCAGTTTGGCCAGGCGCTCCTGTATCGGGCGCAGTTCTTCCACCACAGCTTCGGCAACAGCGGCTTTGAAATCGCCGTAGCCTTTGCCGCGAAATTCGTCTTCGATGGCTTCTCGACTTTTGCCGGTGCAGGCAGAATAGATGTCCATCAAGTTGGATACACCGGGCTTTTCCGGACTGTAATAGACCGCAGCCTCCGAGTCGGTGACCGCGCTTTTGATTTTTTTAACAATCACATCCGCCGTGTCGGTCACAAGAATAAAGGACTTGGCGTTGGTGTCGGATTTACTCATTTTCTTTTCCGGTTCTTGCAGCGACATGACGCGCGCACCGCTCTTGCCGATAAAGGGTTCAGGTGCTTTGAATACATCGCCGTAAATGCCGTTAAATCGGTCGGCAATATTGCGCGCCAATTCCATATGCTGTTTCTGATCTGCTCCGATGGGCACATAATCCGTTTGGTACAGCAAAATATCTGCCGCCATCAGTACCGGATAATCGAAAAGTCCAACATTGACATTATCAGCGTGTTTTTGGGATTTATCCTTAAACTGGGTCATACGCGACGCTTCGCCAAACTGTGTGTAACAATTCAAAATCCATCCCAACTGCGCGTGGGCGGGCACATGGCTTTGGACAAAGATGATGTTTTTTTCCGGATCCAGTTCCAGTGCCAAAAGCAGGGCGTAAAGTTCCATTGTGCGGTGCCGCAAAAGCTGCGGCTCGGTGCGGATGGTCAGGGAATGCAGATCCGCCGCGCCGAACAGGCAGTTGTAATCCTGCGCCATCTGCGCCCAGTTTTTCAGTGCACCCAGATAATTGCCCAATGTCGGGGTGCCGGTAGGCTGTATCAGGCTTAATACGGTTTTTTCATTGGTTTTGTTGTTTTCCATGGTGTTCCTCTTCTTTATTTGCTGTATACGGACAGTTGTCCAGCGGCAGATGAAAAAGGTGTGTCTGCCGTTTTTTACGATTTATTCTTTTACAAACGGATTTTCTGTCGGATAGGGCAGGTTCTTGGGTTGGTTATAGTTGATTTCCTGAACGGGTACGCCGATCAATTTGAAAACCTCGTACAGCGCCTTCCCGAAATGACCGAAAGCAACCGCGCCGTGATGCGGATAGTTTTTCTCAATCAATACATGACGGTAAAATCTTCCCATTTCCGGTATGGCGAATACGCCGACGCCGCCGAAAGAACGGGTGGCTACAGGCAGAATCTCTCCCTCCGCCGCATAAGCACGCAAAATATTATCCGCAGTGCTTTGCAGCCGGAAGAAAGTGATCTCACCGGGTAAAATGTCGCCTTCCAGCGTGCCGTCGGTCACTTCCTCAGGCAGGCTGCGCGCCATGATCTTTTGATTTTTCATGCAAAAGCTTTTCAGCTTGCGTGAACAGGTGTTCCCGCAGTGAAATCCCATAAAAGTATCCTTTTGGCTGTAGGGGAATTTTCCTTTGATCGATTCCTGGTACATATCCGCCGGAACGGTGTTGTTGATGTCCAGAAGTGTGACTGCGTCCTCACTGACGCAAGCACCGATGTATTCGCTCAGCGCGCCGTAAATATCCACTTCGCAGGAAACCGGCAAGCCTGCGCCGGTCAGTCGGCTGTTGACATAGCACGGAACAAAACCGAATTGTGTCTGGAAAGCGGGCCAGCATTTGCCGGCAATGGCGGCATATTTGCGATAGCCTTTATGCGCGTCCACCCAGTCTAAAAGGGTCAGCTCATATTGTGCGAGTTTTTCCAGAACGGCAGGCTTCTGGTTGCCTTGCCCCAACTCCTGGCGCATATTTTCGGCAACTTCCGCAATGCGCGGATCCTTGTCATGTTTGTGATAGGCTTCAAAAAGATCCAGTTCGGAATTTTCTTCGATTTCAACGCCCAGGTTGAAAAGCTGTTTGATCGGGGCGTTGCACGCCAAAAAATTCAGCGGACGAGGGCCGAAAGTGATCAGCTTTAAATCAGATAAACCGACAACGGCACGGGCAATGGGCAGAAAATCGTGCATCATATCCGCGCATTCCTCGGCGGTTCCCACCGGGTATTCAGGAATATAGGCGTGAATGTTTCGCAGACGCAGGTTGTAGCTGGCGTTCAGCATACCGCAGTAGGCGTCCCCTCTGCCATCCAGCAAATCGTTTTGGCTTTCTTCAGCGGCGGCAATGAACATTTTGGGTCCATCAAAATGCTTTGCCAAAAGGGTTTCGGAAATTTCCGGACCAAAATTGCCAAGGTATACGCAAAGGGCATTGCAGCCGTTCTTTTTAATATCTTCCAGCGCTTCGACCATCTGTATTTCGCTTTCTACGATGCAGACCGGACACTCGTAGATATCCGTTTTCGGATATTTTTTGCCATAGGCTTCGATCAGCGCTTTGCGGCGATTCACCGCCAGGCTTTCGGGAAAACAGTCGCGGCTGACAGCCACGACGCCGAGCTTAATGGTGGGAATGTTTTTCATGACCGAGATCTCCTTTATGCTTATTCAGTATCTTATTTTTTGTCTTCGTGCCGTGACAAAAGTCCTTTCTCCGGAAATACAATGCTTCCCAAAAATACATCAAAGGGGGTGTCTTTTGCTTGAGATGGACGGCAGAAAATGCGTAAAGTTGGAACATAGCCATCAATATGCAGACTGTTCCAAGCCTTGTTCCGGCGTTTGACCGGTTTTTTATTTTTCGCGTGATTTTTGATCCGGAAACAACGGGAACAGAAAAGCGGACCGGAGCCGATGGGCGAAAACAATGCTGCGGTATTCCGCAAGGCATACCCAGAGACGCCGGTTCATGATAAGGATAGGTGAGGGGCAAGATCATTTTCTATCTCTATTGTACCAACCCATGGAAAAAAAGGCAACCGCTATTTTTGCTTTTTTTGTCAGCAAAGCGGTTTGACAGCGGATGAAAAAGCGACCATAAAGTTCCTTTGATATCGAATTCTCCGGATTTGTCCTGATGCAAAAGCAAGCGGAACGGACAAAAAAAACGGCAACCTTTGCCTTTAATAAGGAGGGTGAGCAAAGAGTTTTTTCTGATAAAATGCCCCTGTGCTTTTACACAGGGGCGAAGCGCGTTTTTGTGGGTAAGCTTTTTATGTTGAAGTACACGGGCCAGAACAAGCAACCGGTTTTCTCAGAGCCTGTTTATAGCGTGCCGTTTAAAAAAGCAGTACGAAACCAGATATCGTCAGTCGAAAAGGTTTTACCGTCCAAATAGGACAGCATACCTGCTTCCTCGGATAAATGAAAGGTTACACGGTAGGAATACAGGCATTGCTTTTTATATCCGCCGTATTTTTTGTTCAGCGTATTGGTGCCGTATTTCCCGTCACCCAGCAGCGGGTGCCCAATGGAGGCCAGATGGGCACGGATCTGATGCGTTCGGCCGGTCAAAAGATCGACCTTTAACAGGGATAGACCGTTTCGGTAATCAAGAACCGTGTATTTTGTCAGGATCTTTTTGGCTTCCGGTTTTGGTTTCTTTGAAATAAACACCTTGTTTGTTTCGCTGTCCTTCAGTAAATAGCCGGTCAGCGTCTCGCTGTCCTTCGGCATTTTGCCAATGGCAATGCAAAGATAAATTTTTTCGATTTCTCTTCTTTTAATAATGCCGTTCAGCAGACGCAGGGCTTCGGCATTTTTGGCGGCAAGTACCAGCCCGCCGGTGTTGCGGTCGATGCGATTGGCAAGAGCGGGGGCGAAAGCATTTTCGCTTTCCGGATCATATTCGCCTTTTTCATATAAATAGCGCTGCACGGAGCCAATCAGCGTACAAACATATTCGCCGTCATTCGGATGACAAAGCAGACCGGCTTTTTTGTTGACGATCAAAAGGTTTTCGTCTTCATAAACAATGGATATCGTTTTGGGAGACGCAAGAAAATCATAGTTTTTCTTTTTTTGATCGGCAAAAAATTCATCATTGATATAAAGCGTAATTTCATCGCCTTCGGCAAGGTGTGCTGAAATATCCGCCTTCTTTCCGTTGCGCTTGATGCGCTTTGTACGAATATATTTATACATCAGGGATTTTGGCAGAGCAGGAACGGCTTTGGATAAAAATTTATCCAGCCGCTGTCCGCTGTCATTTTTGGCAACGCAAAGGATCTTCATGACTTCTCCTCATTCAATCGTAGGATATGGACAACTGAAAATATGTAAAGCACCGTCATCGTTTTTCAACATGGAAAAGGTCTCGCCCGGGGCAAAAATGATATGATCGCGCAAATGCGCGCCAAGGGTGCGGGACAGCGCCGAAACGCGGCAGGTCAAAGCATAGTCCGCTTTTGAAGGACGGCTGTCGCCTTTCGGATGGTTATGAGCAATGACAATGCTGTCGGCATGGGTTTTACTAATAATCGCGCAAATTTTTTTAATGTTGACCAAAACTTCATGCGCGTCTCCTTCACCGAGCTTATCGCAGCGTAAAACCCGGTTGTTTTTGTCAAGGCAAAGCATATAAAAGCATTCGATTTGCTTGCCGATGAAATAATCGAAAAGATAGTTTTCTGTTTCCTGATAACTTGCCAGAAGGGAGCGGGGCTTTTTTCGGCGAACAGCGACTTCCCGCACCATGTCCGGGAACATGGAGACAAACAGCGCCGCATTTTCACTTAATCCGCCGTTTTGAACCAAATCGTTTTTGCTGGATGCAAAAACCTGCGCGGGACTCTGGTATGTTTTGAGCAGCTTTTTGGCGCAGGCGCTGGCATCCATACGGGAATTTAAACGGTAAAAAAGAAACTCCAAAAGTTCCTGATCGGATAAAGCCGATAAGCCCTCTTTTTCATATTTTGCAGTTAAAAGCCCAAAAGCTTTTTGGTTCTTGTTCTCTGGTGATTGATCGCGCTGCATATTCGTTTCTGTCCTTTGGCGAAAGGGAAAGCAACAGCCTTTCGCGTTAATTACCATGGTAAAAAAACAGAGCCGATTTTCAAAAGATTGAAAAACGACTCCGTATTGCAACAGGAAATGTCGGATATCGCTTTACACGCGAATAATCTCGTCGCGTTCGGCGCCAACAGATACATAGGTGATCGGGCAGCCGACAGCTTCTTCGATCCATTGAATGTAATTGCGGGCTTTTTCCGGCAGGTCTTCCATGCGGCGGCAACCGGTAATATTCGTGCACCAGCCGTCAAAATACTCGATATTGGGCTTCGCATCAACCAGATCTTTGCCCATGGGGAAAGAGTGAGAGGTTTTGCCGTGGATGTCATAGCTGACTACGACAGGAATTTTTTCAAGGGAGGAAAGGATATCCAGTTTTGTCAGTGCCAGCTCCGTTGCTCCCTGCACGCGTACGCCGTATTTTGAGGCAACCACATCAAAGCCGCCAACGCGTCTGGGTCTGCCGGTGGCAGCACCGTATTCACCGCCTGCCTTGCGCAGATTTTCTGCTTCTTCGCCAAACATTTCAGCGGTAAAAGGTCCTTCACCGACACAGGTGGAATAGGCTTTCATAATACCGATAACACGGTCTACGCTGTGACCGGGGATGCCGGCGCCGATGGGGCCATAGGCAGCAATGGTAGATGAAGACGAAGTATAGGGATAAATACCGAAGTCAATATCCCGCAGTGCGCCGAGCTGCGCTTCAAACATGATGTTTTTCCCCGCGCTGACGGCTTCTTCCAGATATTCGCCGGTGTCGCAAATATAGTCTTTCAACGCATCGCCGTAGGTTTTCAGCCAGTTTAACATTTCGTCATAGGCGAAAGGCTTCGCGCCGTAAACACCGGTAATGGTTAAATTTTTCCACTCCAAGATATGTTTCAGTTCTTCCGCTAAGGCGTCGGGTTGAAGCAAATCACCCATGCGCAGAGCCTTTTTCAGGTATTTATCCCCGTAAATCGGCGCAATGCCCCGACGGGTAGAACCGTATTTTGCATCTTTCAGGCGTTCTTCTTCCAAACAATCCTGCGCGACATTATAGGGCATACAAATAATCGCTTTGTCGCTGATCTTTAAATGTTTGGGGGTGATCTCAATTCCGGCGGCACGCAGTCTTTCGATTTCGCCGCATAAGTGTTCAAGGTCAATAACCATACCGTTTCCCATGATATTGACCACATCCTGCCGCAGGATCCCGGATGGCAGAAGGTTTAAAATAAATTTTCCAAGCGGATTGACTACGGTATGTCCCGCGTTGTTTCCGCCCTGGTAGCGGCAGACGATATCCTGTTCGCTGGAAAGCAAATCGACCATACGGCCTTTGCCCTCATCGCCCCAGTTGATGCCGACAATGGATGTTAACATACTATCAAACGACCTTTGCGTTGAATTTCCGGCTTTGCCCTCTGACGCAAGCCAAATCAGCGTATTTATCATATCATAAAATGAAACTTTATTCAATACATACCGCCGAATTCCTGATAAAAATCGTGTAAAATCGATATCCTCTCTATTTTATTTAAAATAAACGGCAAAATTTTTTCAACTTTAGGAGAAGTTTATCTTTATCTGTGAAGATGCCTGTGATACAATAAAGATGTAATTTTATCCGTCGGAGGACTGTTATGAGCAATCAAACCGTTTTGATTTTGGATTTTGGAGGACAGTATAAAGAACTGATCGCCCGCCGGGTACGCGAACTGGGTGTGTATTCCGTTATTAAACCCGGGAATATGTCGGTGGATGAGATTCGGAAAGCCGAACCGATCGGTATTATTTTCACAGGCGGCCCGAACAGTGTCTATGACAAGGCGTCGCCGAAGTGCGACAAGGCTGTTTTGGAACTTGGGATCCCTGTTTTGGGCATTTGCTACGGAATGCAGCTGATGACCTATTTGTTGGGCGGGGAAGTCAAACCCTGTCATACGAGCGAATATGGTACCGTTGAGGCGGAAGTGGATCCGTCTTCCGCGCTTTTTACCGGTTTGCAGCCCGAGCAGAAGGTTCTTATGAGTCACACGGATTATGTGTCCGGCCTTCCAGAGGGGTTCCGGGTAACTTCAAAGAGCGAAAATTGTCCGACGGCGTCGGCGGAAAACGCAGAGAAAAAGTTATATATGACGCAATTCCATCCTGAAGTGGAAAACACAAAAAACGGTAAAAAAATGCTGCGCCGCTTTTTGTATGATGTTTGCGGTGCAAAGGGCGATTATTCGATGAAGGATTATCTTGCCCGGCAGATTGCCGCCGTTCGTGAGCAGGTCGGGAACAAAACGGTGATCCTTGGTCTGTCCGGCGGTGTGGATTCCTCTGTCTGCGCGGCTTTGCTCTCCCGGGCAATCGGTCGTCAGCTGGTTTGCATTTATGTCGATCACGGTTTTATGCGCAAAAATGAAACGGAATCGATTTGCCAGACTTTTGAAAAAATGGATTTGCAGTTTGTTTGTGTCCATGCCGAAGAACGGTTTTTAAAACAGATTGAAGGAATCTCTGATCCGGAACGCAAACGCAAGCAAATCGGCGCGGAATTCCCGAAAGTTTTCTATGAACAGGCCGTTCGTTTTGCCGACGAAGCTTTTTTGGCGCAGGGAACCATTTATCCTGATGTGATTGAATCCGGCAGCGGCGGTGCCGTAATTAAAAGCCATCATAATGTCGGCGGTTTGCCGAAAGAATTAAACTTTTTGGGCGTCGTAGAGCCGTTGCGCGGCCTGTTCAAGGATGAGGTGCGCAAACTTGGCAGAATGCTGGGACTGCCTGCGGTAATGGTTGAACGGCAGCCCTTCCCCGGCCCCGGACTGGCTATCCGTGTAATCGGCGAAGTGACAAAGGAAAAGTTAGATGTCCTACGGGAAGCGGATGCCATTTTGCGCGAGGAGATCGCCGCATCCCGCTGCAAAGCAGATCAGTTCTTTGCCGTGCTGACGAATACGCATTCGGTGGGCGTCATGGGCGATGATCGTACCTACAACTATGTTTGCGCTTTGCGTGCCGTTAGAACCAATGATTTTATGACCTGTGAGTATGCAAAACTGCCGCATTCGCTTCTGGCTAAAATTTCCAGCAGGATCACCAATGAGGTGAAAGGGATCAACCGCGTGGTTTATGATATCACGGATAAGCCCCCGGCAACCATTGAGTTCGAATAAGTAAAAAGTGGATATGAGAGCCCGCAAACCCGCATAAACACTGGGTTTTCGGATTTCAGATTTCCCCTTTGATAGCAGATTGATAGCACCCGTCAAATTCAGAGTTATTCTGGTGATTTGGGTGGCTTGCGAATACGCAGGATTTTTATTCTAAGAGAAAAGGTCTAACTGATTTTT
>CALWIU010000045.1 GCA_944380845.1 uncultured Clostridia bacterium | reverse complement strand
CTTCGGTTCGTCGTCCGCTTCCTCAAAAGGCATTTCCGCCCCTTCAAAAGGCGGCGGCATCGGTTCGTCATCCGCTTCCCCAAAGGGCATTTCCGCGCCGTCAAAGGGCGGCGGCATCGGCTCGTCGTCCGCTTCCTCAATGGGCATTTCTGCGCCGTCAAAAGGCGGCGGCATCGGCTCGTCGTCCGCTTCCTCAATGGGCATTTCCGCCCCGTCAAAAGGCGGCGGCATCGGTTCGTCGTCCGCTTCCCCAAAGGGCATTTCCGCCCCTTCAAAAGGCGGCGGCATCGGCTCGTCGTCCGCTTCCGTCACAGGCGGCTTCTTTGCCTCCGGCTCGCCGGGCTGCGCTTGCTTTTCCGGCAAGACGGTGGTTTCCGCGGCTGCCGCCGGAGCGACAGGGAGAGCCCCCGCCCGCAAAGCAGCCAATTCGCTTTCCAAAGCCGCCACGCGTGCGCGCAGCGCATCTGCGGAAGCCGCAAGAGCCGGCGAACACAAACGCACGATCGCCATTTCCGTTTCCGTCCGGCTGCCGGTGCTTTTTTTCAGCCGTTCCGCCGCTTCACTCAGTTGATCGATCCAGTATAAAATGGTTTCCATCGGCAGCTTATCGGCACGCGCACGGTATTTTGCCAGATCCGCCGCCGTACAGACCAGAAGGTCGGACGAATTCGGAACCGCCTTCACAATCATATAATTTCGGAAATGTGCCAGAAGCTCCCGGCACAACCGCTCGCCGTCACAGGACGACTGGTACAGGGAATCGGTCAGGCGGATCGCCGCCGCAATATCACCGGCGGCAACGGCATCCGTCAGGCGGAACAGAGCGTCGCGCCCGGTCAGCCCTACGACCGAGGAAATCACCTCGGCGTTCAAAACCCCGTCTTCACTCATACAGCGATCCAGAACCGAAAGCGCATCGCGCATCGCGCCGTCTGCGACCCCGGCAATCAGCGCCGCAGCGTCCGGCGTCAGTTCTCTGCCCTCGGCGGCAGCGATTGCCATCAGCCGCTGGGCAATGGCGGACGGTTCGATCCGCATAAAATCGAACCGCTGGCAGCGTGACAGAATGGTTCCCGGCAGTTTTTGCACATCGGTTGTCGCCAGGATAAAAATCACATGCTCCGGCGGTTCTTCCAAAATTTTCAGCAGGGCGTTAAAAGCCTCGTTGGTCAGCATATGCACTTCGTCCAAAACGAAAATGCGGTACTTTGCCGTTGCCGGGGCAAGATACGCTTCCTCCCGGATGCGGCGGATATCTTCAATGCTGCGGTTGCTGGCAGCGTCCATTTCCGAATAATCCAGCATACTGCCGTTGTCGATCCCCTGACAGATCCGGCAGTGCCCGCAGGGGTCGCCGTTGTTGGGCGAAAGACAACAAACCGCTTTGGCAAAAATACGCGCGCAGGAAGTTTTGCCCGTGCCGCGCGAACCGGTAAACAAATAGGCGTGCGAAAGCCGCCCCGCCGCAACTTCGCCGGCGAGGATTTTGGTGACCTGGGGCTGGCCGATCACATCGGCAAACACACCGGGCCGGTACTTTCGATAAAGCGCCTGATACATACTTCCGCTCCATTCAAAAAAAGAAGCCTAAGCTCTGTCATGCGTCGTGCAGGCGGACTGTGGCGCACGGGCATACCGCTTAATGCTGCTCGGTTCCCCGCCTGACATGGTTCACGGCGCTCCGCCGCACAGGACCCACACGCCGCATGACAGAAATTAGGCTCGCTGTTCATTGTCCTATATATTATATCCTCTTTATAAAAAAAGGTCAAGCCCCATTTTTTCATTACTGCGGCATCTTCACGGAAAATTTAACAATCCGTAAATTTGTCCCGAAAGAACCCCCTTCCCTTGACAAATCTGTGCAAACTTATTATAATGAAGCTGTATATATGTCCTCTGTGGCAGACTATCTATTTTGGAGGTTCCCGCGATGAAAAAAGTACTTTCCGTTCTGCTTGCTCTGGCAATGCTGACCGGCATCGTCAGCATAACGGCTTCTGCCGCCGGCGGTAAGTCCATTACCCTCCCCTTTGTTTATATGAAGGACGAGCTGGGCAACGACACGCTGAAATATACCGCCGCCGTCAAATGCAACGGCGATCATCTTCCCATGCCGGAAGATCCCGATCCCTATGACGGCATTCCCCCTGTCAAGCCCGAATGCACCGAGCATCCGACGGTCATTTTCTGCAAGCACGGCGACAATCAGGCAGACCCGGATATCGACTATACCATCAGCTATGATATGTCCAAATATGGGATTCCCGATGAAAACGGCGAAATCACCGGCATTGACGAAAATTTCTTTGAATTCACCGTCACCATGGACGAAAAATTCATTCAGCAGGTCACCATCACAGCCAACGGCGCTGTGATCGAGCCGAATGAAACCACCAACCGCTATGTGCTGCCCATGGATTACAGCTACCTGCTTGAGATTCCGACGCCCGACGCCGGCTATCCGAACTTTGACCTGCGGCGCATCAAAGTGACCTTCCCTGCCACCAATACCGAAGAGGGATATAACCTCTATTCTTTCACCAATAACCAGATCTTCAACCGCTACGGCGAACTGGTCGATCCCGACCCGGCAACGATCTATGAGCGTCAGAACGGTATCTACGGTCAGGACTTCTATGTCAAACTGCTGGTGCAGGACGGTTACCGCGAGTGCCTGAGCGCCATTGAAACCAATGTCGGCGACTTTAATCAGGACGAATATCCCTTGCAGGTCAAGGTCTTTGCCTCTACCGTTCCCAATTCTCCCCTGCCGCCGCTGGACAGCGACCAGCAGGTCTACCACGAAGCCAACATCTACCAGCACCGCGCCAACAACGAGGTTTACTATGTCTACGATTTCTTTGACCGGGACGATGATAATGTTCCGCAGGACGATGACTCCTATATCCTCTGCGGCAGAGTCTACCGTGTGGACGGCGAAGTGATGACCGCCAATTCCGTTGAAATGATGGTTCAGGGCATTACTTCCGACCAGAGCAACACCATCTTTAACTGGTTGTTCCGTATTATCCGCATGATTCTGAATTTGTTCCGGAACTTCTTTGACGGTTTCAACTTCTAAGTTTTGATCCAATCGACGGGCAGACTGCGGTTTGCCCGTTTTTTTATAAGGAGGGTTTCTTATGCAGCGGGAAATTACATCCCCGACAAGGCTTTTGGACAAAAACGGCAATGTTGCCGTGCCCGGTTACTGCAAAAAAAATTACTATATTTACCGCCGCAAAGACATTCAGGCGCCGGCGATCCGCATCAAGGAATGGGATTTTTACCAGATCAGCGACCCGCGCTATACCCTGCAAATGACTTTTGCCGACATTTCCATGGGCGGTGCGGGCAGCTTTTGCCTGTTTGACCGAACCACCGGTGAAAAAAAAGAAACCGCAAAAGTTTCGCTGCTGACCATGGGACGCATGGCGCTGCCGGAAAACACCAGCCAGCCGCACACCATCGTTGTACAAAACAAAAACTTCCTGATGCGCGTGCAGGCAACGGAAGAAAAGCGCGTTTTTCATGCGGCAGGCAAATTGGGGAAAGAAGATTTTGTCTGCGACCTGACCCTTTTTGTTCAAAAAGACGCGGAATCACTGACCATGGCAGTCCCCTTTAAGCAGAACGGACATTTCTATTTGAATCAGAAATGGAATTGTATGCCGGCGGAAGGCACGATCTGCATCGGGAACCGGGAGATCCACCTGAGCCCGTCGGACGCTTTCGGCGTGCTGGACTGGGGGCGCGGCGTCTGGCCCTATCACGAGGACTGGTACTGGGGCAACGGTTCCACACGGCTGCCTGACGGCAAGCTGTTCGGGTTTGAAATCGGCTGGGGCTTCGGCGACATGAGCGCCGCCAGTGAAAATATGCTGTTTTATGACGGAAAAGCCCATAAAATCGGCGCGGTATCTCTCGAGCATGACGAAAACGATCCGATGAAGCCGTGGATTTTCCGATCCGATGACCGGCGCTTCCAATTCACCATGCGCCCGGAATACGACAATTACACTTCCTCCCGGGTGCTGGGGCTGGTCGGCAACCGCTGCCATCAGGTATTCGGAAAATGGAGCGGTCAGGCGGTGCTTGATGACGGAACCGTTTTGACGATCGACCGGATGACCGCCTTTTGCGAGCATTCGGACAACCGATGGTAAACAATTTACAGTCCTGACAAGAACTGCCCCTTGCAAAATGAGAAACAATCCTTTATACTGTCATTAGAAAATAAAACGGAGGAGAAGTCCATGAAAAAACATTTTTTGAAAAAACTGACAGCGGTAGCGGCGGCAGCGCTGCTGTGCGCACAGATTTTTGTTTTGCCCGCCTTCGCGGTTGTCGGCGATGTCAACGGCAGCGGTCAAACCAAAACCGATGACGCCCGTCAGGTGCTGCGCTTTGCGCTGAGCCTTGACCCGTATGACGAGCAGACGGCGCAAAAAGCCGATGTCAACAGCGACGGCAAGGTAACCAGCGCCGATGCGCGTCTGATCCTGCGCTGTGCGCTGAAGCTGGAAAGCCTGACCTATTATGATTCCTATTATTATGAGACCACCGCCGACGGCACCACAATGGGACTGGGGCAAAACGGCGATGAGCTGATGTTCCTGATTAAAAACGGCGCTTCTTCCATGGGACTTCTGTTGTCTGACAATGGAATGCGTTTCATCCATGAGCCCTCCGCCCGCTATTGCGAACTGACGATGGAGGATATCGACGCGCTCAACCGCATCATCGATTCTCTGGAGCCGGGCAGCGAACATTTTGATCTGGAAGCGATCCGCGAGGAAATGGCAACGGAAATGATCCGTTTGAAAAAACCCGCCGCGCTGCTGGATGAAGGCTATGTCAAATCCGAAGGCGAATGGAATGGGAAAACGGTCGATGTTTACACCCAGACCGCCGATGGCAAAACCGAAACCTATTATTATGACGGCATCAACCTGCTGAGCATTTGGCAGACGGAGAACGACCGCACCACCAAACTGGATTTCCAGAACTTCACCGCTGAACCGCAGAAGGTCATGCACGCCCACGAAACCACCTGCCAGAAGGTCGAGCTTCTGGAAATGATGGATGTGCTGGATGACATCAACCAGCTGTTATAATCCCCATACAAAAGAAAAAGAACCCGCTCTGTTTTAAACAGGGCGGGTTCTTTTATTCCTGGTTCTTTAACCGCTCGCATTGCGCATAAAATTCCTCATCGGAAACGAATATACCGTCAGTAAGACGAAGCTTCATCGAAAAGAACGAGAAAAGATCGGTCTCATAAGGCTGTCGGATCGTCAGCGCCCGAATCTTCTCCTCCAACTCCGAATCGCTACAGCTGCCTCGATAACAGATCAAACTATAGCCATCGGTTCCCAAAGTATGTTCATAGGCATACAGCGTGGTAAGCTTCTCCTGCCGGCGCTTGGTAACCACAAAAGCTGCCGCATCCTCCAGTATTTCGCCGTCTTCCAACAGGACCGTCCAGGGCGTAAGGTTCTGCCATTCCAAAGAGATATTGACGCTCACAAAATCCCGATAGTCCCTGGAGGCAAACACATTCAGGTCGTGCAGAATCTGTTGATTAAGCAGATTGGCTTCAAAGTGCGTTTGATCCTGGAATGGCGATATCCGGATATAGATTTTGTCTGCCCGCGCCGGACGGACAAAAGACAGTCCCCCAACAAACACCACCGCAGCAACAAGCAACGCCAGAGATTTAAAGAGTTTGTTTTTCTTTTGTTTCTTCATTTCATTCTCCTCCTTTTGTTTTTTGCAGCTTTTGTTTTCAGTATAGCACAAAAAAGGAGATGAATATGATATTTTTCCAAATAAAAAAGAAAGACTTTCTTACAACTTCCTTACTTTTCTGTTTTTTTGCAAACAAAAAGCCGGAGCATGCTCCGGCTTTTCTTTTTCCTTATTTTTCGAGAAACAGCACACCGATGACGCCCTGTCCGCAGTGGGCAGTGATGGTCGAACTGGTGTAGACCGTCAGGGTCTCGTCAAACTTCTGATACTTGCGGACCTCTTTTTTGATCATATCGATCTGGGCGTCGGTGATGCCGTAGGCATACTCCACACTGACGCGGGACAAATCAATTTTATCGTTGTTTTCCAAAAGATCGCGGATGTATTTCACAATACAGGCGTCGAATTTGCCGCGGTATTTTTTGCCGACGGACATTTTGCCGTTTTCCACCACAATGGAAGGCTTGATGCCCAGAACATTGGCGCCGAAGGCGACCACACTGGGACAGCGGCCGTTTTTGGCGAGAAAGGACAGGTTCTCCAAAATAAAGCTGGAACGCACCTTGCCGATCATTTCATCCACCCGGCGCAAAATCTCACGGACGGAATACCCGTCATTGCGCAGTTCGGCGGCTTTCAGTACCATCAAACCCGTCGCCGAAGTGATGTTGTGGGTGTCCACGACCGAAACAGACGGAAAATCCGCCGCTGCGGCTTTCGCGTTTTGATAGGTGCTGGACATTTCGGAAGCCATGCAAAAATGAATGACTTCGCTTCCATCCGCCGTCAACCGGCTGAACAGATCCTGATACTCGCCGATCGAGCAGGCGGAAGTGGACGGGATCTCGCCGGTCTGCTGGTACCGTTCGATCAACCCCTTTGCGTCAATATTGACGCTGTCGTCAAAGCTCTCGCCGCTGAACACAATGTGCATCGGCATGACGGAAATCGAAAATTTTTCCAGTTGATCCTTTGGCAGGGTAATGGTACTGTCAATACTGATATGAATGCTCATGTTATAAACGCTCCTTATCGCCGGAAGATTCCGTTTTCTTTAATTCGTCCAAATACGCAAGCTCTTCTTCCCGGTCAAATTTTGATTGGGCTTTCACCTTTTGTCGTATCGCCCGGCGGTTTTTCCCGATGATGCCGTTTTTATAAAATGCCACCAGGAACATACCGATCAGCGAGCCGGCGGCACAGCAGATCATGTCTTCCATGGTATCTACCAACCCGGTTTCGGCAAGCACCAGCGAATTTTGCAGCTGATAGCCGTAAATACGATCCATGGTAAACTCATAAAATTCCCATGCCGCGCCGATGCTCAGCGAAAACAAAACACAGAACAGCGCCGCCAGCGCGGGCTTGAGATGGTGCTTTTTTCCCTGGATCGCCGTTGCCAGATCATACCCGAACCAGGCAGCTAAAATCCCCGCGAAGGTATGCTCAAAAATATCGACAGACTGAAAATTGGTGCTGTCATTAAAATAAGGCCCGATCACACAGCCGAAAAAGATAAACACATTCAGCAGTGTCTGGGAAAAATACCCGACTCTGGTAATAAAGCTTTTGCCGCCCAAAAGCTGAAACAGATCCCACAGATGCGTAAAGGCGATGGAAAACATCCCCATTAGAAACTTGGTCACCGATCCGTTAAACAGCCCGTACACCCCGTAAGCGAAAAGCAGGACGCGGATCACCATCCACAGCACATACTGCCCCTTGGGGATCGGCGTGATTGCATTGAGTTGTTTTTTCATATCATAAAACGCTCCGTCATATCGTTACATACAACGGATATTGTAACACAGTGCGTTTTTTTTTGCAATGAACAAATCTTATCTTTTTCATCAACTTGCCGCTATTCCGCGGACTCTACAAAAATCCACAAAAAAATCTTACTTTTTTACAAAACAGTTATTGAAATCAGCAAAAGAATGTGCTAAAATATTTTCCATAGTTTGCAAATTGCTTATAAATTTTTGTCAATATCCATTTCTTTATGTAAATAGTGTAAAACATAACAGGAGGAATCATCATGAAAGACTATCAAGCACAGGACATTCGTAATGTCGTCATTGCCGGTCACGGCGGCAGGGGCAAAACCACCCTTGCCGAAGCCATGCTTTTCCTTTCCGGCGCAACGGATCGTCTGGGCAAAGTCGCCGACGGCAATACCGTCATGGATTATGACCCTGAGGAAAAAAAGAGAAAAATCTCCGTTTCTTCCGCCGTCGCGCCGCTGGAATGGAGAGATGTTAAAATCAATCTGATCGACACCCCCGGCTTCTTTGATTTTGCCGGCGGTCTTTATGAGGGTGTCCGCGCAGCCGACTGCCTTCTGGTGGTGCTTGCCGCCGGTTCCGGCTTTGATGTCGGCGCAGAAAAGGCTGTCAAAGCCGCTAAATCCCGCTCTCTTGCCAAAATTTTTGCCGTTACCAAATGCGATGCGGAAAATACCAACTTTTATAAAACCATCGATGCGCTGAAAGAGCGCTACGGAACGGTTATTTGCCCGGTCGTCGTGCCCCATTACGAAAACGGCAAAGTCGTTTCCTATGTCAATTTCCTGCAAGACAAAGCCTTTGTTTATCAGGACGGAAAAGCGCAGGAAACCGCCATTCCCGAAAACGATACCATTTCCGAGCTGCACGCCGCTTTTACAGAAGCGGTCGCCTCCGCAGACGAGGAACTGATGATGAAATTTTTCGAGGAAGAGCCGTTCACCCATGACGAGATCGTCAAGGGGCTGAAAACCGGCGTCAAAGAAGGTTTGATTATTCCGGTTTATGCTTGCTCGGGGCAGACGCTGGAAGGCGTTGATCTGATTCTGAACGCGCTGCGCAAGTACGCGCCCTCCCCCGCCGATCTCAAGGAAAGCGGCGTTGACGCCGACGGCGAGCCGGTGGAAATTGACTGCGACGCTTCCGCAAATACCGCAGCGATCTGCTTCAAGACCGTTGCCGACCCCTTTGTCGGTAAAATGTCCTATTTCAAAGTTGCTTCCGGCGAACTGAAAGCCGACGGCAATTACATCAACGCCCGCACCGGCGACGCAGTCCGTCTGGGCAAGCTGGTCTCCGTAAAAGGCGGGAAGACCGAAGACACCGCAAAAATCACCGCCGGCGATATCGGCGTTATCACAAAGCTTGAAGGGTTCAAAACCGGCGACACCCTCTGCGATGCGAAAAAGCCCGTCACCATCGACGGCATCGACTTCCCCGCTCCCTGCTTATCCATGGCAGTTAAGGTGCAGAAAAAAGGCGACGAAGAAAAAGTCGCCACCGGTCTGAAAAAGTTGTCGCATGAAGATCCGAGTATTAAAACCTACATCGATGAAGAGACGCGCGAACAAATCGTTGCCGGTCAGGGCGAACAGCACCTGGATGTCGTCGTTTCCAAATTAAAAACCAAATTCGGCGTATCCGTTGATCTGGAAGTGCCGAAAGTTCCCTATCGTGAAACCATCCGCAAGACCGTATCCAAACAGGGCCGCCATAAAAAGCAGTCCGGCGGTCACGGTCAGTTCGGCGATGTGTGGATCCGCTTTGAACCGATTGTCGGCGATGGCTTTGAATTCGCCGAAGAAGTGGTCGGCGGCGCCGTACCGAAGAACTTCTTCCCCGCAGTTGAAAAAGGACTGCGTGAAAGCATTGCCCGCGGCATGATTGCCGGCTATCCGATGGTCGGCATCAAAGCCACCCTGTATGATGGCTCCTATCATCCCGTGGATTCCTCTGAAATGGCGTTCAAGACCGCTGCCCAGCTTGCGCTGAAAGCCGCGATTCCCGAAGCCAAACCGACGATCCTTGAGCCGATCGCCACCGTCAAGGTACTGCTGCCGGATGAAAATCTGGGCGATATCATGGGCGATATCACCAAGCGCCGCGGCCGTGTGCTGGGTATGGGACCGGCGGAAGACCCGAAAATGCAGGAACTGACCGCCGAAGTGCCCATGGCAAATATGGGCGATTTCTCGACCGTCCTGCGTTCGGTCACAGCCGGCAGAGGCAGTTATACCAG
Organism: uncultured Clostridia bacterium; assembly: GCA_944380845.1. GTDB lineage: Bacteria > Bacillota > Clostridia > Oscillospirales > Acutalibacteraceae > RGIG2774. The sequence goes on along the minus strand of CALWIU010000045.1, from coordinate 54,574 downwards.
TGAATTCTGCCGGTATGAGGACGCGCCCGCCGAGGTCGCTGAAAAGGTCATCGCCGACGCAAAAGCCGCCGCCGAGTCCTGATTTTCTGATTGCATTCCCGTTTAATCTCTTCCTGTTATGACAAACGGAACCGCCGCCCACCGGGCGTGACGGTTCCGTTTGTCTCTTGCAAAAAAAAGAACTTCTTTCGCTCTTCCGAAAGAAGTTCTTTTTATCATACGATCAGATAGACTACCAATGAAATTCCCGAAGCTGCCCGGTTGTTTTCAATTGCGGGAACCCCCACTGCCGCAGGGCTTCATAAACCCCGATGGCAACAGAATTGGACAAATTCAGGCTTCTCGCCTCATCGATCATCGGGATGCGCACCGTACTTTCGGGATTTTCGTGCAAAAGCGCTTCCGGCAGGCCTTTGGTTTCCTTGCCAAAAACCAGAAACGCACCGTCCGGATACGAAACCTCGGTATATACTTTCGGCGCTTTGGTGGAAAAATAGGTGAAATTGCCGCCTTTGTTTTTTTCAAAAAAATCTGCTAAGGAGGCATAATAAGTAATATCCAGCAAATGCCAGTAATCCAGCCCTGCCCGTTTCAGCTTCCGGTCATCCACCGTAAACCCCATCGGCTCGACCAGATGCAGCCTTGCCCCCGTTGCCGCGCAGGTTCGCGCGACATTTCCGGTGTTTTGAGGGATTTCCGGCTCGACCAACACAATATTCAATTCACGCATACAGACCCTCTTTTCGATCACGGCGCGGTGATTTCGCGCATTTTATACAAATCGCTTTCAAAGTCCACACCGTAAGTCATATACGGGTACTCCCGGAAAGTCCGGTCAATACAGGCATAGGTATACTCGACCGCCGCCTTGCACGCTTTCATCAGATCCTGCCCGCGCACCAGACCGGCGGTCAGCACGCTTGCAAATACATCCCCGGTGCCATGGTACATTCCCCCGACTTTGGGGGTGATGGCTTCCGTATAAGCGCCGCTTCTGTGGTCAAAAGCTGCCGCGCCGATATGCGCATCGTCATAGGCAATGCCCGTTAAAACCACCGATGCGCCGAAGCGGGACGCCAGCCGCTCGGTCAGCTGACGAACATATTCTCTGGTATACGGGGGGTTTTGGTATTCTTCCCCCAGCATAAACGCCGCTTCGGTAAAATTGGGAACGATCACATCCGCTTTGCGGCAAAGCTCGCCCATATCCACCGCAAAGGCACGGTCAAACACACTGTACATTCTGCCGTTATCCGCCATTGCGGGATCAACGATTTTCAAAGTCGAATCATTGGTCAGCAGGTCAAAAATACGGCTGACGATTTCGATCTGTTCACTGCTTCCCAAAAAACCGCTGTAAATCGCATCAAACTGCAATTCATTCGCTTTCCAGTTTTCGGCAAACGGCAAAAGATCTTCCGTCAGATCCCGATAGGTGTATCCGGGCTTGCAGGCGGTATGGGTGGAAAGCACCGCAGTGGGCATGACCGCCGTTTCGATTCCGGCAGCGGACAGCACCGGAAGGGCGACCGTCAGCGAACATTTTCCAAAACCGGAAATATCGTGGATCGCCGCCACGCGTTTCTGGTGATTCAAAACAAGTTCCTCTTTTCCTGAAAATTCCAAGGATATTTATACAATATGGTAGCACAATACACTATGAAATGCAATAGAAAGGACGGAGCAAACATGAACAAAAACACAATCATGAAGGGCATCGGAACAGCAGCCGCCATCGGCGGCACAATCGCAGCGGTCGGCGCAAGCATGACCGGCAAATCCGCCGCAAAGCGGAAAATGAAAAAGACCGCAGCAAAAGCGTTAAAGACCGTTGATTCCGTTTTGGACGGCATGCAAAGCATTCTCGGCTAATGCAAAAAAGCAGCCGCGGCAAAAAACCTCGGCTGCTTTTACATAAGCGGTTATTGGTTCTTTCTGATCCAGTCAACCATATCTTTCAGCGACTGTTCTACGCTCATCGGATGATAATCCAGTTCCTTTTCGGCTTTCGCATAAGAGAAATTGCAGTTGGCTTTCAGCTTGCGAATCGAATAGCGGGTAAACAGCGGCGTGGTTTTGGTCAGGTTATAATATACTTCCATGATCGGAGCGGCAATGGAGACGATTCCGTTGCCGATTTTGATTTTCGGCTCTTTATGGCCGGTCACACGGCACAGCGTGCGAATAAAGGAATCCACCGACATATAGTCGCCGCAAAGAATGTAGCACTCGCCGTTTCTCCCTTTTTTGGCGGCAGCATAAGTACCCTTTGCCACATCGCGCACATCCACGAAATTGTACGCGCCGAAGGTCATGGTGATCGGGAACGCGCCCTTCATGCACATACGCACCATGGAACCGACGCTGGAAACTTTAAAATCATATGGGCCGATGCAGGCGGAGGGGTGCAGCACCACCAGTTCCACATCGCCGTGATTGTCCAGCAGATACTGGGTCGCGGCAGCCTTTGTCTTGGCGTAAGTGCCGTCCAGTTCATCCGGATCAAAGGAAGTCTGCTCAACCATCAGCTGGTTATTCGGCAGGGGCAGCATGGCGTCTACAGAAGACATATACACCAGCCGTCTGACGCCGGTTTTCTGGCAGGCTTTCAGAACATTTTTCGTCCCCTCAAAATTGACCTTCCAGGTCATTTCCTCAGCGCCCTTGTTGATTTCGACAGCACCGGCAACATGGTAAACCGTATCCATTCCCTCAAAGGCTTTTTCCAGCGAATCATAATCCGTCACATCTCCCATGACATGGGCGCATTTCAAACCGTCAAAGATTTTGTTTTCCTTGCGGATCATAATGGTGACATCCTCACCCTGATTGATCAGCTCCAGCAGCACCGCATATCCCACATGTCCGGTTGCGCCGGTCAGAACACATTTTTTGGCATCTGCCATGTTCTTATCCTCCGTTCGAAAATAATTTCCTATACAGAGGAATTATAACATGATCGGCGGTAAAAATCAATCAAATCCCAAAAAATGCAAACAATTTCAAACACTGTCTACTTTTTTTCATCGCGGTACTTAAGAAAAGAAGGGATCTTTTTCAGAACAACCGGTTTTCTGCCGTCACGCAGGAAAATGCGCGCATATACTGTAACAAAATCGGTTGGGAGGACGCCTTTATGAATCAATACGCCGACGGCTTTTTTCTCTGCGTGCCCTGCGCGGGCGGGCATTATTCCTACTATTCTGAATTTTGCGATGCCGATACAGCACATCGAATCTATCTGTTCAAAGGCGGTAGCGACCTTTGTACCCATGCCTTTCTTGCGCCGATTGTTCGCGAAGCGGAAAAACGGCATTTGAAAATAGAAAAAATTTACAGTCCCCATGCGCCGACCCGGCTGGAAGCGCTGGCACTGCCCGAGCAAAAAATATATTTTCTGGACGGAAACTATCCCCGCGTCCGCGAAGCCAAATATCCCGTTGCGGTCGAAACGCTGGTCAACACCGATCTGTTTTTTGACCGGGATTCCCTGCGGCGCAATGCTTCCGCCCTGCGGCTGATCGGCAAAGCGGCAGCCGTCCAGCAGCGGCGGGTCATGAATTACCTGTCGGCGGCACGAGCGGTTTGGACAGACAGCGACCTGTTGCTGACGCCTGCCCTCGACCGGGATAAAATACGCCGTTACGCCGCCCGTTTTGCCGCCCGGGAATTTCCCGCGCCAAGAGGGGAAAAAAGCCGGGCAGCTAACCGCTTTTTGAGCGCCATTACCCCCCGCGGTGTCTTTGTCAATGAAAAAACGATCGTCAACACCGGCCGCGTTCTTGCCATCGATGACAGTACGGGAACAGCAGCTTCCGCCCTGCTTTTCGCCATGAAGCGCGAAGCAGAACAGCGCGGGCTGTCATGCACCCTTTGCCGCTGTCAGCTTCACCCCGCCGACAAAGCGGAACATCTGCTGATCCCGCAGGCAAATCTTGCCTTTTATACCGCAAACCGCTATCATCCCGCGCCGAAAAGCGCCGAGCGCACCATACATATGACGCGCTTTTTGGATCGGGATAAAACAGCGGACTGCCGGTTCCGGCTGGGCTTTAATAAAAAAGCCGTCAGAGAGCTGTTAAATGAAGCGATCAAAGCGCAGAGCGCGGCAGGCGAATTAAAGGACATGATGAACGCCTATTATGAGCACGCCCTGCGGGAAGATGATTTGGCGGAAGCCGCCGAACAGCTTTGCCGTGAGGTCATGAAAGACTGTTAAGGCGCCGGGGGCTGGCTGGTAAGCGCGCTTGCTTTTGCATCGGCAGAGCGCACGGTGAAGCCATCGCCGTCCGTATCAAATACATACGAACCGTTGACCAGCTCGCCGCGCAGCAGCAAATCGGATAACCGATCCTCCGCTTCCCGGCGAATGACCCGCCGAAGCTGTCTTGCGCCGCCGTTCCTGTCAAAGCCCATTCGGCTGATCTGTTTGGCGGCTTCTTCGCTGAAGGAAAGTTCGATTCCCTTTTCCCGGCAGCGTGCACGCAGTTTTTCCAAAAGCCGCTCGGTAATGGCAAGCGCTTCATCCGGCTCCGGCGGGAAGAACAGTACGACTTCATCGACCCGATCCAAAAATTCCGGGCGAAACAGACGCCGCAGTTCCCGCCGAACCTGTTTTTCGGCGGAATCATAGGACGGCTTCGGCGTATTGCCCGAACCGAAACCGACAGCACCTTCCGCCCCGCCCAGCACCTTGGAGCCGACATTGGAAGTCATAATCAGCACGCTGTTTTTAAAACTGACAGAGCGCCCTTTGGCATCGGTCAAAACGCCCTCATCCATGATTTGCAGCAAAAGGGAAAAAAGGTCGGGGTGTGCTTTTTCGATTTCATCCAGCAAAACCACACTGTAGGGACGGCGGCGCAGCTTTTCCGTCAGCTGCCCGCCTTCCTCATACCCCACATAACCGGGCGGCGAGCCGATCAAACGGGAAACGGTATGCTTTTCGGAATATTCAGACATATCCAGCCGGATCAGCGCGTCTTCATCGCCAAAGACCGCTTCGGCGACCGCCTTGCTCAGTTCGGTTTTGCCAACGCCTGCCGGTCCGCAGAACAAAAAAGAACCGATGGGACGCGCCGGATCTCCGACCCCCAGGCGTCCCCGGCGAATGGCGCGCGAAACCGCTTCCACCGCCCGGGTCTGCCCGACGATCCGCTGGTGCAGCCGCTCTTCCAGATGCGTCAGTTCCTCCCGCTGGGAACCGGTCAGCCGCTGAACCGGAATGCCGGTCATTCGCTGCACGACCTCCGCAACATTTTTACTGCGCACCGCCGGCGCTTTGACCGGCGGTTTTTCCTTATCCTCTAATTCCCGGCGCAGCGCTCGTTCCCGGTCGCGAAGCGCGGCGGCTCGTTCAAAATCCTGTGATAAAATCGCTTCGGTTTTCTCCTCCGCCGCATTTTTTACCTTTTGCTCCAGACTTTGCAGCTGGGGCGATTTTTTTTCGGCGCAAAGGCGCACCTTCGCCGCCGCCTCATCCAGAAGATCCAGCGCCTTGTCTGGCAAAAACCGATCCGGCAAATACCGGATCGAAAGGTCAACTGCACTGCGAAGTGCATCTTCTCCGATTTTAACCCGGTGATAGGCTTCGTACCGATCGCGCAATCCCTTTAATATTTTGAATGCGTCCTCTCTGGACGGCTCTTCGATCCAAACAGGCTGAAACCGCCGCGCCAGCGCCGCATCCTTTTCGATATCCCTGCGGTATTCCTCCGGCGTGGTTGCGCCGATTACGCGGCAGTTTCCCCGCGCCAAATCGGGCTTTAAAATATTCGCCGCATCAGGCGCGCCTTCCGCCGACCCGGCGCCCACGACCGTATGCAGTTCATCTATGAACAAAATGATATCGCCCGCCTGCTCCACTTCCCGCAGTACCGCCTTGATCCGTTCTTCAAAATCGCCGCGGTACCGTGCGCCGGCGATCATTCCCACCAGATCCAGAGACACGATCCGTTTATCACATAAAAACCCAGGCGCCTTCCCTTCGGCGATCCGCAAGGCAAGCCCTTCCGCAACGGCGGTTTTCCCTACCCCCGGATCACCGATCAGACAGGGGTTGTTTTTGCTGCGGCGGCAAAGGATTTCAATGACCCGTTCAATCTCCCGATCCCGGGCGATTACCGGGTCAATGTTTCCCGCAGCCGCTTCCTCGGTCAGATCCCTGGAATATTGATCCAGCGCGGCATTTTTCTTCTCTTTTTTTTCTGCGCGTCTTGCTTCCGCCGCACTGACCGGCTCCCCCAGCAGGATCTTCCGCAAATCCTTTTCCGCGCCGCTGCAAGAAATTCCCTGTTTTTCCAACAGACTTTTTCCAAATCCCCCATCCTCCCGCAGCAGGGAAAGCAGCAAATGTTCTGTTCCCGCCAGAGAAAGCCGCATTCCTCTGGCGAGCCGGTAGGCGTTTTCAATAATGTGCTTTGCCCGGGGCGTGAAATCTTCCGGCGACAGCTCGGTTGCCATTCCAACCCCGACTCCGGCGCGGATCCAATCGCGTACATTGCTCCCTTTTACCCCTTTTTTTGCCAGCAGCAGAGAGGCAACGCTTCCTTCATCCATCGCAAGTCCCAAAAGCAGGTGCTCACTGCCTACATAGGTATGCCCCATTTCCTCTGCCGCCGTCAGCGCCAGATTCAGCGCCTTTCCTGCCCGTTCGGTAAAACCTGTAAACTGATACATAACGCCCTCCGGTTTTTTTGGATAGTATAAAAAAAAGAGGAAATTTCTTTCCTCTTTTAGTATATCCGTTTTTCCCGCCATTTAACCCGGCGCGGGCGTGTTTTCCCATGGCTTTTGTTTTAGTTGCCCGGCTGCATCTGCGCCGCATCCTTTGCAAGGGCGGCACGGATTTGTTCAGCGCGCAGGGTGTCGCGCGTCGGTGCATCCATTGTTTCGTCGTAATCCGCATTCAGCGTCGCCGGCTGCAAAGAAGTCAGCAGCAGATTGACCGTCTCGGTTCTGACCGGCAGACTGCCGTCGGCTGCACCCAGACGCACCAGCGACAAAAGCTCCATCATTTCGTCGGAACGGATCATCCGCGCGCTATTCAGCACGCCGTATGCACGATGGATCTTATCGGCAAAGGAAGCGTCTTTCATCAGTTCATCCCGTCTCGTGCGTTCGCGTGTCGCCAATTGCAGAGCAATGGCTTTCAGGTTGTCGAGCGCTTCTTTTTCGCTGATTCCCAGCGTCAAGCGGTTGCTTAAAACATACAAATCGCCTTTTGCACTGCCGCTTTCCCCGAATGAACCGCGCAGCGACAGCCCCAGCTTATCCAGAGTCGAGGACAGACGGGAAATCTCCCATCCGACAGAAAGCGCCGGCAAATGCAGAAGAAAAGACGCGCGCATTGCACTGCCCAGCCCCGCCGGGCTCTGGGTCAAATACCCCAGGCGTTCATCAAAAGCAATCTGCACCCGGCTGTCCAGATAGCGGTCAACCTCGTCAGCCGCCCGGTACGCCTCATCCAGCGCAAATCCCGCCCGCATGGCCTGAATGCGCAAATGATCGTCCTCGCAAACCATAATGCTGATATCCTCGTCATCAGACAAAATCAGCATTCTTGTCGGGATCCCCTCGGTAAATTCCGGAGAGATCAAATGTTTTTCCGCAAGGGACACCGCGCGGCAGGGGGAAACATCTCCCATGGTAATCGCATGGAGCTTAGCACGCGGGAAGCCGCTCAGCGCTTTGCAAACCGTTTCACCGACCAGACGGACCCCCTCGGCGGACAGCCGCCCCGGGAAAGGAAATTCTTTCAGATTTCGAGCCAAACGCACGCGGGCGCTCAGAATGATATCGCCCCGCTCGCCTTTGGCGAGATACCATTTTTCAGCCATTGTCTGTTTCCTCCCACTGTCGGATCTCATCACGAAGCTCTGCCGCCCGTTCAAAATTCTGCTGTTCAATCGCCTGCTGCAACTCCTGTTTCGCTTCGGCAAGGCGATCCGCCGTTCCGCCCTTTGCACCTGCACTGCCGGGCTTTTTGCCGACATGATGGGTTTTTCCGTGGACGCGCTGTACCGACGGAAGCAGTTTGTCATAAAAAATACGGTAGCAGTCCGCGCAGCCGACCTTGCCGCTATTCACAATATCCTCAAAGGTACAGCCGCAGGTTTCGCAGCGAAGCACCGTGTTGCTCAGGCGACTGACCGGCATATCGCCCAAAAACGCGCCGAACAGATCCGAAAAGGAAGAGGCAAACGGCGCGCTGTACCCCAGCCCCTCTGCACAGGCGCGGCAAAGGTGGTATTCCTGCGCCGCCCCGTTGATGATTCGCTTGATATGGGTCGTGGCTTCATTTTTTTTGCAATTTTGACACAACATAAGCAATTATCCTTTCCCCTCCCTTTATTCGGGAGGGATAAACGCAAGGAATCGGTCATCAACATACTGTCAATGACCGATTCTGGTTCTTCAAAATAGGAGTTTATGCCAGATTCGGTCTGACATAGGTATCGTCAACATACGGATTCTCGAAAGGCTCCAGCTCGATGGCGGCACGGAGAATCAGGCGGGCGTCAGTGGAATTGATGACGCCGTTTTCATCCACATCGCCGGCAATCAGGCTTCTGCCGGTCAGCTTATCCAGACCGACCGCAAAGCGAAGCGCCAGCCGGGCGTCGGTCGAATTGACATAACCGTTCAAATCCACATCGCCGCGTTTCAGCTCGTTAAAGTCCTTAATGATGCCGAAGCTATCGATTTCCGTCAAAGCGCTGTTATCGCCGACGGCATAGGATTTAAAGATCAACTGGTTGTCACGGATGGTAATCGCCGTAAAGATCGGTTCATCGGACGGATAAGTTGCCGCCGCATCCGGGAAATAATCTTTGGTTTCTTCTGAGGAAACCCCCGTATAACTCTTGACACCGGCACTGCCGTTGATGGAATAGATCGTACCGTCGGGATTGATCATCGCTTCCACAATCGCCGTACCGTTCTGCATGATCACATCGTGGTTGCAGTCTGCATCAACGGTATTGTTGTTCAGCGGCTCGGTGCGGAAGTATACATGATCGTGACCATTCAGCACAAGGTCAACCTGCAACTGCGGCATCAGGGTCGCCAGCTGACCGCGCAGACCCACCACATCGTCATCTTTGTAGTGATCGCCGTTGGAATAAACCGCTTTGTGGAAAGCAACGATTTTCCATTCCGCGTCACTGCTCTGCATATCATTGGTCAGCCATTCCAGCTGCTCATCGGTCAGCTCACCGTTTTCCTTCAGATCGTTGCTGTTCAAAATGGCGAAATGCGCGTTGTTGTAATCGAAGGAATAGTAGATGCCGCTGTCCGTGTACTGGAAGTAACTGTCCAGGTCGGCAAAGGGATCATCCATATCATAGTCTTCGCCGTCATAATTGATCTTGAAGTTGTTGACAAGCACATTCATGCCGTAGGCGTCATGGTTGCCGGATACCGGCATGATCGCCGAATTCAGGATGGTGCCGGCAGCCGAATCAAAGAACCACTGCCACTGCTTGAAGTTGTCGCCGTTATCCACAAAATCACCGGTATGCAGGACAAACCGTGCGTCGGGATAGAGACTGTAAGCGGCCTGCATCACCTTTGCCCAGCCGTTTTCGTACTGCTCAGGGGAAGTAGACTGCGTGTCGGTCATGTGGAAGAAAGTAAACTGCGAATCATCGCCGCCGGAAGTGGTAAACGAACCGATATCGCTCCACCAGCCGTTTTCCGCACTGCCGATCCGGTACATATAGGTCGTTCCCGGCTCAAGCCCGGTCAGGGTAATGGTATGACGGATGGTTTGGATCTCGTAGGGTAAAAATCCCGTGATCCCGAAATCGATGCCGTAATACTCGCGGGTAAGCGGCTCATAGTCGGCGATCACATTGACGCCGGTCACCGGCGTGCCGGTGAAGGAAGGCAGCGAGTCTCCGGTTACCGGATAAAATTCAATGTCCGTACCGGTGACAGAATATTTTGTCGTCCAGCTGAAATTGAACTGGGTCGTCGCATCTTTGCCATAAGAGGGCGCAACCAGCGAAGGCTTGCGCAGATTTTCCGCCGTTGCTTCCACAGCGACAGGGCCCTGATAGGTATAAACCACATCATAATCGCCCTTTTCCTGCGGGTTGGAATCCATCACAAAGGATTCCAGCATGATAGAAAGCTGATATCCGACGCCCTGTTTTACATCATCGGTAATGTATTTGTTCAGGAAATAATCGATCACTTCATCCAGGCTCTTGCCGTACTGATCCAAAACGCCGAAACCAAGGATCGTGTCGGCAATATTGCGGATGCTCACATCGCTCAGATCGATTTGCGGTTCACCGATCATTGCGATCAGGCCGGAAACAATCGCCAGAATGTCCACGCCCTGAATACCAATCAGCGCCAGACCTTCGGAAGCGACCTGATTGTACAACTGCAAGGTTTCTTCATTGACATAATATTCAATGATCTTTTTCACAGCCTCGCCGGACGCGTAGTTTTTCACAAAGTTGATGATCTGCTTGACATCGTTCGAGCCGAAATCCACAAAGAACGAAGCCAGGTTCAAATTGATGTTTGACAGGAAATCATCGACAATGATCTTGTCGATCGCCTCCGTGCGCAGCAGGCCGATCAAATCCGTGACCAGTTCGCCGCTCTGCAAACGATCCAGCACATCCAGCATAAAGGGATCGTCGGAAATATCCTCGTTGCCGTTGGTTTTATACACGAAGATCGAGAACATCAGATCGCCCAGATTGCCGGGGCGGGAGTTGCTGCCGAAGCCGTATTCACTGACGAATTTTGAGCAGGGATACTCTGAAATCTGCATGTCCAGCAGCGTCTGAAGGAAGGTATCGACCAGCTCAATGGTATAATCCGGATCGTTAATATACCGGTCTTCGATCTGCTGGGCAATGTCATTGACAACGCCCATCAGGTTCTGTGCGGTAACAATGTTCTGGTTGTTAATCATCAAACCGCCGTGCAGCAGTTCATCAAAATAGGAATAAAGGGAGAAATCCGCCTTATCCTCGATATAGCGCACCAGACCGGCGCCCTTGATATCAGACAACAGGCTTCTCAGGCCGGGCTCAATCAGTTTGGAAAGATACTCCATGGGGGTTGAGCCGTAGCAAAGGGCAAAAGAGGATGCGCTAAAGGGAACCGGGTATGTTTTGCCCGCCGCCGTTACCGGCAGCACCTCGTCGCAGTCGTGCTTTTCAAAGGAAGCGCTGACGCTGCCGTCCGCACCGGGGGTAAAGACCGTTTCGCGGTACTGGTTCGGGTAGTTGCCCAAAGAACAGGTGGTGATATTATACAGCGTCTCGCCGTGATCGGAAACCACGGAAGAAATATCGCTGTCATGGGTATGTCCGGTAAAAACAAAGTGCATTCCGGCATCGGCAAGCGTTTCCGCATCCTGCTGCCAGTTGTCCATCACAAAGCCCTGAAGAGCCACTGTGGAAAAATAATTCTGATCGCCAAGGTTCCAGTGCGTCATGCCGATGGGAATTTCACCGGCAGCCTTCGCTTCAGCAAGCTGCGCAAGGATCCACTGCATCAGGGAATCGGAAATGCTGCCGCCGGTTTCTTTTTCATAAATACCGGCTTCGGTGCTGTCGGGAGAATATTTACCGGCGTCGATCGCAATCAAACGATAACCGTCGCCCAAATGCGCCGAATACGACAAAGCGCCGGCTTCCTCGCCCACCGGAGGTTCATAAACGGAAATCGCCTCGTTGTAGCCGAAATCCGCGTAAATACTTTTGAATTCTTCTGCGGTAACCGTATCGGCATATTCCCAGTAATAATTCCCGTTTTCATCGGCGATATACTTTGCCGCGCCGGAATTGTTGATATCATGGTTGCCGTTGATCACATAGACGGAAAGCCCGGTTTCTTCTTCAAAGGCTTTCAGCCGGGCGGCAAGCGCCTCATGGCCGCTTTTTTCACCTTCGTAAGTCAAGTCACCGGCAATCAGCACCGCCTGAAGCCCGTTTTCTTTCGCCGAGCGTTCAAGAGCAGCAAAAACGGAATCCAGAATCCCGTCCATCTGCAAGGTGTTATTGGTTGCCATCGCCGCTGTGAAGCCTTCGTCCTTATTGCCCATATCCGCCTCGGCGAAATAATGGAGATCGGCAAGCGTCGCCACGCGCAGCGGCGCAGAAGCCGCCGTAGCGCTGACCAGGCCGATCGGAAGAACGGAGAGCGCCATCAGAAGCGCCAGGAAGACAGACAGCACCCTGCAAGCAGAGCGTCTGCCGTAAAAAGCATTTGTCATAGACTGCACATTCCCTTCTTGTTGGACAATCGGATCAAACCGTACAATACCACAATTATTCTTTTACATTATACTTGAAGCGGGCGAAAAAGTAAAGACAAAAAGCAAAACTTCCTGCATTTTTTATATATTTTTCACGATTCAAACAAAAAATTGCCTGCTGTTTCCATGGCGGGAAAGGGCAGACAATTGCTTTTTTCCTGTTGATTTATACGATTCCGCCGTTCACGCCCAGCACCTGCGCCGTGATATAGGACGCGTCCGGCGAAGCCAGAAACGCCACAGCGGCGGCGACCTCCTGCGGCGTACCCAGCCGTCCCATGGGAATCTCCTCGCAAAGCGCCTTCCGGTCTTCTTCGGAAAACGGCGCCATCATCGCCGTATCCACCGCACCGGGCGAAACACAGTTGACCGTCACGCCGGAAAGCGCCGTCTCTTTGGCAAGCGCCTTCGTCAGCCCGATCACGCCGGCTTTGGCGGCGGAATAATGAACCTCGCAGGAACCGCCGCTCTGCCCCCACATGGAGGAAATATTGATGATGCGTCCCCATTTCCGGCGGATCATGCCGGGCAGTGCCGCCCGGCAGCAGGCAAAGACCCCGCCCAGATCGGTATCGGTCATTTCCCGCCAGTCCTCGTCGGTCAAATCGGTAAACAGCTTTTGCTGGGCAATGCCGGCGTTATTGACCAGAATGTCAATGCCGCCGCTGGTATTTTCGATCGAGCGGAGGGTGTCTTCCACAGCCGGAAAATCCCGCACATCCAAAAAAACAGGCTCAACGCAGGAAAGCCCCGCGTATAAACGCAGAGCTTTCTCTTTTGATCGGTAATAACAGGCCCAGACCCGACAGCCGTCCTGTGCAAGGCGGCGGACGACCGCTTCTCCGATGCCCCCGGCAGCGCCGGTAACAACCGCATTTTTCATGCGCCGCTTACAGTCCCATCAGATCGGCAACAAAAGCGGTATAGCTTTTCTTGGTATAATCGGCAGGAATCTGAACCTCATCCAGCGTTACGCCGCCGCGAACCACTGTCGTCTCGATCATGGTCGTGCAGACGCCGTTCGGCTCGTACATTTCAAATTTCACCATTTTGTCGCCATCGATATAAAATTTGATGCAGCTTCCGTCCTCGGCAGTGGTGGTGTAGCAGTCCACCGCTTTTCCGTTGTAGGTCGCGTCGGAACGAACCGCCTGCGACTCATTTTCGCCGATGTTGCCGAATCCGTCAAACACAAGCTCATCCTTATCAAAACCAAGGCTCTTGGTGATCGAATCGGTCATTTCAATATAGGATTTGGTTTTGTCAGAGACCAGATAAACCGTATCATCGGCAACAACAACGCTGACGGCGATTCCGGCAAGCTCGGTGCCCATGCGCAGATTGTTGGAGCCGCAGACAAGAACAGACAGGGGCAGTTTTTCTTCACCTTCCGCCGTCATATAACCCTGAATTTCAAAATTACCGCTTTTCAGGATATCGGTAAAAGAAGAAAGCACCGGGTTTGTCGCCACTTCAAACAGAGCGGAGTCCTCTTCCTGCGCAGCGCTGTTGGCAGCGTTCGTCTCGGCAGGCTTCACGCCCTTCAGGTATGTCTTCGTATTGCCTTCCGCATCCGTAGCGACAACCGTTTCATACGAGCCGTCCGGATTGGTTGCGTAAAGGTACTGCGTATGCGACACAGCGATGGGTTCCACAAACTCTGTCTCCGTCGTTCCTTCTTCGCCGGCAGGGTTCGCTTCGTCCTTACCGCAAGCGGCAAAAATACATCCGCAGAGAAGAACCAGCGCCATCACAACTGCAAGTTTTTTCTTCATAAATTAAAAACTCCAATTCCAGTTATTTGTGTGGCTATTTTACATCAACTGCCCGAAAAAATCAAGCCCGGCACCGAAAATTCATGAAAAATGAAAAACACAACATATTTTATTCACATTTATCGCGTTTCCGTCACAATCAAAACCGCTGTTTTACTGTCCCGCCGGCGGCAGCGGATGAAGGGACAGAGAAGGCAGCGCATTTCTTTTTTTCCGGATTTTATTCCAGAGCAGCATGGAAGTGTTTTCCGGCAGCAGCGAAACGGCGCGGCGAATCAGCTTCTGCGCCCTCGTCACCGATTCCGCCTTGCCGGAAAGCGCATCCGTCAGCGCCAAAACCGCGGTCTGTCGCGGCTCATACAAGATCAGGAACCGATCGACCGCGTCCCCCTCCGGGCTGTCCCGGGCAATATCGATAAATTCCGTATTCATCCAAAGGGGCGATACCGCCGTGACGCCGACGCCGGAAGACGCCAGCTCCACGCCCAGCGCCAGTGAGAAATGGCGCACAAACGCCTTGGTCGCGGCATATATCGAAAAATACGGCAGCGGCAGCCATGCGGAAGAAGACGCCATATTGATGATATGCCCGCCCCGCGCCATGAAAGGCAGCGTATATTTGCACATCATGACCACAGCGGTCACATTCAGTCGGATCATGTCGTCGATGTCCTCCTGCCGGTTCGACGCAAAACTGCCGAATTTTCCCAACCCCGCGCAGTTGATCAAAAACGAGACGCGCGCCCCGCTGCCGGCCAGCTGCTCATGGTAATACACAAAACTTTCAGCTTTTGTCAGATCCAGCGGCAAAACCCGGCAGGCCGTGCGCAGATCGGCGGCAAGGCGTGTCAGCCGTTCGCGCCGTCTGGCAACAAGCCAGATTTCGTCCACTTTGCCCATATCGTCCAAAAGACAGGCAAATTCCCTGCCGATCCCGGAAGACGCCCCGGTGATCACAGCGATTTTTTTCATAAAAAAACCGTCCTTCCGCTAAAGCAAGATCTTGCTGTTAGCATAGGACGGTTTTCAAAATTTATGAAAGGAAATTTTTGCGGCTACACGACCTGATACCCGGCGCGATCCAGCGCTTTGGCGATATCGACGATCGTATACCGGTCTTCGTTCAACACGATATTGGAGTAACCGTAAATGGTGTTTTGCATTGCATAAGCAGCGCCGGGGTAATCGACGATCCAAACCCAGGTCGAGCCGTTATATTCCCAGCGGTACGGCTCGTCCGGCACCTGCTGCTGCTGAATCTGGTAATTATACCACTTGCCGGTCATGGCACGGATGCCATAGGTGACGATCTGGGTCTTGGTCATATCCGTTTCCACATATTGGAACAGAGAAGACACCACATCGTCGATTTCGGAAAGCGACAGCGATTTGAACTCATTGATCAGACCGGTGATAAACTGCCGCTGACGGCGGGTACGGCTGACCTCTTCGTCCGCGTCGGAATGACGCATTCTGACATACCACAGCGCCACATCGCCGCTGATGGTAACCGCCTCGCCGGGCTGTACCGCGTCATAACAAAGCTGCTCGTTGATATATTCCGCCTCGTGCTCCTGCACCGGCACAACCACGCCGCCCACAGCGTCAACAACGCTTTGGAAGCCCTGGAAATCAACGCCAACATAGTGGTCAATGTGGATTTTATAATAATCCTCGATATTGCCGATCAGCCCTTCGGCGCCGCCGTATACAAAGGAAGCGTTCAGCTTTGCCCACGCTGTGCGTTCGCCGTTGTCAAAAGTCTCATACATCCAGCTGTCACGGTAGAAAGACGAGAGCGTGATGGTTTTGTTTTTCATATTTAACGACGCCAGAATCATCGTGTCGGACCGGCCGTTTGAACCGTCCTCGTTGCGGTCGATGCCGACCAGAAGCACATTGATGACCTTATTGCTCTGCAAATAGGCATTGCCCTGCGAACGCCATTCCCGGATCGCATCGCGGAAGCTGTCCCGCTCGTCCCCTTCATAAATGGGATCCAGCACGCGGATTTCTTCGCCTTCGTCATCCTCAAGCACTTCGGTATACTGGCTGTCCATATTGTTGCTGTCGTTGGCGTCGATCTCTACTAAATTCATATCGAATCGGGAAAGATAGATCACGGCGGCAGCGGCGAAAACAACGATCAAGCCGATCAGCGTGCCCAAAATACCGCAAATCACGCGGTAGGCCGTGCTCATCTTTTTTTTGCGTTTTTTCCCGTTCTTTTTTCCGGCTGCGGCGCCGGCACGCGGCTGTGCGCTTTGGCGGGAAACCGGGCGGCTCTGCTGCTCACCCGGGCGGGAGGACGGATGGGGATGCCGGCTTGCGGGCTGTGCTGCCGTTCGTCCGGACGGGTTGGCCTGCCGGGCGGAACTCGTCCGGGCAGAATTTGGCCGGGCGGCTGCCTGCCGCAGGCTTTCCTGACGCTGCCGTTCCCGGTAGCTCATGGCGCGGCGTTCGCGCTCTTTTGTCAGTTCTTCCCAATCCATCTCCGGAAGATCTCCGGTATCGGCTTTGGAATCGCGGCGTGTATATTTATCGTTGCTGTCCATATTATGCCTCCAGGGAAATATCATTCCGCAGAATCTCTTGTTAAACGAACTTATTCTATCACAATTCTGTCGGCAATGCAAGAATTCAGGCTAAAAAAACCGATTTTTTACTTTTTGAGGGAGAGGCGACTCCGGCTGCAAACAGGGCGGAAAATCCAGACGCCCTTTTCTTACTTCTCCCCCTGCGACAACAGTTTTTTCCGATTCTCCATCAATTTGCGGGCAAAAACACGGCTGTCAAAAGCGTTTCTGGCAAAAGCCGCGCCGTTTTCCCCAAAGGTGCGGCAGGTTTCTTCCTCTGTCAGCAGGGTTTCGGCAGCCTTGACAATGGCCTGCGCGCTGCGCACCGGAATAACCAGTCCGGTTTTTCCCTCCTGCATTCCGTCGGTCGGACCGGGTATGTCGGTCACAATCACCGGCACGCCCATGGCTTCGGCTTCGACGACCGACATCCCGAACCCCTCGCGGTAACTGGGCAGACAAAATACATCCATCGCGGCATAATACCGCCAGACATCCGGCACCCTGCCGGTTTTTATAATGCGCGGTTCCTGCTGAAAATACGCAAGATCGTCAATGGTATCTTCTTTTTCAATCGGACCGACAAACAGCAGCCGAGCCTGCGGCATGGCTTCACTGATCTGCCGGAAGGCGTCGAACAGCTCGTTACAGCCCTTGTCCCTGCCGAGTCTGCCGACGAACCCGATCACCTTATCATCCTGCTGAATTCCCCGCTCGCGCCGTACTTCCTGACGCCAGCGCTCCTTTTGCGAAAGGTCGAATTTAGCAAGATCCACCCCTTTTGCGCTGCCGTTCCAGATGACCTCACTTTTTGTTTCATCGTAAAAGCCTTTTTCCCGGCAAAAGTTCAAATTCCCAAAGCTGTCCGGCTGCACACAGGTGGACAAACGGCAGGTCGTGCGTTCGATCGTCTCAAAAATCTTGCGCTTCAGCCCGCTCTGCGACACAAAAACCATGCCCCACTGGCAGTAAAGCCGCACAGGCACCCGCGCGAAAAAGGAAGCGACGCTGCCGTAAAACGAAGCGTTCGGCGTGGAATATTGAACCATATCAAAATGCTGGCGGTGAAAAAAACGATACAAAAAACGCACCGCCCGCAGCGACCCGAACAAATCAACGCCCCGCGGGATCGGCGCAGGAACCGCCGTGACGCCCGGAAATTCCTTTTCCAGCGACGCCCGATACGCTTCATCCATCTGGCTGAGAACCGTTACGGCAATGCCTTCCTGCCTGTAATACGGCAAAAACGGCTTGATCCAGTTTTCAATGGAGCTGGACTGGGTGGTGATGATGGCGATTTTTTTCATACCGTTTTCTCCCTTGCCGATAAATTTTTCCGTATCAAATCAAAAAGCCTTTGCCCGTTCCCCTCGCCGACAAAGCTGTTGTGCGGCGAAATCAAAACCCGGTCAAAAGTCCAAAGGGGGCTGTCCTGCGCCAACGGTTCTTCTGCAAACACATCCAAAACACAACCGAAAAGCCTGCCCTGCCGCAATGTGTCGATCAGGGCTTTTTCATCGACCAGCGCGCCCCGCGCACAGTTGACCAAAACCGCATCCCGCTTCATCTGCGACAACCGGCGGCGGTCGAGAAAATGCACGGTTTCCTCCGTCAGCGGCAGGGACAGCACCACCAAATCGGCCTGCGGCAGCAATTCTTCCGTTTTTTCCACCGGGAAAACCGCAAAGGGCAATGATTTTTCGGGCGACCGGTCGATTCCCTGTACCCGGCAGCCGAAAGCCATCAGACGATTGGCGATTGCAGCGCCGACGCTCCCGCAGCCGCAGATCAACGCCTGTTTTCCGTATACTTCCCGCAGACTGCGGTTTTTTTCCCACTGTCTGCGCTGCTGATTTTTCCAGAAAAACGGCTCGCCGCGGTACAGCGCCAAAATGCCGCCGACAGCCCATTCCGCCATCGGCACGCTGTAAACGCCGGAAGCGTTAAAAATACGGATTCCGCTTTGCCGCATATCGTCTGCTGCAATCCGATCCAGCCCGGCGCTGGTCAGCTGCACCATTTTTAAATTCGTAAAATCCCGCCAGTCCTGATATAAAAACAGGCCGTTGCAAATCACAGCCTCAAAGCGGCGGGGATCGACGGTTTTTTCCCGCTCGTCCTGCTGATAAAAAACCGTAAAGCCGTCTTCTTCCAGCACGCGCCGCCGTTCGTCGGTCAGGGGGAACGCGCCGGTTACCAGAAGATTCATCCTTATCCCTCCGTAATACCGGCAATGCGCCGCGCCATTTGCCGGTGCGTCTCTTCAAAAAATAGCGGCGGCTGTTTTTGTAAAAAACGCTCATATGAGCGAATGGCAGCAACGCCGGAACGAAAAATATCCGTCACCCGGGCAATGTCCGTCACCTGGGACAAATCACAAAAACTGCGCGACAAAATCACCGCGTCAGACCCCTGCCGGTAATGCTCCGCCAGCACAAATTCTGCCGGCAGTTTTCCGCCGCCCGGAGCGGCGACCCCGCCGAAGCCAAAAGGAACGGCGTGCGCTTTGCAGATTTTGCCGATTTTTTCCACCGTGCCGTCCGCCAGCAATTCAAACATAAACTTTTTTTTCATCTGCAAGTGCAGATCGTTGATCCCCACATGCACAAAATCGGTCAGATGTGCCGATAAAATCGCGTCCAGATGCGCCACCGCGCCGATCGTTTCGACCAAAAGCATTCGCTTTGCCCTGCCGCCGACCCAGCCGGAAAACAGAGCGGCTTCTTCCTCGGTTGCAAAATAGGGCAGCATAATAAGATCCGCTCCGGCGTCCAGTACCGCGCGAATCTCCTGCTGCGAACCGTCATGGATCGGATTGACCCGCACCAGAAGCTGTGCTTTGGTCAATACCGACCGCACAGCGGCAACATCCGCCACCGTGTGATCGGATTTGACGGTATTCATCCCGCCCTGCCGCAGTTCTTTTCCTATTTTTTCCAGATCGACAAAAATCCGATCGACCCCCGCGTCCTCGGCAATCCGGGCAATCTCGGGGGATTTGGTGATATACATCAGTTTGAGCATTTTCAGGTCGCCACGGTCTTTCCCGTATTTTCGTTATCCTTTCGCTCCAGCACATTGCGGATGGTCATGGCTAAAATTTTCATATCCAGCCGGAAGGAAAGGTTATTAACATACTGGGCGTCATATTCCAGCCGTTTATGCCATTCAACGGTTTTTCTGCCGTTGACCTGCGCCCAGCCGGTCACGCCGGGACGCACGGCAAAACGCCGGCGCTGTTCCGGGGTATACGCCTCATACGGCCATGGGTGATAGGTCAGCACCGGCCGCGGACCGATGAAGCTCATATCCCCTTTCAGGATGTTCCAAAGCTGCGGCAGCTCGTCCACACTGGTTGCGCGCAGGATTCTGCCGACGCGAGTGACCCGCGGATCTCCTTTTTGCGAATAAACGCCGCTCCCCGTATGCTCCGCGCCAACGACCATCGAACGGAACTTGTACATGACAAAGGGTTTTCCGTCCTTTCCCAGACGGGTCTGGCGAAAAATTGCCGGACCGGGCGAATCCAATTTCACCGCTACGCCGACAGCCAGAAGCGGAAGCGCTCCCGCCGCCAGAAGCACAGCAGAAAATCCGGCGTCCAGTGCGCGTTTGATCGGAGGATAGCTCATAACTCACTCGTCCTTTATGGTATAGGTGGGAACCAGCGCTGCCACCCGCTGTTTGATATCCGGCGCGTTTCTCTCACAAGCCTGTTCCAGCTCGTTCAGCCCGGACTGGAAGGCGTCAGGATCGATATCGGCAAGTTTGCCGATAAAAATCAGATTATTGGGGGTCTTTTTCAGGCCTTCTTCGCTCATCAAAAGCTCCTCATAGAGCTTTTCACCGGGGCGCAGCCCGGTATATTCGATTTTGATATCCACATCCGGTTCAAACCCGGACAGTTTAATCATTTTCCGCGCCAAATCATCGATCCGTACCGGTTTTCCCATATCGAGAATAAAGATTTCGCCGCCCTTCGCGTAAGCGCCGGCCTGAAGCACCAGCGATACGGCTTCGGGGATGGTCATAAAGTAGCGGATAATATCCTTGTGCGTCACGGTAACCGGACCGCCGGCCTTGATCTGTTTACGGAACAGCGGGATCACGCTGCCGTTGCTGCCAAGCACATTGCCGAACCGAACGGCAACGAATTTGGTTTTGGAGAAATGGGAGTAGCACTGCACCACCATTTCGCAAAGGCGTTTGGACGCGCCCATGATGTTGGTCGGATTGACCGCCTTGTCGGTAGAAATGAAAACAAAAACCGAAGCGCCGAAGCGATTGGCGGCGCTCGCCACATGACAGGTACCGAAAACATTGTTTTTAATGGCTTCGTTCGGCGAATTCTCCATTAACGGCACATGCTTATGCGCCGCCGCATGATACACCACATCGGGACGATACTGTTCAAAGATCATATTCACCCGGGCTTCATCCCGCACCGAACCGATCAAAACTTCCAGATCCAGACCCTGCACGGTTGACAGCAGTTCCTGTTGTATAGCATAAGCATTATTTTCGTAAATATCAAAGATCACCAGTTTTTTCGGCGAATGCCGGGCAATCTGCCGGCAAAGCTCGCTACCGATGGATCCGCCGCCGCCGGTAACAAGCACGGTTTTGCCGCTGACATAGCCCATGATCTCGTCCACATTGACCTTTACGCTGTCCCTGCCCAAAAGGTCCTCGATTTCCACATCGCGGACGCTTTGGATGCTGACTTCCCCGCCGGCAAGCTGATACAAAGCGGGCAAAATGCGCAGACGGCAATTTGTTTCCTGACAAAGATCAATGATCTCGCGTCGGTCCTGCGACGACGCGGCGGGAATGGCGATAATGATTTCCGTGATGCCGTATTTTTTCACCGTCTCGGGGATCAGCGACCGTCCGCCGATGATGGGAACATTGTTCAGGAAATGACCTTTTTTCTGGGGATCGTCGTCGATAATGCAGACCACATGATTATGAGAAGAGAAGGGGTTGTTCTGCAAGTCCCGCAAAAGCAGCGCTCCGGCCTGTCCGCCGCCGATCAGCATGGTGCGGGCTTTTTCGCCCAGCGGTTTTTTTCTGCCGTAAGAAATTTTTGCCATCGCCCGCAGCCGGTAGGAAAAACGAAAAACCGCCTCTGCCAAAGCGAAGAACAGAAACGCCAGAATCGGATAGCTGCGCGGCAGGACAACCGGCCCGACCGCAAAGATATTGGGCAGGATCGCCTGCATGACCACATATTGAATGCTGGTTGACAGGGCGCACGCGCCCGCCAGAATAAAAGCCTCCAAAAGGCCGGCATATTCCCAAAGGATCTTATAAATATTAAAGAACTTAAAAATCAGCCAGGTGCAAACCGTGTTGACGGCGGCATACAGCAGAATATTGTGCAGGAAGGGGCTTTCTTCAAAATCCACCAGGTTGAATTCCAGGCGAACCAGAATCGTTAAAATATTTGTCGCGTTCAGAATAACCGCGTCCGCCAACAAAAGGAACAGCACCCGCAAGCGCGCATACGCCGTGGGGTGTCGGGGTTTTTTGCTCAAAACAAAGACCTCTTTACCAATCAAACGGGAACAGTCCCGTCCCTTACTGGGTAGATACATACAGCTTATTTTACCATTGCTGTCTATTCTTGTCAAGGGAACGATACGGCCGTCCGCTTTCCCCGAAATAGAGACAAAAAAGGCTGTTTACAAAAAAATCCGCTATTTCGGAAAGCAGCGGCATTCGCAAAACAGATCCCGGAATGGGCATTGACCGTTCGGCGGTTTTATAGTAAAATAAAGGCATCTGAAAAGGAGTGAACGATATGACCGTGATTTCCCCTTCCATTCTTTCCTCCGACTTTTCCAATCTTGAACGGGAGATCCGTTCGCTGGATGAAGCCGGCGCGGACTGGATACACATCGATGTCATGGACGGCAATTTCGTGCCGAATCTGACCATCGGCGCGCCGGTGATCAAAGCACTGCGTCCCCACACCCGTCTGCCCTTCGATGTGCACCTGATGATCCGCGATCCGTTGTTTTATGTGCCGGACTTTTTGAAGGCAGGCGCCGATATTCTGACTTTTCATCTGGAAAGCGACTGCGACCCGGACGAGGTCATCACCGCCATCACAAAGGAAAACACCTGCCAGGCGGCGGTATCCATCAAACCGGATACGCCCGCCCATTGTGTATACCCGTATTTAAAACGGCTCAAAATGGTATTGGTCATGTCCGTTGAACCGGGGTTCGGCGGGCAGAAATTCCAAATGTCCTGTTTGGATAAAATACACGACATCCGCGAAAAAGCGAAGGAAGTGAATCCTTCGCTGCTCATTCAGGTAGACGGCGGCATTGATGAAAAAACCATCGCCCTGTGCGCCGAAAAAGGCGCCAACGCCTTCGCAGTCGGCAGCACGGTTTTCCGCGCCCCGGACCGCAAGGAAGCCATTGCCCGTCTGAAACAGGCTGCCGATCAGTTTACCGTCTGAGGAACCGCCGGCGTTTCGTAAAGGATCCGCCAGCCTTCGCGGGTCTGCGCGATTTGCTCTTCGCTGACGGGCAAAACCGTACCGAATTCCTCCGCCGCCGCCAGAACGGTCTGCCGTTCCGACGGGTCGGTCTCAGCAAGGGCGCGGTATTTTCCGTCGTTATAATAAACCGTCAGCCGGCATCCGGGCGGCAAAACCGCTTTTTCCCAAAAATCCAAAAGCGCGTCGGCGCTGACAAACTCCCAAAACAGTTTCCCTGTTTTGGCAATAAACCGCAAGTGCCGATCCTCGCTTTCCTCTTCCGGAACAGATGTAAAAACGATCCGGCAGCCGCCTTCCCGCGCCGGCGTTGTTTCAATGACCAACTGATCCGACAGGCTGATGCTTTTTCCCAGCGTCCGGCGCGCCTCATCCAACAGCGTCCAAAGCACCCGTCTTGTTTCAATGTTGGCATAATCCAATTCTTCATATGTAATATCCAGCTTGCGCATATCGTCGCCCGTCAGTTCCACCGACAGACAGCGATCGTTTTCGGCAGTGATTTTCATTCTGATACCCTCCGTTTCACAGTACTATCATATTCCGATCACGCCCTTCGCGCAATGCAAAAATTCTGGAAAACTTGACAGGAAGTGATTTGTGTGCCGCAGCGTGTTTTACGCGCAAAAAATACCGAACAACGAAAAAACCCGTACGCTCCCGTCATCGATCAGGCGATTCTGCTTTTGTTCGCGTCGGTCATGGCGTGGTATTACAACGGCGGCAGCGCGCTGCGCCTGATCTGTTTGGCTGTTCTGGCGGCACTGGCGGCGGATCTGCTGTCCGCTCTCCTGCTGAAAGCAATCTACAAGGCAAAGAACCCGCCGGTTGACCTGCCGGGCAGTCTTTTTTCCGGCGCGATCACCGCGCTTTTGCTGCCCGCTGATTTTTCGCTGGTTCCGGTTCTGCTGATTGTGTTTCTTTCGGTCATTGCCGTTCGGGTCCTGTACCCTGTCATTACAAGAAAACCAACGCTGATCCGCTCCGACGGCTTGTCCGCCGCACTGGTGGCGCTTTCGGTGTTAACGCTGATTTTTCCCCGACAGATATTTGCCTTCCCGATTCCGGACGCGCTGTCCGGCGCGGTTTCTCCGGAAACGGGTCTGTCCGCTCTGAAAATTTTATCTGCCGGCGATTCGTCTGCCGCCCTGCGGCTGGGCACGGTAAACCTGCTGATCGGCAATGTTGCCGGTCCGATGGGCAGTACCTGTCTGCTGCTTATGCTGACCGCTTTTCTATACCGGCTGATCCGGCGCCCCTCCTCCTGTGTGTATCCGGCGGCTTTTCTGATGATCGTCCTTCTGTCATCCCTGCTGCTGCCCCGGGGCTCTTTTTCCGCAGCAGAATCGCTTCTGCTGGAATTAAGCGGCGGCACGGCTCTTTTTCTTTCGATTTTTGTTTTCTGTGATACGCGCTATCTGCCCGACCGTTTGTTTTTTCAAGCGCTTTTCGGCGTGGCTGCCGGCATCGTGACCATGCTTTCCCGCCGCATCCCGCTTCTTGAGGACGGCGCCTGTTTGATTGCCCTCGGCGTAAACATCGTCAGTGAAATCCTTGCCCGCTCCTCTTGTATGAAAAAGCCCAAAAAAGGCGCGCCCGGCAGACGCCGCTGGCAGACAGCACAATCCGATGAAGCGTATTTAGATCAACTCGCCAACGAAAAGAAGGGACAACCGGAATGAAAAACGACCAGCCCAAACGCCCCTCCCGAACCCGGGGCTATTATACCTTCCGAAAGGATTATCCCGGCGGCAAACAGGAAGGTTTTCCTGCCGACGCTCCGCCGCCGCGGCTGGGCAGAGGCGGAAAACTGCTTGTTGCGATTTGCGCCGTTCTGCTTTTTGTGATAGCATTTGTCGGAACCGACCTGTGGATCTTGCAGGCAAAGCGCGAACCGAGAGAAGCTGTCGCCGGAACCGGCGTGACCCTTGACGGCGCCGAAGAATGGACCGCCGTGCTCACGCAGCCCGAAGCCGAAGGATAAAGCGGCTATGCCGGGCACGGGTAACAGCAGATCAAACATCATTCTGCGAAAACGCCCGCCAACGCGGCAGATCCGGCAAGAAGCCGGTCTTTGTCAAATAAAAGCAGCCCCAAAGGATTTTCTTTTCCTTTGAGGCTGTTTTTTTGTTTTGTCGGCTTGTTTTGTGCGAACCTGGCTTTGCCTGTTCGCTTTTTCAGCAGCCGCTTCTTATGCCAATTCAAACAATACCAACGGATCAACGATCTCCCCGTTTTCCGTCATTTCCATGTGCAAATGCGCGCCGGCGTCCGATTCACAGGGTACCGTTCCCAGATAGCCAATGGTATCGTTGGTTTTGACCTCCGTACCGACCGGGATGGTGCTGCCTTTTCCCAAACCACAGTATTTTGCCGTGATTCCGCCGCCGTGATCGATTTCCATCACGACCCCATACATCGGATCGTCATATACATCGGTTACAAAACCCGCAGCCGATGCCTTGACCGGATCGCCGATTACGCCTGCAAAATCCACACCGTTATGCGTGCGCCAATCCCCCATGGTGGCGTTAAATACCGGTTCGGTGCGGCTGTAATCCTGCAAAATATCCAGTCCAAGCGGCAGTTCAAAATAATTGGGGCGCGGCAAGGTGCCGCTGACCGTCGCACTTTCTGCCGAAGAAGTCTCGGTCTGATCGGCAGCATCGCTAACCGCCGCGTGTTCGACCGGCTCCGTGGCTGGGGGTTCTGTCGGGTCGGTATACAGCGGTGCTTCCGTCGTCTCCCGCACATACCCGGTAGGCGGCACAAATACATCATCTGAATCCGCGTTGTTGGTAATTCCAAAATAGGCGGCGCCGCCGATCGCCGCACAACAGCATAAAACAGACGCGGTTATGATTGTCTTTTTTTTCAAATCCATCGCGAAACATCCTTTCCGATTTCTTTCACCCGTAGTATGTGCAAAAATCGGAACATTATACCTGTCGCCTCCGGTCAAAAAAATTGTTTTAAAAAACGGGCTGCTCTCTGACAAACAGACGGAAAGTCACAAAACAGGAATACCAAAATGATTTGCATTCACTTTTTCCATGCCGAATTCTGCAAACGGCGGGAAACAAATGCGCGGAAGCGCAAGCAGGATTCCATTCTGACCGATTGCATACAAAGAAAATCCATTTACATACAAAGAAAGCCCGCGGCAAAGCATTTTGCACGCCGCTTTCTTCATGGCTGGTGTGCACGAAAACAAAAGAAAAAAGCTGTTAATGAACGGCAATCTTTCTTTTTCCCCTCTTTTTCACAGATGCTGCCCCCTGCGCGGATCCGCCATATTCTGTTGACGGGCAAAGTTCTCTTTGCCTGAAAGGAGGGAGACTATGGCGAAAATTTATCTGGATGCCGGACACGGCGGCAAGGACGGCGGCGCCGGCAGCGGCAAACGAAAAGAAAAAGACGATGTGCTGAAAATGACCCTTGCTGTCGGCAAACGGCTGACGGAACGCGGCGTGTCGGTAAAATACGCCCGTACGGACGACACGGAAAAGAAGCTTAATGACCGCACAGCGGAATCCAACGCCTGGGGCGCGCAATATTATCTGTCGATTCACCGCAATTCCGCGTCCCCGGACGCGACCGGGAACGAAATTTGGGTAAAAAGCGACGCCACCGAAAAAACCGTTGAAAAAGCGGCAAAAATTCTGCGGGCGGCGTGTGAAGCAGACGGTCTGCGAAACCGCGGCGTAAAAAAAGGCGCGCCTTCCTACACGGATTTTGCCGTCAATAAATACACGAAATGTGCATCGGGTCTGTTGGAACTGGGCTTTATCACATCCACGAAGGACAATACCGCGTGGGATCGCTCGTTTGACAAGACCGCAGACGCCATCGCAAAGAGCCTTTGTGAAATTGTGGGCGTTCCATGGAACAAAGAACGGCGGAAAGGCGATGTCAACGGCGATGGGAAAGTAACCACCGCTGACGCGCGTCTGGCGCTGCGTGCGGCAACCGCATTGGAAAAACTGACGGCGGAAGCGGAAGAAGCTGCGGATATGAATAATGACGGGAAGGTAACCACCTCCGACGCCCGCGAGATCCTGCGTGAAGCCACCAAACTTGATTCGTAAAGCCTGCCGCTTTCTGCTTCCGTCACACAGGCCGCAAAATAACAGCATTCCCTGATCCGGCATAGATACCTGCTGCTGACGGAAGCTGCCCCGAAGCCCCGCTTCGGGGCAATTTTTACCTGCAAAAGACATTGTTAGGGAACCGGTTATTGTCGAGTCAACTGCATCTGCTTCTGTACAATACCTTCCAAAAATGGAGAATCCCTTTCCTGTGCATTCCCTTTCCGTTATACCCGTGGTTTTGCTTATTGAGTCGAAAAAGCATGATAACCTTCCACACTGTTTTTTATCCAGTCTTTATTGTTATTCCCTTCTTTTAGCGAATGCCGTCCTTTCGGATAAAAAACACTGTTTTAAAAGAAAAGAACGGCTGTTTTGCGGCATCTGTCTTCTGAAAGCACAAAACACTTGCTACCTATAGACATCGGAAAAAACATTTTATATTGACAAACAGATGCGCCAAACATTCTTTTTCCCTGACTATGGTTCTGCCGGTATCACCGCCATACACGGGCAGTTCAACTTCCATATACTGCAAAGACCTGCTATTTTCTTCTTCACCGCCGATTTTTATGTCAGACCTCCCCGCTCTTATTTTGGCGCAACTGATTTACTATACTCGTCACTGCCGCTCCTTTTCTCGCAGTTGATCCGCTTTGCTCGGCACAGACCTACCATTTATACCAGAGTGCGTCGATTTCTTATACCAAATTTCCTGCTCTTTTTTGGCACAACCGATCTTTTATGCTTGACACTGCCCGCTCCCTTTTCTCGCAGTTGATCCGCATCGCTCGACACAGATCTACCATTTATACCAGAGCCACCGTTTTTTATGCCAGACCTCGCTGCTCTTTTTTGTATAACCGATCTTTTATGCTCAGCATGACGCAACTCGTGCAAACAACCATTGCGCGTGCTTCTCGTCCCAATATGGGCTTACAACCCTTACCCCCTGTTTTTGGTGGTACGCTGCGCGTCGTTATTCGGCGAGAAAACAAAAAAAATTGCTGTTTCCTGTAAAAAGAAACAGCAATACAAAAAAAGGGATCTGAAACAGACCCCTTTTTGTTAATCACCCGTTACCGGAGATTATTTTCTTTTCTTGGAAGCAACGAAAGCAGCGCCAGCAAGAACAACAAGGCCAGCGGCTACAGCAATACCAGCGTCGCCGGTAGCAGGAATTTCGTCAGCGGGTTTCGTGGTATCGTCGCCAGCAGGAGCAGCGGTGGTATCAGAAGGAGCAGCACTGGGCTCGTCGGGAGCAGCAGTGGTCTTCTCGGTACCGGTTACGCTGATGGAGGTGGAGGTGGAACCAACGGTAACACCAGCGATATCAGCTTCACCATTGTCATCAGTGATGAGAGCAGCAGTGATCTTCGCATTGCCTTCAGCGATAACCTTGAAGGTCATTTTCGCAAGAGCAAGGTCAGCGTTAGAGTTGGAGTTCATGTTCATATAACCAACACTAACATCACCGGCATCGTTCTGCTCAGCAATCGCGTTGTCGTTAGAAGAAGCGACAGACTCAAGCTGAAGAACAGCATCATCGTAGCTGACGAACAAACCAAGATTCTCAAGGCCAGTAGCATTGCTCATGGAAAGATCCACGGTAATGGTGTCGCCGATTTCAGCGGCGCTCTTATCAGCCGACAGAACCAAGGAAGCATCAGCAGCGAAAGCACTGATGGCAAGTGTGCTCATGATCGCAAGAACGACAACACAAGCAAGTACTTTTTTTGCAAGTTTCATTTTAGAACCTTCCTTTGAAAATTTTTTATATAAAGAACCGCCGGTTGACGATTCATTTATATACAGTAAAGCATTTAGACCTGGGCGGCGAATGCGTGCCTCAGTGTCTGAACACGCTTAATTGTATCATACCGATTCGCAAATGTCAAACACTTTTTCCACATGCAACGCATAAAATCCGCCAAAAATGACACAATAATATTGTGCGCTTTTTACAAGGAGACAACGCTCCCGATCCTATTTTTTCGCGATTCAAGCAAATGATTCCCGAAATTTTTTTACATCTGCGGGCTGTTTGCAAGCCCGCAGATAGAGCAGGTTCAGCCGCCGATCAGACTGCCGAAGATACCGCCCAGCGCATCGCCGATTCCGGCAAGGAAGTTGCCGGCGTCATTGTTTTTGGTGGTCGGCACAACCGTTACGGGATTTTCCGGATCTTCTCCTTCATAAACGGTTGTCGGTTCAGTCGTGGTGGTGGTAAATTCTTTCACCGTGTAATCGAAATCGGTATATTTTACCGTATCGGTTCTGGTGGCGTAACCAACAGGATCGTTCTTATCGTCTCTGTTGTGAATTTTCGTCAGGTAAATCTGACCCCAGACATCGAAACGATAACCCATCTTCATTTCAATGTCTTCGATATTGCCGGTCATAACATCGACGATGGCGTTCAATGTGCAATTCTGGTAAGTAATCTTATAATTAAAATCGGTAGAAGAAGCGTGATACCAGGTGCCTTCCTCTTCATTCAGCAGGCGATCCATATCTTCTCTGCCGACCACCGGGAACATGCAGCGGGTCAGAGAATCGGTGTCGCTGACATCCACTTCATCGTTCAAGGTGATGGTGATATAATATTTATCGCTTTCGGTCAGCTCGCATTTTGCATCCTTGATAATGGAATTGTTGGTCAAGTCGCAAAGATACAGCTTTTCCAGTGCTTCGACGGTATCGGAAGAGAGCGTCTGTGCTTCCGCTTTGTCTTCTTTGGTCAAGTCGGTTTTAAAGGGATTGTTCAGCGCGGTGCGGATAAAGGACGGACCGACCTTTACATCGTCAATGCTCTGATACTCCGTGAGTTTATAACCGGCTTCCTTGATATAGGCAAGGCGAACCGCTTCGGTGTACGCCATCAGGATTTCAAAATCCGTATTGGGCTTAAAGAGCAGATCCTCGGGGGTATACTCGGCAAGGCCGACTGCCATGCGAAGGATCAAACGCGCATCGGAAGAAGTGATGTTTCCATCGCAGCCGATGTCAGCGGCAAGGAACTGTGCATCCGTCAGATCGCGTTCCAGCTTGGCGGCGTAACGAAGAGCAACGCGCGCGTCAGCGGTTTGAACGCTGCCGTTGGAATCCACATCGCCCGGATAGTTCAGGTACGAAGAAATGGACAGGCCGTTCTGTTTGGCGTAGGTTTCCGCGTAGGTATCTTCCCAGCAATAAATTTCAGCGTATTTGTTGTTGCCGCCGTCGTTGTAAAGATAGAAGGCGTTTACGCCGATATCGGTTACGGAAGCGGGAACACGAACCGTCGTTACGCTCTTGCAGTCATAGAACGCATAGGAAGCAATGCGCGTCACCGTATTGGGAACATAAACAACATCTTTGTCGCCGTTGTATTTAATGAGCATGGTACCGGAGATGATGAATTCACCGGCATAGGAATCCAGCCACGCCGTGCCCTCAAACGCCATGAAGCCGCAGTCGGTAAGCGCACCGCGGACGGTGATATCCGCAAGGTTCGTGCAGCCGTAAAACGCGTAATCGGAAACTTTGGTGGTACGCAGCGGGATAATAACGGATTTAATGGTCGTGTTGCCGTAGAAAGCGCCCTCACCGATAACGGTGGTGGAAGCGGGAATGGCAACATTCTCATCCGTGCCCTTATAACCGATCAGGACATTAAAGCCGCTCGGAGAGGAAGCATAAATGAAGTCGGTGGGATAGTTTTTATACCAGAGCGTATCATTAAAAGCAAACAGCCCCACACGATCCAGCACGCCGTTAAATTTCACCGTTGCAAGGGATGTGCATCCCTGGAACGCATTCGCGCCGATGGTTTTAACGGAGGCAGGAATGACAACGCTTGTCAATTCCGTACATCCGGCAAAGGCATTATCCGCGATAGCGGTGGTGCCGTCCGGAATCACATATTCCCCCACTGCCTCAGCGGGCGAAACTGCTGTCAGCGTACTGTCAGCCGCCGATGCCGCCACTGGCAAAACACCGACTGCAACGCAAAAGACCAGCAGAAACGCGACCAGCCTTAAGGCAAAAGTCTTTTGGTTCCTCATCAGAAAACTTCCTTCCGTTTTTTAGTTGAAACAGAGAAAATCGATAAATACAGAGCATAACTGCATTATATACAATAGAATTATATAACGGACAGAAGGATATGTCAATCATTTTTTCAAATTATATGCGTTTTTGCGGGAACAAATCCTTCTTTTTTTGGTCAATTTTCCCGTTTATTTTTGAAAATACGCGGTAATGCGCTCGACCGCTTCTTTGGTTTTTTCCGCATCTCCGAAGCTCGTCAGACGGAAATACCCCTCGCCCGCAGCGCCGAATCCCGAACCGGGCGTACCGACAACCTGCATTTTGTGCAGAAGCAAATCAAAAAATTCCCATGAAGTCATGCCATCCGGTACGCGCAGCCAGATATAGGGGGAATTGACGCCGCCGTAAACCGAAAAGCCCGCTTTTTTCAGCCCTTCGGCAATGACTTTGGCGTTCCGACGATAATAGGCGATGTTTTCCTGCACCTGTTTTTGTCCTTCTTCGGTAAAGACCGCCTCCGCGCCGCGCTGTGTGATATAGGAAACGCCGTTGAACTTGGTGGCCTGACGGCGCGCCCACAAAGCGTTCAGCTCGACGCCGCCGCGCTTCAGCTCGTGAGGAACAATGGTATAGGCGCAGCGTGCGCCGGTAAAGCCGGCGGTTTTGGAAAAGCTGCGGAATTCAATGGCGCAGGTTTTGGCGCCGTCGATCTCAAAAATGCTGTGCGGAACATTTTCTTCGGTGATGTACGCTTCATACGCGGCGTCATAAAGAATGACGCTGTCGTTGCGGTTGGCGTAATCGACCCATTTGGCAAGCTCATCTTTGGTAATGGCCATACCGGTGGGGTTGTTGGGGAAGCACAAATAGATCAGATCGACCTTGCAGTCCGGCAGCGCAGGCAAAAAGCCGTTTTCCGCCGTGCAGGGCATATAATAGAACCGGTTCCAGTGCCCGTCCACCAAATCACCGGAGCGCCCGGCCATGACATTGGTATCTACATACACAGGGTACAGCGGATCGCAAATGGCAACCAGATTATCCTGATCGAAAATATCACCGATATTGCCGCAGTCGCTTTTGGCGCCGTCACTGACAAAAATTTCATCGTCCTGAAGCGTGACCCCGCGCGAAGCGAAATCATGGCGGTTGATGGCGCTTCTAAGGAAATCATACCCGTATTCCGGCGGATAACCACGGAAATGCTCGGCGCTTTCCTGCTCTTCGACCGCTTTTTTCATCGCTTCCGTTACTTTTTTCGGCAGCGGACGGGTCACATCGCCGATGCCCAGACGAATGATATCCGCCGTCGGATTGGCTTCTTTATAAGCGGCAACCTTTTTGGCGATATCAGAAAAAAGGTAATTGTTCTGAATTTTCAGAAAGTTTTCATTGATCTTCATATTCCCGTTCTCTCCTTCTGTTATGCCAGACCGTGTTTCTTCAGATCATATTCCCCGGTAAACACCGTTTCAGCCGGGCCGGTCAAATAGACATGGTTATCGGCGGTATTCCAATTGACAAACAGCGTGCCACCCAGCAGATTCACCTTGATATCGGTATCCGGTGCGCAAAATCCGTTCAAAACGGCAGCAACAACGGAAGCGCAGGTGCCTGTTCCGCAGGCAAGTGTTTCACCGGAGCCGCGTTCCCAAACGCGCATATCCAGCTCTTTGGCGTGAACCACCCGGACAAACTCAGTGTTGATCCGGTCGGGGAAGCGCGCATGGTTTTCAAACAGCGGCCCGATTGTTTCGATTTGCAAATTTTTTACATCCTCGGTAAAAACCACGCAGTGCGGGTTGCCCATCGAAACCAGTGTCACCATATATTCCTTATCACCGACAGCCAGGGGCGCGTTGACCGCTTTGTCCCCCTCAAAAAGCGCCGGGATCTCTTCCGGCTGTAAAATCGGCTCGCCCATATCAACGGTCGCGCCGGTCATTTCACCGTCTTTATTCTTGATTACATGAATATACTTAATGCCGCTCAGGGTTTCCACAGCAATTTCATCCTTGCGGGCAATCCCTGTATCATAAGCCAGCTTCGCCACACAGCGCACGCCGTTGCCGCACATTTTGCCGCGGGAACCGTCGGCATTATACATATCCATTTTACAGTCGGCGATTTCAGAAGGCGCCATCACGATCAGCCCGTCCGCGCCGATACCGAAATGACGGTCGCTGACCGCCGCCGCTGTTTTTACCCGATCGGGTATGGTCTCCTCAAAGCCGTTGACATAGACATAATCGTTGCCTGCGCCTTGCATTTTTGTAAATTTCATACCATCATCCTTTCCGCGCAAAATCAAAGCCGCGCGCGATGAAAATCAAAAATGATTATACAACGCGGCAGGGAAAAAAGCAAGAAAAAGTTCACTTCCTGACAGCGCCGGCAATCGCATCGTTGACCGCCTCACGCAGAGCAATCAGATCTTCTCCGGTTTTCGGATAACTGCGGAAGGAATAGCCTTCCCATTGATCGGCGAGCGTCTGAAGCGCCTGTTCTCTGCCTACAAGGCTTTCCAGACAGGCAAGCGCCCGCTGATCCTGCAACGCATCGTAAAAAACTTTCAGGCGCAGAGACGGCAAAGGCTGTCCGTCCTTGCCCGGATACACCACAAAACCGTCGCCAGCCGGGAAGCCGCCGCCGGAAGCGGTGTCGGTGAAAGGATCGATCCGGCCTTTGGAAAGCACGGTATACCAGAAGTTATATCCCCAATGCAAAAAGCCTTTGCAGTTATAGCGGTACAGCGCCGCGCCCAGCGCACGGTTGCGAACCGATGGATAATACAAAAAGCGATTGACATAATTGTCCTTTGCCGGAACGCTGCAATAATAAGTCCAAAGCTCCGGCACTCTGCCTTTAAACGCTTCGATGGCGTCAATGCAGGGAATCGGCGTTTTGGTCAGACCGCTTTGATAGAAAAGGTACTCCGACAGCGCATCGATGCTGCGATATTCTCCAAAGCACTCCGAAATGATCCTGGAGGCGCTGCGGTAGCTGATAAAGTCCTTAAATCCCGGTTCATCGGCAACATGGAAGAAACAGCGCTCCCTGACGCCTTTTTCCGCAAGAAAACGATCCAGCTCCTTCGCGAAGCATTTCAGGAAATGCTTGTATTCCGCGCCGGCTGCATTGGTTTCCCATCCAAACAGGCGTTTTTCCCCTTCGGCGGTTTTGGCAACGATCTTCGGCGCGTGTTTGGCGCCCCACTGGGTAAAGAGGTGGGACATTTCAAAATACCGTACCCCGCAGGCATTGCAAAGATCGATCCAGCGTTCCAAAAGCGAAAAATCAAAAGAATACCCGTAGTTTTCCGCCGTCACTCCGACAAGCTGAACCGTCGGACGCTCCGACCCGATCGCCGTATCCAGAGGCGGTGTAAACAGGGGCGTTAAAATCATGTTGATGCCGTGCTGAACGGCAAAACGCAAATACTTTTCAATGAGCTGCCAGTGTTCCTCGGAAAAAATCGGCACTTCGTACTGATCCGCCAGACAGTCGCAATAAAACCAGTGGGTGCAGACCAGCTCCTGTTCCGGCAGCAGCGCATCCACCACCGACAATTCCAGCGAAAGCGTCGTCTTGCCCCTCGGCAATTCGACCGCAAAGGACAGCTCACGCTGTCCGGCGGCAAGCGGTTCGCCCGGATCGATTTCCAGCCAAAGAGCGTGCCAGCCTTTTCCCTGCCAGTGCACTTCGCCGTCGCAGGGAACCAGAAGGTCGGGATAGTCGCCCGGCTTGCCGCCGCGCAGCAGAAAATCATCATCACACTTTTCCTTTGCCGGCACATGAACCGGAATGGCTTTGACATCATAAAAATGCAGGCAGTCTGTCAATTCTTCCGGCGGTTCGACGCGCACTGTCGTTTCCTCGCCCGGCAAATACACGACCAACTGAAAAGAATACCTTTCGTTGCGAAGCATCGAAATATGCGTCAGTTGTCCGCCGGGGACTTCATCGGGGAAAATATTTTCCAGAGAATTCACAAAATACAGTTCCTTCATGGGTTACCTCATCTCATCCTATCTGAAATAGCAATTGAATATTTTTTATAATCGTATAGATCATATCAAAGAACATTTCCACAAACTCCAAAAGCCCCAGCTTTGTCAAAACGCTTTCCGCCCGGTCGCCGGCAATTTCCGGAAATGCGCTTTTGATCACATCCAGCGGGGCATACGGATTCTGCGGATCAAAGGCGGCGTCGGTTTTGCCCAGCGTCATAAAACTGAGCGTCCGTTCGCCCACCGGCGTAAAGGTTTCCAGCGAAGTGCAATAATGGATTTTAACCTGCACCTTCCGTCTTGCCGTTTCGCCCACATCGCCGCTGACCGCAAAGGAAAGCGTCTCTCCCGGCGCGATCCGTTTCCCGCCCGGGATCACCAGATCTGCCCCGGCGACATCCACGGAAACGACCAGAACCGGATACCTGGACGAAAGATTTTTGATTTGCAGGCAGGTATCTTCCTCAGATACATATCCCTCGGGACTATGATCGAAATACGCCGTGACCGCCTGTTCCGGATTGGTCGTGGCGTGGAACTGCGGAAAAGCAGGGTCGGAATGCACATCCTCGATATCATCGGTGAGCAGCAGCTTTTTCAGCAGCTCAAAAGTATGCGCATCCCAATATTCCATGCCGTGAAACAGCCCTTCCACAAAGAAGGTGTTTTCCGGCAAATACGCAGTGGAAGCATCCACCGTCATGGCAGGCGAAAGGTGTTCGTGACTTGCGTCGCCGCAGCCTTTGCCCCGGTACCCATCGGCAAACCGCTGACCAAAAGGCGCGCATGACGCGCCGGTAGAAGATGCCGTGGTAATGATTGCGTCGGAGTTCTGCTGAAGTCCGGTTACAATCGGCAGATCGGTGCCCGCCATGATGTTCAGCTTCACCCCGGCTGCGCGGCAGGCGGCAAAAGACTCGGCATAATTCGGCATGATCTGCTCGTGCATCCGATCTGATTTTTCGATGAGCTGTGCAGACTGTGTTTCATCCAGATACCGCGCTTTCAGCTCTTCGTAATACGCAGTGGGAATAAAGTCCCAAATGCTGCCCCAATACAGCACCGAATCCAGAAAATACGGGATCAGTTCATACAGAACATCATCTAAAAAACCCGTCGCTTCCGCACGGACAAGCCAGTGATAATCCGTCTCGCTCATAAATCCGTGCTCAATAAATTTTACCAGAGTCTGCTCATCAAAGTCAATATCCCGGTTCAAAAAATCATAGGCCAG
The DNA here is from genome assembly GCA_944380845.1 of uncultured Clostridia bacterium. Classification (GTDB taxonomy): domain Bacteria; phylum Bacillota; class Clostridia; order Oscillospirales; family Acutalibacteraceae; genus RGIG2774. The sequence continues at coordinate 18,062 of CALWIU010000045.1, read as the reverse complement.
ACCGGCGCCGCCCAGCGCCGGCACAACGAGCAGCGCATGATCGACAAGCCCTTCCGTGCCGTGCAGACTCAAATAGGTTCCGGCGACCTGCCCGCCGTGGCTGATTGCCAGCAGATTGACCTTCTCTTTACCGGTATACGCCAAAACCTTCTGAATATACACATGAAGCTGTTCGGCACAATCGATCGCGCCCATGCGGAAATCCACATTAAAATTAAACAGCATTCCCGGATCGACAAGCTCGCCCAGATCCCCCATGATATCGCTTTCATACATTGCCCAGCTCTCGTCCGGATGCGCCAGATAATAGGCGTTGTTGGTCGTTTCCGGCTCGCTGTACACCGTATGCACATCATAAACCGAACTTCCGTCCGGCGCACAGCGCACGCCGTCCAAAATCGCATACGATTCCTCACCGACGATTTTCGCAAGATAAGCCGGATCACTGCCGGAAGCAGCCAGTCCCAGCCCCACGGCAAGCTGCGCAATACGCGACAGTGCGGCTTGCAGGATCGCATCGGTATCCACACCCCAGACCTGTTCCGTTGTGCCGTCCGCATTCACCTTTTCCAAAGCGGAAGAGCTGTATCCGGGCAGCAGGACCACCGGATTATCCGACCACTCCGACGCGCCTGCCGAAAGCGGCAAAGAGCTCAGCAGCAGCGCGAGCACCAGGCCGGCTGCCAGAAAGTTACGCCAATTCTTTTTCATTTTATTTTTCCCCTTTCCTGCTTTTCTCCGTTTGCCTGATATCAATGCCTTTTTTCTGCAAAAAGTACACCGGCAAAAAGATCAGAAGCGATACAACCGCCGCCGCGGCGAACATGGAGCCGCCGGGGCATTCGGTCACGATCCCGTAATCGTTGGTATACGGTACCGAATCAAAAAACCGGATCGACAAATTTCCGATTGTGGGGCCGACGATCATCGGAATCAGGACGATAAAAATCATCCGAACCCCCTGAAACAGCCCGACTTTGTTTTCCGGCGTAAAATCACGCACCGCCGCATTCAGCATAATCATCAGCATCCCATAGCCGATCAGCGCGGGAATAAAGCAGACAAGAAACATTCCGAGGCTTTCGGCAAAGGTCCCGGCAAAAAGCCCGGCAACAAACAGAATGACCGATAAATTGATAAAATGCTTTTTTCCGTAACGATCCACCAGTTTTCCCATGCCGATAATCGCCGTCACAATCACCGCAACAGCAACCACAAGCAGCACGATCACCCCGGGCGTCAGATTGGCAAGAAGAGAATTCAGATCCAGCCCCAGCCCGTGCTGTAAATAAATGAACAAATACGGGAAAAACACCTGCACGGCGATGTTAAAGATACAGGCAGCGCCCAGCGTCAGGTACAGCCGGTCGTTTTCCCGCACCACCGACGGACGGAACCCGTAAACTAAATCGCGCCAATAGCTGCCGTCTTTTTGTTTTTCCCCGTTTTTGGAATCCTTTAAAGTGAAAAATCCAACCACGCCGCAAAGAGAAACAAAAACGCCGAGCGCGATAAAAAAGATATGATAACCGATGGTGGCAATGGCGCCGCCAAGCCCCATGACGATCGCCATGGCTGCCAAAGGCATGATGGCAAGAATGCCCTCCACCGTGCCGCGGTTCCCGGAATCCGTTACATCCGTTACCCAGGCGTTGAACGCCGAATCGTTGGCAGTCGAACCGAAAAAGGTCATGACACAGTCCATGACGATCACGATGGTAACCGTCGCGGTCAAAATACGCACCGGGTCGCTCAGGGAAAAAAGCGCGGCGGTATTGTCCTTGGTGATGTACCCAAAGGCCATAACGGTCAAGCCCCAAATCAAATACCCGACGGAAATAAACACCTTGCGCCGGTTCATCCGGTCGCTCCATGCGCCCATGATAAAGGTCGTGATCACCGCCGTCGCCGCCGACAGGGCAACCATCAGGTTAATGGCGCTCATCACGCCGATCGATCCGTCCACCGCCTGCTGCGGCGCATCGGCATAAACCGAGTTAAACAGGAAGGTATTAAAAAACATATTTTCTACATTCCATGCGACCTGTCCCATAAAGCCGAACATCAGCAGGTTCCAAAGAATGCGGCCGCTCAGCCTTGTTTGGGAAAGTGCTTTCTTTTTTGCCATATTGACCCCTCGATTTCTTTGTCAGATAAGAAAATAATACCATATTTTTTTATTATCTGCAATAGATTTCGTAATTTTCTAACAAAAAGCAAAAGAGCACAAAAAAAACGGTTTGCCAAAGCAAACCGTTTTTTAAGCAAAGTTAAGTAAGCAGTACGCAGACTGCCAAACAAAGAACGAATCTGTCAGTCAACAGCCGTTCTTACGCAGCGGTAACAACCTCGCTGACATCGTTAACAGCCGTTACGCCATCCTCAGCGACCTGGCTCGCTACGACATCGCTGCCGATGATGCAGTCATCGCTGTTAGAAAGCTGTACAGCATATCTCAGGATCATACGGGCGTCGCCGCTCTTTACATACATATCGCCGTTGGCATCAGCAAGGATCAGCTGAAGTTCATCAGCATGCTCAAGAGCAACAGCAATACGAAGTGCAAGACGAGCGTCAGTGGTGTTAATCACGCCGTCCTTGTTGACATCGCCGACTTTACCGACAACCGGGTCAACGGGCTCAGTGGTATCAGCAGCATCCGTTGTGGTTTCATCCGGCTCAACGGGCTCGGTGGGCTCAGCAACAGCGGTAGTTGTCTCTTCGGGTTCAGCAGGAACGGTAGAATCGTCGGCAGCAGCCGTCGTTCCTTCCGCAGTCGTCGGCTCAACAGCAACGACGGGAGCGTCATTCGCAAATGCCGTGAAGACAACGACCATGCTCATGCACAGGACAAGGACAACAGAAACAATTGCAGCCAAAAGGCTTTTAGAACTTTTTCTCATTTCTTTTCCTCCGTACAAATAAATAGACTTTGAAGCAACAAAGTTACTTTCAAGCTGTATTCTACACCATGTTCAGGAAAAAGTCAAGCATAACATCTATAGAAAATATTAGAAATACCGACAAAAAAGATGGCAATTTTTAGAATTTCACACAAATATTTCACACAACCGGACACCTGCCATGTCTCCACGGCAGCGGTTATTTCATTCGGTATAAAAAACAACAGCCTGCGCCGGAGCAAAAGAAAAGCATTGCTCCGGCACAGACTTCCTGATCCATAAGGCAGAAAAACGCCTCAGATGATCAGACTTTTTCCGGTCATTTCCTCCGGCTGAGGAAGCCCCATCATCTCCAGCAGAGTCGGGCACAGGTCGCAAAGCCGGCCGCCGCTGCGCAGGGGTTTGTCCTGTCCAAGCGTAATGACAGGAACCGGGTTCGTGGAATGAGGCGTGAAGGGCTCGCCGTTTTCATCCAGCATTTTATCGGCATTGCCATGGTCGGCAGTGATAATCATTTTACCGTGCATCTGCTCTACCGCGTCTGCCAGTCTGCCCACACAGGTATCGACTGCCTCAACCGCCTGAACCGCAGCATCAAAAACGCCGGTATGACCAACCATGTCGCAATTCGCGAAATTGATGATAATCAAATCATATTTTCCCGCCAGAACCTGTTCGACCACCGCGTCGCAAACCTCATAGGCGCTCATTTCCGGTTTCAGGTCAAAGGTCGCTACATCGGGAGAGTGGATCAGGATCCGGTCTTCGCCGGGGAACTGCGTCTCGACGCCGCCGTTGAAAAAGAAAGTCACATGCGCGTATTTTTGTGTTTCAGCAATACGAAGCTGCGTCATGCCCAATGAGGAAATATACTCGCCCATGGTCATTTTCAGCTCTTCGCTTTCAAAGGCGACACGCACATTCGGCATCGTCGCGTCATAAACCGTCATGCAGACAAACTGCACCGGGAACATCCCGAACCGGCGCGTAAACCCGTTGAAATCGGGATCAACAAAAATACGGGTCAGCTGACGGGCGCGGTCAGGACGGAAATTAAAGAAGATAACCGAATCGTTTTCCTTGACCATGCCTTCATGGTCGATCACCACCGGAACGACGAACTCGTCCGTTACGCCCTTGGCGTAGGATGCTTCCATGGCCTTGACGGCGCTGTCGTTCTGATCGCCTTCGCCGTAAACCATTGCGGCATAGGCTTTTTCCTCGCGATCCCACGCGAAGTCACGATCCATCGCATAATATCTGCCGCTGATGGTGGCGATTTTACCCAGCCCCAGCGACTGGCAATGCGCTTCGGTCTGACGGACGAAATCGACGCCGGATTCAACCGAAACATCGCGCCCGTCGGTAATGGCATGAATGTAAACGCGGGTAAGTCCCATCTTCTTTGCCATATCCAAAAGGCCGAACAAATGCTCAATATGGCTGTGGACGCCGCCGTCAGACAAAAGTCCGATCAGATGCAACGCGGTATTTTTCTCTTTACAAGCCTGCATGGCATCATAGATGGGCTTGTTTTCGATCAATTTGCCTTCCTGAATGGTTTTGGAAATTCTGACCAGCATCTGATAAACGATCCGGCCCGCTCCGATATTGGTGTGGCCGACTTCGCTGTTGCCCATCTGACCGTCAGGCAAACCGACATCCAGCCCGGATGCACCGATCAGCGTGTGCGGATTTTCAGCAATCAGGCGATCCAGATTCGGCGTGTTCGCCGCCTCAATGGCATTGCCCTTTGCGCCCGGGTTATAGCCGAAACCATCCATAATACAAAGAACATACGGTTTTTTCATAACTTGACTCCTTTTGCTGCACTGAAAAAAACGCGCCGCGAAAAACTCACGGCGCAGGGAAAAACTTACGAAGCGGCGCCGACGATCACTGAGAAGTCAGCCGCTTTCAGCGAAGCGCCGCCGATCAGACCGCCGTCCACATCAGGCTGCGCCAAAAGCTCTTTGGCGTTGCCCGCGTTCATAGAGCCGCCGTACTGCACAACCAGCGCATCTGCCGCCTCTTTGCCGTACAGCTCGCCGACACAAACGCGGATGGCGTGATTGACTTCGTTTGCCTGCTCGGCAGTTGCCGTTTTGCCGGTGCCGATCGCCCAAACAGGCTCATACGCGATAATGATTCTTTTCAATTCCTCTGCGGAAACACCGCCCAGCGCGATTTTGGTCTGAAGGCGCACCACTTCTTCGGTAATGCCCTGCTCGCGCTGCTGCAAATATTCGCCGACGCACAGGATCACCGTCAGACCGGCATCCAGAGCCGCGCGAACACGCTTTTGAACCGTCTCATCTGTCTCACCGAAATACTGCCGTCTTTCCGAGTGACCGATGATGACATAGGGAACGCCCATTGCCTTGAGCATTTCGGCGGATACCTCGCCGGTAAAAGCGCCTTTCTGCGCCCAATGGCAGTTTTCTGCACCAATGCGGATGTTGGAACCTTCCGCTGCTTCCATGGCAGCCTGCAAATCCACATAGGGAACGCAAAGCACCACATCACAATCTGCATCGGCGACCAGCGGCTTCATCTGCTCGATAAGCGCTTTGGCTTCCGCAGGTGTCTGATTCATTTTCCAGTTGCCCGCAATCACCGGGCGTCTGAGAGCTTTATTCATATGGAATCGTCCTTTCGGTTTACGGAATCTTATTTATCGTCAATAGCGGCGATGCCGGGCAGCTCTTTGCCCTCCAAAAATTCCAGAGATGCGCCGCCGCCGGTGGAAATATGCGTCATTTTATCAGCAAAGCCGAGCTTTTTGACCGCCGCAGCAGAATCGCCGCCGCCGATAATGGAAATTGCACCGGAATCGGCAACTGCCTGCGCCACGGCAATGGTGCCCGCCGCAAAGTTTTCCCACTCGGAAACGCCCATCGGTCCGTTCCAGATGACGGTACCGGCGCCTTTTACAGCGTCAGCAAAAAGCTTCTGGCTTTCCGGTCCGATGTCAAGACCCATCCAGCCGTCGGGGATCTCGTCGGAATGAACGATCTGCGATTCGGTATCGGGTTTATACTCCTTGCCCACTTTGTTATCCACAGGAATCAGGAATTTGACGCCCTTCTGTTTGGCTTTGGCCATGGTTTCCTTAGCAAGATCGATCTTGTCCGCTTCCAAAAGGGAATCGCCGATCTGATGACCCAGCGCCTTCATAAAGGTATACGCCATGCCGCCGCCGATAATCAGCGTGTCGCACTTGTCCAGCAGATTTTCAATAACGCCGATTTTATCGGAAACTTTGGCGCCGCCCAAAATCGCGACGAACGGTCTGGCGGGGTTCTCCAGCGCCTTGCCCATCACTTCGACTTCCTTCTGCATCAGGTAGCCGATGGCGGATTCTTTCACAAACGCGGCAACGCCGGCGGTGGAAGAATGCGCGCGGTGCGCCGAACCAAACGCATCATTGACATAGATGTCAGCCAGAGCCGCAAATTTTTTGCTCAGCTCCACATCGTTTTTGGTTTCACCCGGCTCAAAACGAACATTTTCCAAAAGCATCGCTTCGCCGTCTTTCAGGGAAGCGGCAAGTTCCTGGGCGGACGGACCGACCACATCGGAAGCCAGTTTTACTTCCTGACCAAGATACTTGGAAAGGCACTCGGCAACCGGAGCCATGGAGAAAGCGGGATCAAATGCGCCCTTCGGTCTGCCCAGATGAGAGCAGAGGATGACGCGCGCGCCATGCTCCAACAAATATTTGATGGTGGGAAGAGAGGCAACCACACGCTTATCGCTGGTGATAACGCCGTTTTCCATCTTTACATTGAAATCGCAGCGGACCAGGACTTTTTTGCCCTTAACATCCAGATCCTCAATGGTCTTTTTGTTTAACACACTCATACTCTATACTCCTTATCTATGATATATAAAGGATTGTGGGAACCAGATTTCCAGCCTTGCCGAAAATCCTCAGGATAATTTTATAATGTTTGGAAAATGATTGCAATAGCCAAAGCAGAAAAACTCATCAGCCGGCAAAAATTTTTTTCGGTAAAATCCACAGAAGGCCGGCTTATTTGCCCAAAATGTCCGCCGGTGAAGCCAAAACCGCCCGTGCCGGCGCAGCCTCCGCGCCGCCGACCAGCAGCGGCTGCGACAGCAAAAGGAAGTCGCCGTCCGGCGCGTTGTCCAGCCGCAGTCCTTCCAGCAGGGCGACAGGCTTTTGCAAAAACGCCGTGTGGGTTTCCCGCTGTGTGTCCCCGCCGCCGACGGAGGGCGCGTCGATCCCCACCAGCAAAAGACCGGTTTCAGCAAGCGCTTTTGCCCCTTCCGGGGAAAAATACGCCTTGCCGCCGCCCCTGACCAGCAGCCGTTTGCAGCCATCCGGACAAAGTTTGCGCGCCGTCTGCCCGTCTATGGCGCCGGGCTCGACGCTTACAACATGACAGGGACCGATAAACACCACCAAAGGCAGTTGCTCGATCGACCTGCCGTCCTTCACAAAATGCAGCGGCGCATCGATATGCGTTGCGTTGTGCAGACAGCAGAACAGCGTGGACAGATTGCAAAAATCGCCTTTTTCAAGGCTTTGCACCTGCTGCCGTTCCGGCTGCGGATCACCGGGATAAACCGGCGCAAGGGTGATATCCGCTGAAATATCGATCAGCATACCGCCGCACCTCTTTTCTTATTTAACATTCACCTTTTTTTCCAGCAGCTCAGCCGTAATGATAAACAGCAGAACCGCGACAACGATCTGAAAATAAATCTGCGTCAGGGTCACCGAAGCCCCGCCGGCAAAGCGAACCGAATCGATCAGCGCTTCATCGGCCGTCAGTGTGACAGCCCCGTCGGCATGGATCAGCAGTGCGGATTTAAAGACCCGTTCCAGCCGGGACGAGCAGAAGGTCACCAGACCGAAAACCACAAAAAAGTAAATCACCGGACCGGCGCTGCCCACCGCGTCAAAGGGACGGACATTGGCAAGCGTCATCACGAAAAAGACTTCCAGAATAAAGATCCACAGCAAAAGCAGGATCTTTAACGAAATCAGCAAAACGGTTTTGACCAGAATGTCCTGCGCCGGCAGACCGACATCCGGAAGGGACTGCAAAATATAGGTCAGCGCCTGTGTCGAGCTTTCGCCGTTCCAGTAATAATAAATCAGCCACAGGCAAAGGAAAACCACGGCGTAGCTGACGGTGATCCAGAAAGCGCAGGTCAGCCATTTGGAAAACAGCAGCGTCGGCGCTTTGACCGGCAGCGTTTGGGTCAGGTACCCCCGGTCGCCGAACATCGATTTGCGGAATTCTCCCATCGTTGCCATAATGGTAACAACAATGGCGGCAATGCTGATCGCCAGAAGCACCAGCGAAGAGACGAACTTGCCGACGCCGACATCAAAAAACAGGCAAATCCCCATCACGCCGACGGCGATAAACGCCGCAATATAAATATTGGAAACGCCCCGCGCCATGGATTTCATATCGTTTTTAATCAACTTCCCAAGCATTGCCGTACACCTCCCTGTATTTTTCCTCTACGCTCAGTCCCTGCATACGGATATCATAGATATCGCTGCTCAAAAGCACCTTTCCGTGCCCCAGAATGATAATATGATTAAAGGACTGCTCCAGGTCGTGCACCTGATGGGTCGATAACAGCAGCGTTGAATTATCAGCGTAGTTTTTCATGATGATATCCAAAATCACGCTTCGGGCGGCAGGATCCACGCCGCCCAGCGGCTCGTCCATCACATACAGCTCCGCCCGGCGGGACATGACAAGCAGAAGCCGGACTTTTTCCTGCATACCTTTGGACATGGTTTTGACCCGCTGTTTCAGATCCAGCCCGAAGCGTTTGGTCAGCTCCATCGCTTTCGGACGATCGAAATCCTCAAAAAAATCATCAAAATAATCAATGGCGTCCTCGGTCTTGAACCATTCCGCCAGATAACTGCGATCCGATAAAAAAGCGACCCTCGCTTTGGAATACACACCGGGGCGGTGACCGGCAATCAAAACCTCGCCGGAATAATCATGGATCAGCCCGGTAATGATTTTCATCAGCGTCGTTTTGCCGCAGCCGTTTGCGCCGAGCAGACCGACGATCTTCCCCGCCGGCACATCAAAAGAAATATCGTCCAGCACCAGATGCTTTCCATAGGACTTGCTGACATTCCTGATCGTTACGATGCTTTCAGGCATAACAAATCTTCTCTCCTTTCGCTTTACGCTTCCGGATTGCCTGCCGAAAGCCCCGCCAAAAACGACGCCATCCGCTTTTGCAGCGCGTCCGTTTCCCCATTGCCGGTCAAAAGGGTTTTGCGGCAAAGCTCGTCATACGCCTGCAAAAGCGCCTGACGCTCTGCCTTCTGCTGATCGGTCAGTTCCGATTCCGCCAGCTCTTTCAGCCGCGGCAGTTCCGTTTTTTCCAGCTTACGCAAATCTCTGGAGCCGTTAAAACGGGGGAACGCCGGGTCGCTGTCAACGCCGGAAAAAGCCGGATCGGACGCGATCCGGGCGCAAAGGCGCAAGGCGACATCGTTGCCCGCAAACGCATCGTGCCCCTGTCCCGCAAAAAACCAGGTGCTGTCGGGATACAGGCAGGAAGCGGCGTCCACCATACCGTCGGGGGACAGCGTCGGCCGGTTTTCAACAGCAAAGGTCTGACCGACAGGCGCGCATTTTGCCCCCAGCGAAGCGGAAGCCGTATCCACAATGCCGTCGCTGAGCACATCCCCGCTGCCGCAGAGCGCAAACAGCCGCTTGCCGTATCCGCAGAGCAGGAACATTTCCACGCCGGCCTGTTTCAGCCGGTCGGCGAATTCCTGATTTTCCACATGGAGGCGGTGCAGCCGGTCGGCGTCCGCTAAAATTTTATCGTGCTTACCGTCCAAAAGGTACTTTTGCCGCAGCAAAAGGTAACGATCTCTCGGCACGGTGCCCCACATCATGGTCGAGTTGACCGCAATCGCTTCGGAAAGCGCTTCGGCGCATTTGGTCAAAGTCGTTTCCGCTACGCCGCCGGGCAGCATATCGATGATCCCCGAAAAAGTCTCTTCGGTGTTTTTTCCCAGCGCCTTCAAGGTCCGTTTCGGGTCGGACCAGTCAAAATTCGCCTCCATGATATCGGCAGTCAAATGCGTGCCGCCCCAAACCGCCGCCACGCTGATGACCCGATCCACATCGCCTTTTTCACAATAACGATCCAGATACGCCAGCGCCAGAACGCCGCCCAGGCTGACCGGCATCAGATGCACCTTTTCGCTGCCGGTGCGCGCCTTCACAGCCTGTATGTACCCGTCCAGTTCATCCGCAATGGCATAAGCGTCGCCAAAAGAATGATAGGCAAAGAAAAAAATGTTTTCCGCACCGATCGCGTCGATCAAAAAGCGGCAGGGAACCATTCTGTCCAGATAGTTTTTTTGTTTTTCATCATATTCCGAAACCGGAAATTCCCAGCGCTGCGCCTTCAGCGGATATTTGCTGGTGCCGTCCGGCAAAGAAGTCAGGTCATCGACCAGAGAGGAAATGACCCGCGCCGCCGCGTCGGAAAAGCCGCCGTCCCGCCGGAACAGCATCATTTTCATCAGCGGTCCTTTCAGCGGTCCGAGGACCTGCTCCGCCTCCACGGAAAGAGGCCATGCGTCACGCACCGCCTGTCCGTTTTCATCAACGACCTGCACCCGGGACTGCCCGATGCCGGGAAGAATAATGACCGGTATTTTCTGCATGAGGAAATCAATCCTTTCTATGTAGCAGGGATTTGCCCTTTTCTTATTTATCGTCGTCCAGCTTCAGCACCGCCATGAACGCTTCCTGCGGCACCTCCACCGTGCCGAAGGAGCGCATCCGTTTTTTGCCTTCCTTCTGTTTTTCCAGCAGCTTCTTTTTCCGGGTGATATCGCCGCCGTAGCACTTCGCCAAAACATCTTTCCGAAGCGCTTTGACGGTTTCACGGGCAATGACCTTGCCGCCGATGGCGATTTGAATCGGGATTTCAAACATCTGCCGGGGAATGTTGTCCTTGAGCTTTTCGGCGATTTTACGCGCCCTGCCGTACGCTTTATCGGCATGGATGATAAAGGACATGGCGTCCACCATATCCCCATTCAGCAAAACATCCAGCTTGACAAGCTGCGAACGGGCGTATCCCTTCAGCTCATAGTCAAAAGAGGCATAGCCGCGCGTGCGGGATTTCAGCGCGTCAAAAAAGTCGTAAATAATCTCATTCAGCGGCAGTTCATAGTGAATGTCTACCCGGTCTTTCGCCAGATAATCCATATTTTTAAACACGCCGCGCCGCTCCTGACAAAGATCCATGATCGCGCCGACATAATCCGGCGGCGAAAAAATATGCGCGTCGGCAATCGGCTCTTCACAGTAATCAATGACCGCAGGATCGGGATATTCGGTGGGGTTGGCGATTTGCTTCATGGTGCCGTCCCGCAGATGGATTTTATAAATAACGCTGGGAATCGTTGTAACCAGATCCAGGTTGTATTCCCGCTCCAAACGCTCCTGCACGATCTCCAAATGCAAAAGCCCCAAAAAGCCGCACCGGAAACCAAACCCCAGCGCGCCGGAAGTTTCCGCTTCATAGGAAAGCGCCGCATCGTTGAGCTGTAATTTTTCCAGCGCTTCCTTCAAATTTTCATAATCCGCGCCATCGGCGGGGTAAATGCCGCAAAAGACCATGGGGTTCACCTTGCGGTAGCCTTCCAGAGGCTGTTCCGCGGGATTGTCCGCCAAGGTCACCGTGTCGCCGACCTTGGCGTCGCGGACCGTTTTGATGGAAGCGGTGATATACCCCACTTCACCGGAAACCAGTCCGCCGCAGCTCTCATGGCTGGTCGCGCGCATATGCCCGGTTTCCACCACGGTAAATTCTGCGCCCGTCGCCATCATTCGCATGGTGTCTCCGGGTTTGATCTTACCGTCCATGATCCGCACATAAACAATGACGCCTTTATAGCTGTCATACACCGAGTCAAAGACCAGCGCGCGGAGCGGCGCGTCGTCGTCCCCTTCCGGGGCGGGGATATCCCGGACAATGCGTTCAAGCACCGCACGGACATTTTCACCGGTTTTTGCGGATACACGCGGCGCTTCCGAACAATCCAGCCCGATGACCTCTTCGACCTCGTCGACGACCCGCTGCGGATCGGCAGCCGGCAGATCGATCTTATTGATAACGGGAACCAGTTCCAGATTGTGATCCAGCGCCAGATACGTATTGGCGATGGTCTGCGCCTCGATTCCCTGCGTAGCGTCAACGATCAGCACCGCGCCCTCGCACGCGGCAAGCGAACGGGATACTTCATAATTAAAGTCCACATGACCGGGGGTGTCGATCAGGTTCAGCGTATAGGTTTTTCCGTCGTCGGCAGCATACTGTAAGGTCACAGCGTGCGCTTTGATGGTAATGCCCCTCTCGCGCTCCAGATCCATATCATCCAAAAGCTGCTGTTTCATATCCCGCTCATCCACCGAATCGGTCAGCTCCAAAAGCCGATCCGCCAGAGTGGACTTGCCGTGGTCGATATGAGCAATGATGGAAAAATTACGAATGTTTTCCTTTCGTTCTTTCATAGACTTCTGTTCTTTCCTTTTCTATTATACCGTGTCGTCCCGCTTAAAGCCAAGCCCGAGGATTTCGTCCGCCCGGGCAATGATGACAAAAGCATCTCTGTCGCAGCGGCGGATAATCGAATAAATCTTATGCACCTCGGCGGGACGCACCACCGAAACCAGCATCTTTTTGCTTTCGCCGGTATAAGCCCCCTGCACGGGGATCACCGTTACGCCGCGCCGGGTTTCGGAAACCACCTTTTCGGCAATTTCAGCCCCGTTGTTGCTGACAGCCAAAATCATTTTTCCGTTGCCTGCGCCGTAGGTCAGATAATTAACGACCCTGCCGGAGACAAAGAAAACAATCACGGCGTAAAGCATACTTTCGATATTTTTATAGACAAACCCGGACAGGACAACAATCACCATATCCAGGATCATGACCAGCGTACCGACCGGGATATGCGGGTACCGGCGTTTGATCAGCACGCTGATGATATCCGTGCCGCCCGAAGTCGCGCCGCGCACAAAAGCAAGCCCGTATCCCACGCCGGACAGGACGCCGCCGAACAGCGCCGCCAGCAGTTTGTCACCGGAATAGGGCGTGATGAAGGACGCCGCCACATCGATAAATACCGAGCTCATCACCGTCATAACCGCTGTGCGCAGCAGAAATTTTCCGCCGAACACCTTCCACGCCACGGCAAACAACGGCAAATTCAAAAGCAGGATCGTCACACCGATGGGGAACCCGCTCAGATAATTGATAACCGTTGCCAGACCGGTCGCGCCGCCGGGCGCGATCTGGTTGGGCGCGGTAAACATATTGACCGACAGGGCGATTGCCGCGCTGCCCACGGTAAAGGACAGTGCATCCAAAACAAACATTTTCGCCGAATAATCACCGGAACCTGTTCGGATCGGCTTTTTTCTTTTTTCTGACATTCATCTGCCGCCTTTCCCAAAACCGTCAAGCGTTCACTGAACCATCGCGAAATACAGTTCATACATCCGGGCGAACTGCCCGCTTATGTACAGGTAGCCGAAAAGAGCCTCCACGCCGGTGGCGCTGTGATACGCCCCTTCGCTCATATTTTTCGGCGTATGGGTAGACCGGGCGTTGCGCGCGCGGCGGTATACCGACTCTTCCGCGTCGGTCAGCATTTCCCGTATTTTCAAAAAAGAACCTGCCTGCGCCGAAGCATTGACCGTACCGACCGAAAAGCGGTGCATATCATCCGCCTTTCCCCGGATATGCAAAACGGCATATTCCCTCGTCAGCGTCGAAAACACGCTGTCGCCCAAAAATGCCAGCACATGAACGCCAAGCTGCGCCGCCTCTTTTTCGCTGAGCGGCACGCCGCCCGCCATCAAACCGGCAAACGCCGCATCCTCATGGCACATACTCAAACTCCAATCCGTAAATATCCACCGTGTCGCCTTCCTGAATGCCTTTCTCCGTCAGGGCATCGATGATGCCGCTTTTGCGCAGCACCCGCTGAAAATACTGCAACGACTCGTAATCGTCCGGATCGGTTTTGTTCAGAATCGTAACCAGCCATTCCCCCGTGACATAGTATACGCCGTTTTCCTCGGTAACGGAAAACGCATTGCCTCTGCCCTGATGGGAAATCAGATACTGCTCGGGGATCTCCTCTTTTTCATAAATTTTCACCGGCGGCAGTTCCGCGAGCCTTGCCGCCGTATAGTTAATCAGCGCCTTCGTGCCCTCGGCAATGGGGGCGATGATTTCAAAATAAGGCAGTTTCTTTTCTTCTTCGATAAAATGCCGGAAGCGCGCTGTCTGTTCCTCTGTCGCAAGATCGATCTTGTTCGCTGCGACGATCTGCGGACAGGCGCTCAGCTCCGGGTTAAACACCGCAAGCTCATGATTGATCGTTTCAAAATCCTCGATGGGGTCCCGTCCTTCGCTTCCGGAAACATCCACGACATGGATCAACAGCCGGCAGCGCTCCACATGGCGCAGAAACTCATGACCCAGCCCGACGCCTTCCCCGGCGCCCTCGATCAGTCCCGGGATATCCGCCATCACAAAGCTGCTTTCCGGCCCCATGCGCACCACGCCCAGCACCGGCGTCAGGGTGGTGAAATGATAATCGGCAATGATGGGCTTGGCGTCGCTGACCACAGAGATCAGAGACGATTTTCCCACATTGGGAAAACCCAAAAGTCCCACATCCGCCAGCAGTTTCAGTTCCAGCACCACATCCAGCGATTCACCGGGCACGCCGCTTTTGGCAAAGCGCGGCGCCTGCCGGGTAGAGGAAGCGAAATGGGTATTGCCCCAGCCGCCCCTGCCGCCTTTGGCAGCAACAAAACGCTCATCCGTGGACATATCCGCCATCACCCGGCCGGACTGTGCTTCCCGGATCACCGTTCCCCGGGGCACCCGAATCAGAAGGTCGGCGCCTTTTTTACCGTTACAGCATCTGCCCCTGCCGGGCATCCCGTTTTCCGCTTTATACTTTCTTTTATAGCGGAAATCTGCCAGGGTAGACAGATTGCTGTCCGCTTCAAACACGATATTGCCGCCTTTGCCGCCGTCGCCGCCGTCCGGACCGCCCGCCGCAACATATTTTTCCCGGCGGAAAGTCACTGCGCCGTCGCCGCCGTTGCCGGCGTGAAGCGAAATTGTTACTTTATCTACAAACATAAAACATCCTCGTCCTGCCGCGGCCGCCCCGTTACGGGTAGAGAACCGCATGATACTGTATTTTACCACATAATAGAAAAAATATAAATACCTTTTTCAAGCAAGCAGGAAATTTTTTATCCGCCTTCCGCATACCGCCGCCCAAAAGACAGCCGAAAAACAGCGCGTGTTTGTGAGGTGTCGAAAAAACGCACACCCTGCTGTATTTCCGATTTTCCTGTAAAATCAAAGATATTGTATAACAACTATTGACAACCACTATATATTGTTGTATTATGAAAGCAATCGAAAGAGCGTTCGTGTTTTGTCCCGTTTGTTATCCGAAAATTTGTTCGATTATTTCCTTGACTTTTTCTGTCGAATGCGGTATGATAACAGCAGCAATAAAACATTTGTTCGTTTTTGGGAGGTATTCTTATGACCATGACCAATCTTCTGACCACTGCGGCAGAACTGCTTTTTGGCTTTCTGATCGTTTTTCTGTTTCTGATACAAGACCGTCTGGTTGTTTTTGAAAAAAAGGCGTGGCGCGCCATTCGTCTGACCCTTCGCCGCACCCGCCGCCGCTTCCGCCGCTTTTTGCGTTTGCAAAAAGCAAAGCGGCTCCAGTCGTTTAACCGCGCCTGCTGTTATCAGCCGGTCAAAGCCCCTTCTGCGCTGCCTGACCGCGCCGCCTAACCACCCACGCAGCTGAAACAACGCAAAAGAAAACAGGAGCGGAAAAGCCCAAGGCAGCTTCCCGCCGCGATCCTAATAACCATAAGCGGAAAACCCTGTGCGGCAGGGTTTTCCGTATTTTTTTGCCCTGCTGCCCCCGATGACGGCGCAGAACGCATACGGGCATCTGTTCCCATCCGTTCCGGCCGCTGCCGCGGGCTTTTTTGCATAAAAACAGAAAAACTGGAATATTTAAACAGACTGTGAATTCCGCAAGATACATTGACAACTTTCTGCAATAATGTTAGAATATTGTCGTATCGTCCAAAGGGACGGTACTTTTGGGTTATCCCCTTTTTTCTTCTTTTTCTGACTTTTTTTGAGAGGAGTCTTTCTCCTATGAGATCTCTGAAAAAATCGCTTTGTGTCTTGCTGTGCGCTGTTGTTTGCCTGGGGCTGTTCCCACTGCTGACGCCGGAGGCAGAAGCGGCGGAAAAAACCTGGGCGGCATCGTGGAGCACGGCGCCCATCAATACCGGATATTATTACAATTCCAGGGTCTACACGGATTTTTTGATCAATGCCAGCGTCCGCACCGTGATTCAGACCACCGTTGGCGGTGAAAAGCTGCGGCTGCGCTTTTCCAACCGCTATGGTTCCTCCGCGCTGAACATTGCCGCCGTCCGCATTGCGCGCACGGGCAAAAGAAGCGATACCGAGATCATAGACGGCACTTCCCTTCCTGTCACCTTTAACGGGAGCGGCTCCGTTTCCATACCGGCTGGACAGACGATTTATTCCGACGCGGTAGATATGCACACCGAGAGCTTTGAAAAGCTTTCTGTTTCCGTTTATTACCAGTCGTTTTCCGCCATGGCGACCGGCGGCATGACCAACGCCCTTTCCTATGTGGAAATGGGAAATGTCATCGATGAAAAAACCTTTTCCAGCAACGCGCCGCTGACCCTGACCTCCGGCACCATTACCTATCATACCACGCCGTTTCTCTGTGGACTCGACACCTGGGGCGAGGGCAACAGCTGCATTGTCTGGTTCGGCGACTCTACCCTTGCCAACAACTCCCCTTACTATTTGGCGGAAAAGCTGTATCTGGCGGGGATCACCAATGTCGGCGTTGCGCAGGAAGCCATCATCGGCAACCAGCTTTTACATGATATCACCGGCGCAACCAATATCAGCAACCTGTATGGTGAAGCCGGCGTTACAAGATTTAAAGAAGATGTTCTGGATCAATCCGGCGTGAAAGCCGTGTTTGTGAAAATCGGGCTGAATGACATTCTGCACCCGCTGACCAAATCCATGCACGGACTGATTCCGCAGGCTACCACAGATGAAATCATTGCGGGATACCGGCAGCTGATCAGCATGGCCAGAGAAAAGGGAATCGATATTTACTTTTTCGGCA
The DNA here is from genome assembly GCA_944380845.1 of uncultured Clostridia bacterium. Lineage (GTDB taxonomy): Bacteria > Bacillota > Clostridia > Oscillospirales > Acutalibacteraceae > RGIG2774. Next base: position 866 of record CALWIU010000045.1, on the reverse strand, counting down.
GACAGGCATGGAAAGGGTACCAGCGCAGTTTTTACGGCGCAGAAGAAGACGATCTGGTCTGGTCACAGCGTGCCGACGATATGCGGGCGGTGGTGAACAACTGGCTGCGCTATTATTCCGGTGCGGAATACATCAGCACAGATCCCCTCAGCGACCCGCAGGACAAAGCGCGCATCTACGCTCCCTACACGACAGACGGCGCCCATTTGACCAATCTGGGCGCACAGGTGCTGGTCGATCTGATTCCCGACCGCCTGTTGACGGACGGAAGGCTCTCCTCCATTGAGGAATATTATGAAAACGGCGGTACAGATATTATCAACTACACCCCGGAAAATCTTTATACCAAATATACGCCGCCTGCGCAAACGCCCCAGAACAACAATTCTTCCCAGAACGAGGATGTCATGACCGGCGGCGCGACACTTCCGCCGGCATCCACCACCCCCCAGACGATTCCGCCCACGACCAGCATCACCATCACCAATCCTGCCGGTGAACCGGTGACCGAAATTTTTCTGGTGGAAATCACCACAGCGCCGGCTGCTGAACCGACGACGGACAGCGCCTCCCAACCCCAGCAGGAAAAAATTGAAACGCTTTCCACGACCGCAAAAGTGGGCATCATCTTATTTGCCCTGTTGAGCGTCGGTGTGGTTTCCTTCGGCGTGGTTTACGGCGTCAATAAAAAGAAATCCGTAGACTGATAAAAACGGCGCTCTAACCGACCAATAAAAACGGGGCTGTCGCACTAAGGCAGCCCTGCAAAAAGAAAAAACAACCGGGTGACCAGAAAAAGGTTGCCCGGTTGCCGCTTTCATAGTATAATTTAATTGCCGAAAAAACACATAGAAAGCAGTGAAATT
>CALWIU010000044.1 GCA_944380845.1 uncultured Clostridia bacterium | reverse complement strand
TGTTGGAAAAAATCATAGCGTTCTTTATGGCGATTATCACCTTTTTCGCCAACCTGTTCGGCATTACCCTGCCGGGCACGCAGCCGGAACCGGAGCCAACGCAGAGCTATGTCTGGCTTGACACGGCTTACGGCGACCACGAGCAGCAGAATCTGGATTTGTATATCCCGAAAGACAACGACGGCACCATCGGACTGGCACTGTTTATCCACGGCGGCGCCTGGGTACGCGGCGATAAAAGCTACTACAGCCGGTATACCCTGCAGTATGTCAGCGAAGATCTGGGCTATGCGGCGGCTGCCATCAACTACCGCTATGTTTCCGCCGACACCTCGTTCAATGACCTGTTGGACGATGTAGGCGCTTCGCTGCAATTTATTAAGGAAAAAGGCGAAGAGGTCGGTGTAAATATCAATAAAGTGCTGCTGACCGGTATTTCCGCCGGCGGGCATCTGTCGCTGATGTATGCCTATTCCCGGGCGGATACCGCGCCGATTACCCCGGCGGTTGTGTATTGCGAAAGCGCGCCCACGAACCTGACGGAAACCTCGTACTTCACCGAGCCGAACGATGAGGGTTCGCCGGAATTTTTAACCCAGCTGGTATCCTGGGGATGCGAAGCGAACATTACGCTGGACAATATCGCCGAGCCTGAATCCCAGGCGGCGCTGCTGGCGGCTTCGCCCATCAGCTATGTGGATGAAAACACCGTCCCCACCGTCATAGCGCAGGCGATTAACGACAAATCCGTCCCGTATTCCAACGCGGTAGATCTGGACGAAAAATTAACCGAATACGGCGTGCGGCATGACTTTGTCGTCTTCCCCAATTCCGGTCATCTGTTGCAGGATGACCCGGACTGCCTGGAACGCTCCCAGGGTCTTGCGATTCAATACGCTGCGGAATATATGAACTGAGGCTGCAACGAGCAGCATGAAAAAGTCCGAACGGAACGCTTCCGTTCGGACTTTTTGTTTGCATCATATGGTGGCTTCCGGTATTCGTTGCGCCTGCACCGTTTCCTCTGTATTCCGGAAAGACTGCACCTGACCGTCTGCATCCAATTCGGCGGTGACACCGGCGGTTTGGTACACGCCGCCCGCCTCCCCCGGCGTATAGGTGCCGCCGGTCGAAAAGAGCGAAGTTGTCAGCGCATACAGCCTTGCCGGGACGGCAGAAAGACGGACATCCGGCGTTTGGCGGGTCGATGTCACGCCGCACATTTCATAAGTATAGGCACCCGCTGAACAAGTCAGTCGATAGCCTGCCAAAGTTACCGGTTCACGGAACACGATCTCCAGCCGGTTGCGGTCGGCTTTCAATTCGGCGACAAAAGAAAAATCATCACAGGAAATCTGGTAGACCCCGTTCACCCGATCCGGCGTCTTTGATTCGGTCTCCTGCGCGGGAGCTGTCCCGCAAGCGCTGAAAGCAACCACCAAAGAAAGGCAGCCCAGCAAAACAGCGATCCGGAGCTTGTGCAAAAAATATCACATCTCTTCTTCTATTTTAGAAAGAAGCGAAGGAATACAGTCCAACATTCTGGTGGGCGTTGTGCCCATCATCGACCAGCGCTTTGCCGCAAGATCGCCCGCCGCGCCGTGCAAATAAGCGCCCGCGACAGCCGCCTGAAAAAGCGGCATTCCCTGCGAAGCAAAAGATAAGATCATGCCAGCCAGCAAATCGCCGCTGCCGCCCGTTGCCATACCGGCATTCCCGGTCGGATTGCAAAAGACCCTGCCGTTCGGATCAGCAATCAGGGTGCGGTGGCCTTTCAAAAGCAGATTCACGCCGTATTCTTTCGCAAAATCAGACGCAAGGCGAATCCGCTCCCATGCGGTTACGGGAATTGCTGTTCCGGTCAGCCGCGCCATTTCTCCCGGATGCGGTGTCAACAGGGTCGGCGCGCTTCGCTCTTTCAATACATCTTTATTCGCCGCCAAAAGATTTATGCCGTCCGCATCCAAAATCAGCGGGCCGTGCGATTCGCGCAGCAGAAAACGCAAAATGGCTTCGCAGCCCCGACCGGTGCCGACGCCGCAGCCAAAAAGAACCGCATTGGCCTTTTCGACAGCGAAACGAAGCCGCTCGACCGAGCGCTGGGAAAACGCGCCGTTTTCATCGGCATCACACAACAGAAAAATCGGCTCTGTCAGTTTGGAAGCAATCGCCGGGTACGCCGGTTCGGGAAACGCTGCTTCTGTCAGTCCCGCGCCGCATTCTACCGCCGCCCTCGCTGCGAGCACCGGCGCGCCGGGCATGGAGTAGCTTCCGCAAATCGAAAGCGCCCGCCCGAAAGAACCCTTATGAGAAGTTTCTGACCGGGGATGGAAGAACCCTTTCACCCGGGAAAACTCTGTTTTTTCACAAAGATATGCCGACGCTTCACTGAGAGAGAATCCGATATCGGCAACCTGAATATCGCCGCAAGCCTTTTCCGTCGGCGCAAAAGCCAGCGCCGGTTTTAAACCGTGCATGGTGATGGTCATATCGGTGTGAAAATACTGCGCCGGCAATTCGTTTTGATCGGCAGGGATACCGGAAGGGATATCCAATGCGACCCGGTACGCCGAAGCCGCGTTATATTTTTCCGCGAGGACACGAAGAGAGCCGCTCAGTTCCCCGCGAAAGCCGATGCCGAACACGGCATCCACAAGGCAGTCGGCTTTTTCCATCCAGTCCAGACAAAGTTCCTCGTCTTTGGTATAATCGGCAATCGAAAGGAACCGGCTTTTCGCTTCCTCGTACATTTTCCGCGCCAATTCATCCTTCGGCTCTCCCATCGCCAGCACCACGGAAACCCTGTGCCGCCGCTCCGCCAAACGACAGGCGGCAACAAAACCGTCCCCGCCGTTTTTCCCCTTTCCGCAGAGGATACAGACGCGCCGCAGCGACAGCCCTTTGCCGTCGATCAAATCGGCGGCGTTTTCACCTGCCGTGCGCATCATTTGTTCATAAGAAATGCCGCTTAAAAAGCCGCGCTCCTCTTCTTTTCGCATTTGCTCTTCCGTAAATACCAACATGACAAGCAGCCTCCGACTTATTCCTTATAGAAGCAAAAGCAGTGTACCCAGCACATTAACCGCGAGCCCAATCAAAAGTTTAGCCGACAGTTTTTCATGCAGGAAAACAGCAGAAAACAGCACCGTAAAAACAATGCTCAGCCGGTCAATGGGCGCAATGACATGAATGGGACCGGTTTGCAGCGCCCGATAATAACAAAGCCAGGAAGCGCCGGTCGCCACACCCGAAAGCGCGATAACGCCAAAACTGCCCAACCGGACATCACGGATCAGCTTGCCCTTGCGCTTCACCAGAACCAGCAGCCATGCCATGACCACGACCACCAGTGTGCGCACCGCCGTGCCCAAATACGAGTCTACCCCTTCAATGCCCGCTTTTCCCAAAAGCGCGGATGCCGACGCGAACACAGCGGAAAAAATCGCATATACCAACCATTTTTTCCCGTCTGTTCTGCTCTTGCCTTTGGCAGAAGGCAGCATCAGCACAATGCCCAGAACGATCAAAATCATGCCGATGATGGAAGTCGGCGAAGAGATATCTTCCTGAAAGATCAACGCGCCGAAAAGCATCGTCCACACAATGCTGCTTTTATCCACCGGCGCGACGCTCTGCACCGAACCAAGGCTGAGCGCTTTGAAATAGCACAACCACGATCCGCCTGTTGCCAGTCCCGACAACAGAAGCAAAATCATGGAACGGCTGTCTACCTGATCCAAAGAAAGATCAGAGCCTGTGACCCACACCATCAGCCATGCAAAAACGAGCACCACAACGGTGCGCAGTGCGGTGACACAGTCGGAATCGGTTTTTTTCAGTCCGATTTTTGCGATCACAGCGGTAATGCCCGCAAACAGCGAAGACAGCAAAGCCGGGATCAGCCAAACAGAATCAGCCATGTTTTTCGCCCCTTATTTGCAAAGAACCTTGACTACAATTTTTTTGACCGTTTGCGGTTCCCCGTCCACCGACAGGGACGGACGATGCCATTCGCCCGGAAAATACAGCGAAAACTGCCCTGCGCGCATAACCGATGAGGCAAAAAGCGGCGCGTCCTGACAGAAAGCGATATCCCTTTCCCGAAGGCAGTCTTCCTGAATGCTTCCTGCTTCGGCGGGGGCAGAATCAATGCGCTCCGCACCGGATGCAATACATTGGATATCTGCGTATTTGCGGTGCACTTCATAGCGAACCTCTGCTGCATCCCGGGTCTGGGAACTGGAAATGTTGGCAAAAACGGTTTCGCCGTCGATTTCATAATGCCCCTCCGGCAGGTTTTCCCGTACCGCCTTTTCGGCAAAACGAAGCCCTTTGGCAAAAGCCTCGCCCAAGCCTTCATAACGAACTGCATTTTGAATCGTATCTGTTATCATTTCTGCTCCTCCTGTTTTTTCCGACCAGGCGAAAAGACGGCTTTCTGCAAACGAAGCATTTCCTCTTTTCGCTGTTTTTCCGCCCGATAGTCATGTATATATTTGCCGTTTTCCAAGCGCAGCACGCTGCCTTCCCGAACATCGTCCGGCAAAAGGGTGCGTTCCACACGCCGAAACTGATTTTCACCGATTTCCAGTACGGCAATGTCGTCTTCCATCCGATCGACACAGATCACGCGGCGTCCACCCCGCTTCTTTCGGATTTGACCGATAGATTTTCTCCGTCGGTTACCATCGTGATTGTGCCGTCCCAATCGGTTCGCAGAACCTTTGCCCCAACGCTTTCCCAGCGTTCCACAATTTTTTCATTCGGATGGTTCTTCCCTCCGTCGCCGCAGGGCACGACCGCCCAGCGGGGCGACACGGCAAGGACAAACGCTTCACTGCTTGAGGTTTTTGAACCGTGATGCGGCACTTTGATGACATCGCTTCGCAGAAGCGCGCCGTTTGCCAGAAGCGCTTCTTCCACCGGTTCTTCCGCATCACCGGTAAACAGGAAGGAACGGCTCCCGAAAACCACGCGGAAAACAATGGACATATTGTTCAGCTCATCATCCTCGGTAAAAACCGGCGACAGGATATTCAGCACAATGTTTCCGTAAGTGTAGGTTTCGCCGGGCTGGGGATGAATCACTTCGGCATCGCTGGCGTTGAGCACCTGCATCAGCCGTTCATAAGTGCGGGTAGTCGGAATGTTTTGCGCCGTCAGTTCCGGCATCAGGAACTGGTCGGCGCCGATGGCATCCAGTACATATGGCAAAGACCCCGCATGATCGGAATGCGGATGGGTACAGATCATGCAATCCAGCCGGTCAACGCCATGATCGCGCAGAAAACGGATCACGGCATCTGCATTTTCCGATTCGCCGCCATCGATCAAAACACTGCTGTCACCGGAAAGCAGCAGGCTGCAATCGCCCTGACCAACATTGATGAAATAGACTTCCAATTCCTGTTTCTCTGCGCCGTCAGACGGCGTTTCAACAGAGGGAGATTGCATGAAATAGGACCAGCCGAAGGAACCGGCGGCAATCAGCAAAATGACGATTGCCGTCACAAGTTTTTTTACTTTAGCGGAACTTTTTCGCATTTTTGCCATTGCGGGAACCTCCTTTGCCCGGTGCTTTGCGCGCGGTTTTTCCACTGCGTTCGCGCAGATACGCAGCTGACGGACGAATCAGACAATGCGAATCATTACCGATCAGATCGCGCCTGCCTGCGCGGATCAGCGCTTCTTCCACCAGCGCATGTTTGGACGGGTCGAAATATTGCAGCAGCGCGCGCTGAAGGGCTTTGTCATGAGAGGAGCGCGCACAGTAAACTTCCTGCATTGTATAAGGATCCAATCCGGTATAAAACATCGCGGTAGAGATGGTTCCGGGAGTTGGATAAAAATCCTGCACCTGTTCCGGGCGGATATGCCGTTTTTTCAGGAACAGCGCCAGTTCGACCGCATCGCTCAGGGTAGAACCGGGGTGAGACGACATCAGATAAGGCACCAAATACTGTTCCTTGCCGGCATCGTCGGTAAATTGAAAATACTTTTTGGAAAACGCCAGATAGGCTTCGATATGCGGTTTGCCCATTTTATCCAGCACCGCCGCCGAGCAATGTTCGGGCGCTACCTTCAATTGACCGCTGATATGATACTGTACCAATTCCCGGAAAAACGATTCATCCCGATCTTCCAAAAGATAATCATACCGAATGCCGGAACGAATAAAAACTTTTTTTACGCCTTTGATCTGTCTTGCTTCCCGCAGGAGGGAAAGATAATCGGAATGATCCACCTGAAGGGCGGGACAGGGTTTGGGCGCCAGACATTTTTTGCCCTTACACAGTCCCTTTGTCTTTTGCAGATCGCAGGAAGTGCGGCGGAAGTTGGCGGTCGGGCCGCCGACATCGTGAATGTATCCCTTAAAATCGGGAAGCTTTGTCAGCTTTTCAATTTCCCTGAGCACCGATTCATGGCTGCGCACGGTGATAAAGCGCCCCTGATGGAACGCAAGTGAACAAAAATTACAAGCGCCGAAGCAGCCGCGGTTATGGGTAACGGAAAAACGCACCTCCCGAATGGCGGGAACGCCGCCCTCTTTTTCATAGCAGGGGTGGTAATTCCTTTCATAAGGCAGCTCATAGACTGCGTCCAGTTCCTCTGTTGTCAGCGGAGGCATCGGCACATTTTGGATCAGCATCTTTTTGCCGTGGCGCTGTTTGATAAATTTGCCCCGGATAAAATCATGTTCATCCTGCTGAATCCGGGCGGCAATGGCGTATTCCTTCTTCGACGCCGATACATTCTCAAAGGACGGGCATTCCGCGCCGCCGTACGGCGTGTTTTGCGGGTCGGTCAGGTAACAGGTGCCTTTGATATCGGTCATATCCCGAATGTTTTCACCCGCTGCCAGCCGGTGCGCAATCTCCCGGGTCTGATTTTCTCCCATTCCGTAAGACAGCAGATCCGCTCCGCTGCTGACCAGGATCGACGGGCGTACCCGGTCTTCCCAATAATCATAGTGGGCAAAGCGCCGAAGCGACGCTTCAATGCCGCCGATAATGATCGGGATATCACCGTATGCCTTGCGGATCAGACCGCAATACACCTCCACTGCCCGATCGGGGCGTCTGCCCGCTTTGCCGCCGGGGGAATAGGCGTCATCGCTTCTTTTTCGCTTTGCCGCCGTATAATGAGCAACCATGGAATCAATGTTTCCGGCGCTGACAAAAAAGCCCAGTTTCGGCCGTCCAAAACGCTGGATATCCGTTAGGGAATGCCAATCGGGCTGCGCCAAAAAGCCGACGCGGAAGCCTTCCGCTTCCAGCACGCGCGTAATGATCGCCGCCCCGAAGGACGGATGGTCTACATAAGCGTCGCCGTTGACATAAACAAAATCCACAGCGTCCCAGCCGCGCTCACGCGCTTCTTTTTGATTGATCGGTAAAAACATAACCTGACTCCCGCATTATTCTGTCTCGCCTTCCGTGGAAAGCGCTTTCATCTGCTCCCATTCCGCCTTGGACAGCAGCACTTTTCTGCCTTTGCTGCCTTCGCTTGGTCCGACAATGCCCTGTTCCTCCAATGTATCCATCAATCTTCCCGCCTTGGAGAAGCCCATGCCGAGCTTGCGCTGTAGGGCGGAAATGGAGCAGCTGTCCGGGTTGGAGACGATGAAATCAATGGCTCGTTTCATCAATTCATCGTTTCCGTCCAGACCGCCGAGATTGCTGCCGGACCGGTCGCCGCCTTTCTTCTTCTCGATCACGGCCTGCCGCTCGATCTCCTGCTGAATATCCTCGTCATATTCTCCGGGCTGCTGGGTCTTGACAAAATCAACCACCCGCTTGATTTCATTGTCGGAAATATAGCATCCCTGTACACGAGTGGGTTTCCGCAGTCCGACCGGTGCAACCAGCATATCGCCGTTTCCCAACAGTTTTTCTGCACCCGACGCATCCAAAATGGTACGCGAATCGATTTGTGAAGAAACCGAAAGGGCAATACGGCTGGGAATGTTTGCTTTGATCAGGCCGGTGATAACATCTACCGACGGGCGCTGTGTCGCCACGACAAGGTGCATACCTGCCGCCCGCGCCATCTGCGCCAGACGGGTTATGGAATCTTCTACCTCAGAAGGCGCAACGCTCATCAGGTCGGACAACTCGTCAATGACAATGACGATCTGCGGCAGTTTTTCCAAATCTTCTCTTTCGTCACAAAGCGTATTGTACGCGTAAATATCCCTTACGCCGTTGTCATTCAAAATTTTGTAACGGTTGATCATTTCCGTTACCGCCCATCCCAGCGCGCCCGCTGCTTTGCGCGCGTCGTTCACCACAGGCACCAAAAGGTGAGGAATGCCGTTATACACCGAAAATTCCACGGTTTTCGGGTCGATCAGCAACAGCCGCACTTCCGCCGGCGTTGCGTTATACAAAATACTGACGATCATGGTGTTCAGGCATACCGATTTACCGCTGCCGGTGGTGCCGGCAACCAGAAGATGCGGCATTTTTGCAAGATCCAGAAACACGCCGTTGCCGGCGATATCTTTTCCGAGCGCCACATTCAGCTTGCTTTTGGCGCGGCGGAATTCCTCGCTGTCCACCAGTTCGCGCATGGCGACGGGGGCGCGTTCACGATTGGGGATCTCAATGCCGATCGCGGATTTATTGGGGATCGGCGCTTCAATACGAACCCCAGCGGGCGCAGCCAGATGCAGCGCCAGATCATCGGAAAGGTTGGTAAATTTACTGATTTTGACGCCGGACGCCGGTTGCAGCTCATAGCGGGTCACCGATGGGCCGGGGACGATATCCACGACCCGCGCGTCAACTTTAAAGCTGTGAAGGGCGGCAATGAGCTTGTCCGCATTGGCTTTCAGCTCTTCCCGATTGGCTGTGAATCTGCCGGCGCTCGGCGGAGAAAGACACTCCAGCGGCGGCAGTTTATATTCAGGAACGGGCTTCTTTTGACCCGCCTCGTCGATCTGCTGCTGAACCTCCTGCTTTGCCTGATTGTATTCGCCTTCGGTCAGTTTGACTTTTTCTTCCTCCTTGGGCGCTGCCGGCTGCTCAAAGGGGGGTGTGTCCTCTTCCAGCGACGCTTTTTCCATCGCGTCTACCGTTGCGAACATATTATCAAAAGCATCGCCCTCCTGCTTGTCCGCCGGCGCGGGTTCCGTATCCGTCTGTTCCCCGGGCATGGAAAAAACATGAGGTTTGGCTTTGCGCAGAGGCTGTTTTTTTGCCGATTCGTCCCGGGTGAAATCGATAAAATCTTCTGCCTCTTCCCGGCGGGCGGAAGAAGGCGCGGCGTCCTTTTCCTTCTTTGCGAAAGGAAAATTCTGACGGCGCTGGCGAATTTCATCCTGTTCCTCCTGGGTGAGCTGATCGCGTTTTTCCGCCGCATCTTTCCATTTCTCAATGGCCTCGGAGGTCTTGTCCCCGACTTTTTTAACCGGTTTGCCGAAAAAGCCCACCAGTTTTTGAACCGTCGTGCGCGACAGCAAAACGGCAATCAAAAGCAGCAAAACGCCGTAAAGGATCAGGCAAAGCGCCTTACTGCGGCAGATCAGATACATCAGTCCACCGAAAAACGCCCCCAGAACGCCGCCGAAGGTATCCAGCGTCTGATACTCATGTACGATCTGCGCGCCGAAGGTCATGCTGTCAAAGGTATCGCAACCGATGATGTGAACCATCGCCGACAGGATGACGACCAGCGCCGCGCCCCAGATAAACAGGCGGCTCGGGTGATCTTCTTCCCGGTCACGGGAGAGGATGTAAGCAAAAACAGCGGTCAGAAGCGGAAAAACATACGCGGAAAAGCCCCAAACTCCCAGATGAAAGACATGAAGCCGGTTATAAACACTGCCTTCGCCGCCCTGAACGGCAGCCAGGACAAAAAACAACACGGCGATGAAAAACAGAACAACCGCCGCGATCTGCGTGCGGCGGGACTTTTTTTCAAGGGCAAGGCGTTCCTCTTCCAGACGCATCTGCTCCAATTCTTTTTTCGTCGGTTTCTTTTTTCTTGTATTTTTTTGGGAAGCCGCCTGACCGGCAGTCGGCTTCTGCTGTGTTTTCGGCACAGAAACGATCCCCTTTCATTTGCCGTTTACTCAAGCTGTCAGGCTTGTAACGATCGTCGTCCCGATGCAGAAAACACCGAGAGCGGCGCAGTAATATCCGAAATAGCGGAACAGATCTTTTTTCAGGATCCAGCGCAAAAGGACAATGGCGGCAATGCCCGAAACAGCGGCGGTCAAAATACCGACAATTGCGGGACCGACAGAAAGCGTGCTGCCCATTTCAACGGCGTCTTTCAATTCGGAAAGGTTCGCCGCCAAAATAGCGGGGATGCCCAAAATAAAGGAATACTGCACCATATAGTTTTTGGAAACGCCGCAAAGCAAACCGGCTGAGATGGTCGAACCGGAACGCGACACGCCGGGCAGCGCGGCGGCAAAAAGCTGCGCGACGCCAACCGTGAAGGCGGAAAAGAAATCCATTTTACGGTAGCGGCGGATGCGCTGGGCACGAATCGACCCCAAAACCAGCACAACGCCGGTCAAAAGGAAACAAAATCCCTCGGCAAGGATGCTTTTGTCGGTAGAAAAAACCGACAGTTTATCCATAACCGATAGACCGCCGCCCGCCGGAAGCAGCATGAACAGCAGCGGAACACAGGATACAACAAAATAGACCAGCATCTTTCGCCTGTCATTCAGCGATTGAAAATCTTCCCGGATGGTTTTGATATGATATTTTCCGGTAAAAATATCTTTCAGGAACGCCAGCGCTTCCAATATCAAATGCCAGATGGTCAGCCGGAAGCAGATAAACACCGCCGCCAGCGTACCGATATGTAAAAGCACATTGAACAGCAGCACATCATCGCCGGAATTTCCCATAAAAAACTGAAATACCGAAAGATGGCCGCTGCTGGAAATGGGCAGGAATTCAGTCAATCCCTGCACCAGTCCCAAAAGAATTGCTTTCCAGTAGCTCATCAAATTTCCCCTTTTTCTCTCTTTTTTTTCGCTATCATATGATCCAGTTTTTCCAGTGCATCCGCAAGGCTTCCCGCCTGATCGATCAAGCCCTCGCGCACTGCTTCTTCACCGGTCAGAATCGTTCCGACATCTGTCATCAGATTTCCGTTCGCCAGCATAAGCTGCCGGAACCGCTCGGCGGGCATTTTGGAATTTTTGCTCACAAAGCGGACGATCCGTTCCTGAATGCTTTCCAGATACACCATGGTCTGCGGCACGCCCAGTACGGTACCGTTCATGCGTACCGGGTGAATGGTCATGCCGGAAGACGGGGTGATAAAAGAATATTTAGCCGCAACCGCCAGCGGCACGCCGATGGAATGACCGCCGCCCAGCACCAGCGAAACCGTCGGTTTTTTCATACCGGCGATCAGCTCCGCCAGCGCCAGTCCCGCTTCGACATCACCGCCCACGGTATTGAGGATGATAATCAGCCCGTCGATTTCTTCGCTCTCCTCAATGGCGACAAGACGGGGAATGACATGCTCATACTTGGTGGTTTTGTTGCTCGGCGGCAGAACGGTATGCCCTTCGATCTGCCCGATTACCGTCAGACAGTGAATATATCTTCCGTTCTTGCGAACGGTGATGGATCCGAGATCCGCCGTCTGGTCGCCGGCGTCGGCCGTTTCCGCTTCCTCAGCGGGGGGATTCTGTTCCGGGACATCGCATACGAGCCGGCTTTTTTCCAATTTATATTTTTTCAATATCATCCAATCCTTCCGAAAGGGTTTTCATATCCAGTGTTCCCCTTTTTCAGAAGGCTTAGGAGCGGCAGATTTTGTATTCTTACGCAGGATATATTATACTATAAAAAGCCCTGTCAAATCAATATCTATTCACAAAATTTACCGGAAAGACCACCGGCGCAAACTTATACATTTTGCATTGAAATCCGCGTCCATACAGGAAAAATCTGTTGGGATGCAACCTTGACAAGACGGCGCAAAAAGTCTACAATCTTTGATGTATAAAAGTCTGTAAAAAAGGAAGGTAACTATCATGGGTCTTACGCTTTCCCAAAAAATCATCAAAAACCACCTTGTCAGCGGCGACATGACGCCGGGCAGTGAAATCGGTCTGAAAATTGACCAGACGCTTACCCAGGATGCCACCGGCACCATGGCGTACCTGCAATTTGAAGCCATGGGGCTTCAGCGCGTAAAAACCGAACTTTCCGTTGCCTACATCGATCATAATACTTTGCAAAACGGCTTTGAAAACGCGGACGATCACCGTTTTATCCAGACCTGCGCCAGAAAGCGCGGCGTTCGCTTTTCCCGTCCCGGCAACGGCATCTGCCATCAGGTTCATCTGGAGCGTTTCTCCGTTCCCGGCAAAACGCTGATCGGCTCTGACAGCCATACGCCCACCTGCGGCGGCATGGGAATGCTCGCCATGGGCGCCGGCGGACTGGATGTAGCTGTCGCCATGGGCGGCGGAACTTACTATATCCCGATGCCGAAAATGGTCCGCATTACCCTGAACGGCAAACTGCCCGCCTGGAGCGCTGCAAAAGACATCATTCTGGAAGTATTGCGCCTGATGAGCGTGAAGGGCGGCGTTGGCAAAATTGTTGAATACGCCGGCGAAGGCGTCAAGACCCTGTCTGTTCCCGAACGCGCCACCATCACCAATATGGGCGCGGAACTGGGCGCGACAACTTCCATCTTCCCTTCTGATGAAATTACCCGCCGTTTTCTGGCGGCGCAAGGCAGAGAACAGGATTGGACGCCCCTTGCGGCAGACGACGACGCCGTCTATGACGAGGAATATGTGATCGATCTTTCGACGCTCAAGCCGCTGGTCGCCCAGCCGCATATGCCCGACAATGTTGTGAAAGTCAAGGATATTGCCGGCATGAAAATCGATCAGGTTTGCATTGGCTCCTGCACAAACTCTTCGCTGATGGATATGATGAAGGTTGCCGCCATTCTCAAAGGCAGAACCGTACATCCCGATGTCAGCCTTGCCATCGCTCCCGGCTCGAAACAGGTTTTGAATATGCTTGCCGCCAACGGCGCTCTCGCCGCCATGATCGATGCCGGCGCGCGCATTCTGGAATCTGCATGCGGTCCCTGCATCGGCATGGGTCAGTCTCCCAAATCCGCCGGTATTTCTCTGCGTACCTTCAACCGGAACTTCAGAGGCCGCAGCGGCACGGCCGACGCCGGTGTATATCTGGTCAGCCCGGAAACGGCTGCCGTCAGTGCGCTGACCGGCGTGCTGACCGATCCTTCCGAATGGGGAGAAGCTCCGCAGATCACCATGCCCGATGCGTTTACCGTAAACGACAATATGATCGAAATGCCCTACAGTGCCGCGGAAGCGGAAAGCCATGATATTTACTTCGGACCCAACATCAAAGAGGTTCCGAAAGGGCACGCACTGGAAAACAGCATTGACAAACAGGTGGTGCTTAAAGTCGGCGACAACATCACCACCGATCACATCATGCCTGCCGGCGCAAAGATTCTGCCTTATCGCTCCAATGTTCCCTATCTTTCCCGTTTCTGCTTTACCGTCTGCGATGAGCAATTCCCCGAGCGCTGCAAAGAAATGCAGGGCGGCTTTATCATCGGCGGCGCGAATTACGGACAGGGCTCTTCCCGCGAGCACGCGGCGCTGGTTCCGCTGTATTTAGGCGTTCGCGCGGTTCTGGCAAAATCCTTTGCCCGGATGCACAAGGCGAACCTGATCAACTCCGGCATTCTGCCGCTGGAATTTGCCGATCCTGCCGATTATGATAAAATCGATCAAATGGATGAACTGGTACTGCAAGATATCCGCGACGCGGTAGAATCCGGCAAAACCACCGCAACGGTGTTCAATAAGACCAAAAATGAGACCTACACGGTCAGCACCGATTTTTCCGACAGACAGCGGGCGATTTTGCTGGCAGGCGGCTGCCTGAACTATATCGCCGCACAGGATTAAATAACGAAAGGACGAACTACGATGAATCAAGCATCTATCGAAGCTGCCGTTGCCGCTTTCAGAAAACTCGCAGAAGAGCAGGCGCAGCGCGCAGAAGACATCAAGGCGCAGGGAGATTTCAAAGATTATTCCAAACTGGATAAAATCGTAATCGGCATTTGCGGCGGCGACGGCATTGGTCCGATCATTACCAAGGAATCCGCAAATGTTCTGAAGTATATTCTGGCAGACGAGGTCAAAGCAGGAAAAATCGAATTCCGTGATATTGACGGTCTGACCATCGAAAACCGTGTCGCACACAACAAGGCCATCCCCGACGATGTTCTGGAACAATTGAAAGCGTGCGATGTCATTTTGAAGGGCCCGACCACAACACCCCAGGCGGGCGACGGTCTGCCCAACATCGAAAGCGCCAATGTCGCCATGAGAAAAGCGCTGGATCTGTTTGCCAATATGCGTCCCGTTAAAATTCCCGAAGAGGGCATTGACTGGACCTTCTTCCGTGAAAACACAGAGGGCGCATATGCAGTGGGTTCCCGCGGCGTTGCCGTAAACGACGATCTTGCCATGGACTTTGTCGTCACCACCACAGAGGGCACGGAGCGCATTGCCCGCCTTGCCTATGAATATGCCAGAAACAACCACAAAGGCCGCGTTTCCATTGTCACCAAAGCCAATGTCATCAAAACCACCGACGGTAAATTTTTGAATCTTTGCAAAAAAGTCGGCGCGGAATATCCGGATATTACGACCGACGAGTGGTATATTGATATCATGACCGCCAAGCTGATCGACGAAAAGAGAAGAAAAGATTTCAAAGTTATCGTTCTGCCCAACCTTTACGGCGATATCATCACCGATGAAGCCGCTGAAATGCAGGGCGGCGTCGGCACAGCCGGCAGCGCCAATATCGGCAAAAAATATGCGATGTTTGAAGCCATTCACGGTTCAGCGCCCCGCATGGTCAAAGAAGGACGCGGACAATATGCCGACCCCTGCTCCATGCTGCGCGCATCGGTCATGCTGCTGAACCACATCGGCAAGCATAAAGAAGCCGACAGACTGGAAAAAGCGTTGGATTACTGTATGTTTGAAGACAAAAAATATACCATCACCGGCAGAGAAGACGGCTGCACCTGCGCCGAATTTGCCGAGTATGTCATGCAGACCCTTACCACAAAATTCGGGGACTGATCGTTGCAATGAAGCAAATTTTAAAAATCCACATCACAGATATCGTGCCGTTTTCCAGGGGCGTTCTGTTTGTTCGTCAGGAAAAGATGCAGAACGGCGACAGCAAGGTTTCCTTTTTCGGCTATGATGCGGCGGAAGAGCAAATCGCGCCGATCACAAAAAACGCCTACTTGCTGAATAAATTCGGGGCGGCGTTCAAGCCCATTGCGTCCCAGCTCGGCGATTATGTATCCTGCGACGCCGGAAAACTGCCCGGCGGCGGTGCGGTGGTCATATACACCACCGGCGAAACCGGCATTTTTACAGAAAAAGGCGAGCTGCACTGGACCGGCGATCTGTTTTATCATGACGCGCCCGCGCGGGATGTTGCCGTGGAGGAACGGCACATCTGGTGCGCCGTTCCGGATATGCGGGCGGTGATCCGCTATTCCCTCAGCGCAAACAAAGTGGTCATGCGCATCGGCGGCGGTACGACTGGCACTTTTTCACGCCCCGTCGCCGTCGCAAAATACGGGGATACGCTTTATGTCTGCGACCGCGACAACCGGGAAATCAAAACCATCAGCCTGAATGATTTCACCGTTCGCGAGTACCGGCGGTTTGAAGAACCGGTTCATAAATACCTGCGCTCTGCCGGTCAGGAATTTGCCGTGCTGAATTCCGGCGTATATATCCTCTAAGTTTTTTCAAAGGACCGAATCGATTGTTTGGATTCGGTCCTTTTTTTCTGCTCCGGTGCC
>CALWIU010000043.1 GCA_944380845.1 uncultured Clostridia bacterium | reverse complement strand
ACCGACCTCTGTACATCTATACCCAACACCGACCGATCGGAACGGTGTTTTTTCTTTTCTCTATCTTTTAACTCAAAAAAAGGACTGCCGCTCTTGGATGAATCCAGTTTGCGACAGCCCCTTCTTTCTGTTTCCATTATAAAAAGGTTATTTTTGCTGATCGCGCAGTGCTTCCACCAGTTTGATCGCGCTTTCAATGACTCGCATTGCCGTTTGCAGTTCCTCAAAATCATGCGCGGCAAGCAGGGCTTTCGCCGCGCTGGCAAGCGCCTGCCGGTCATACGCCTTATGCTGTTCGGAAAGGGCGTTCCCCTTTTCGGTCGCATATAAGCGGACGGTTTTCCCGTCTCCGGCTTCTTTTTTCTTCTCGATCAGGTCTTTTTGCGCCAACCGGTTGATGTTTTGCGACGCGGCGCTGACCGAGCTGTTCCACATTTTTGACACGCCGCTGACCGAAAGCCCCGGATGATCAGCGATCAGCGACAGGGTGTGGATCTCTGTCATCGTCATTTTTTCACCGTTCCCGTAATCTCTCGCGGCGGAATATAACGCATAACTTTCAAAAACAAAGGCATACAGCTTTTCCGCCTGCTGGGACAGATACCGGATCTGCTCTTGCTCGTCCATCATCTGTTTGCACACTCCCGAACAAACGCATCAAAAAGCCGCTGCTGCTGTTCGCTTTTCCGGCTCATATGCTCCGGGTGCCACTGCACGCCCAGCAGGAAAGGATATTCCGGCGTTTCAATCGCTTCGGCAAACCCATCGCCGCTTTTTGCGCTGACACGCAAGCCTTTCCCCAGTGTGTCGATCGCCTGATGGTGCATACTGTTGACCTCGGTTTTTTCGGTCTGCCACAGGCGGTACAAAAGGCTGTTCGGCTCAATGGAAACCGGATGACAGCTCGATGCACGGGAAAAAAAGTCCATATGCCGGTACTGCTGCTTCTCTTTGATATCCTGAAACAGCGTACCGCCGAAAAACACATTGACAAACTGCATCCCCCGGCAGATGGCAAACACCGGCTTGCCGGTATCCAGAAAGGCAGCGAGCATCTGCCATTCCGCTTCATCGCGGATCGCATTGGGTTTGCCGCTGTTTTCTGTGGGGGGCTGGCCGTACCGCTCCGGCGCGATATCCGCCCCGCCGGGCAGCAAAAGTCCGTCGCAGGCCGCCGCTTCCCGTGCCGCTTTCTGAGGGTCCTGTCCGTCGATCCAGCGAACCACTGCGCCCGCTCTGGCAAGGCTTTGCACATATTTACTTTTCATATATTTTCGGAACAAATCGTTGCCCATTTGCGGCATTGCGATAATCGGCTGCATAAAGCGTCTTCCTTTTTGTGTTGTTTTTTCATATTCTAACAAAGATGATTGACACTGTCAAGAAAAAATAGTACAATTAAGATACTTAACAAAAAGAAGGCGCGGCAAAATGCCCTTCTTTTCCGGAGGTGCCGACATGAAATACGACTTTACCGCCGTGCCGGATCGCGCCGGCTGCGGTTCCAACAAATGGGACAGCGTTCACGGCGAAAAACCGGACGCCATTCCCCTTTCCGTGGCGGATATGGAATTTCCCACTGCTCCGCCGATCGTAAACGCGTTGAAGAACCTTGCCGAAAACGCCATTCTGGGCTATACCCACGCGACGGACGCATATCTGGAAGCCGTCCAGAACTGGATGGCACGCCGCCACCATTACCTGATCCAGAAAGAATGGATCGTCAACACCCCGGGCGTGGTCAATGCGCTGGGGCTGCTGATCGAAGCCGTTACCAAACCGGGCGAAGGCGTTGTGATCCTGACGCCGGTTTACTATCCTTTTGATATGGCGGTGCTGGCGAAGGGCAGAAAAATCATTTACAGCACCCTGCTGGAAAAAGACGGGTTCTACACCATTGATTATGACGACCTGAAGAAAAAAACAGCGTCGCCCAAAGTCAAAGCACTGCTGTTCTGCAACCCCCACAATCCGGTGGGCAGAGTCTGGACGCGCGACGAATTACAACGCACAGCGGATATCTGCTGCGAAAACGATATTTTCATCATTGATGACGAAATTCATCATGATCTGATTATGCCCGGCTATGAGCATACGGTTTTTGCCACCGTCGATCCGCGCCTGCAACAGCGCATTGCCGTCTGCACCGCGCCGAGCAAAACCTTTAATCTGGCAGGACTGCAAGGATCGAATATCATCATTGCCAATCCTTCGGTTCGGGCAAAAACCATTGCCTGTTCCATGATGAATATGCAGATGGATCTGAACATTTTCGCCTATACCGCCTGTCAGACCGCCTATAACGAATGCGAAGACTGGCTGGAAGAGCTGCTGACGGTCATTGACGGAAACGCAAAATATGTCCAAAACTATATGGCGGCGCATTTCCCGGAGATCCGTGTCAGCCCGCTGGAAGGAACCTATTTGCAATGGCTGGATATGCGCGGGCTGGGCATGACGCACAAAGAGCTGAAAAAAATGCTCGAGGGCGCGCACATCTATCTGGATAACGGTGAGATGTTCGGCGAAGCGGGAAGAGGGTTCCAGCGCATCAATCTGGCGTGCGCCCGTGAAACGCTTGAACGCACCATGGAACGCTTCCGCGCGGCGGTCGAAGCGGTTCGCGCAGACTGGGCGGCAAACGGAAAACCGTTTCATCAAACGCTTTCGCCCGGCGTCAAGGTGCAGAATTTCCGCTACAACAGCGCCTTCGGCACCGACAGGGAGCTTGCGCCGAAACCGACCCTTCTGGTTTTTTCCCGTTACTACGAATGCGAAATCTGCCGGGCGACCCTGGCCATGCTTTGCGCGGCGTATCCCCTGCTGAAACAAAAAGGCTATGATGTCAAAGTTGTTTTACAGTCGCCCCTTGATACGGTGACCGCCGCCCAGAAAAAATACCCCTTTGAGCTGATCGCCGATCCGCAGAAAATATTATACGACCAGTACAATGTGTTTGAGGCGGACGGCATTGTGCAGATGCTGGCAGGCGATGCGGTCTATAACGCTTTTGTTGCCAAATATGTCAGAAAGCTGCTGGATACCGACTTTGTCAACAGCATTGCTTCGGCGCTGGACGGCGACGATTCCCCGGAAGACGGCCCGCGTCAGAACCAGCTTTCCGCTTTTGTGATCGTGGATCAAAACGCAACGGTCACCTATTCGCACTATGGAAAAACGATTTTGGATCTTCCTACCCCGAGGGAGCTTCTGAAACAACTGTAAGAAAGAGGGATCAACTATGGCAGACCGAAAAACAAATGACAGCAAAAAGAAACTGGGCGTCACGGAACTGACCTGTTACGGTATTGGCAACTGCATCGGATCAGGCATCTTTGTTTCCATGAGCATGGGCATCGGATTTACCGGACACTCCATCTCGCTGGCACTGGTGCTGGCGTGCGTGGTGGTGCTGTTCGCCTACGCCTACAAAACGCTGATGGCGGGTATGTTCGTTTTACCCGGCGGCAATTACAGCCAGCAGGCGCTTTTGCAGCCGCCGCTTCTGGTTGGCGTTTCCGCCATTTCCTCCATTTTCACCGGACTGGCGTTCGCGATGTTCGCCATGTCCATTGTGGAATATGCCGCAACGGTATTTCCGCAGATTACGCCCTATGAGAAATGGATCGCCATCGGCATTCTGACCCTGTTTTTCCTGACCACTTTTTTCGGCGGAAAATTCATGGCGAAATTCAACCTGATTATGGTCGTTGTGCTGATTCTTTCCCTTCTTGTCTATATTGTCGTCGGCATGACCAAAGTCGATTACGCCACGGCGAATCCCTTTTCTGAAAACTATTTTCAGGGCGGTGCATCCGGTCTGCTTATGGCAGTGGCAGCCATGAGTTTTGCCTGTCAGGGCGCAACGCTTCCCATCGCCATGACCCCGGACGCCAAAAATCCCAAGCGCAGCATTCCCAAAGCCATTCTGATTGCTTCGGCTGTGGTAGCGGTGGTCTACTGCCTGATCGGCATCGTTTCCGCCGGTGTTGTGCCGGTGGAGCAGGTCGCCGACAAAAACCTCGGCATTATTGCAAAAGAGATTTTCCCCTATCCGGTCTTTGTGATCTTTATTATCGGCGGCGCGTGCTTCGCCATTGCGACTTCCCTTTACGGCGCGATTGCCAGCGTGCAGTACCCGCTGATGGCAACCATTGAGGACGGATGGCTTCCTGCGGTTTTAGGCAAAAAAACAAAAAAAGGATATCCGTGGCTTCTGATGCTGGTCATGTATGTGATCGCCATCGTGCCGGTCTTTGTCGATGTGGGCTTGAACGCTTTGATTTCCCTGATGATGATCCCGGTGATGATCCTGAACCTGATTAACAATATCCTGATGTTCCGTCTGGTCAAAAAATACCCGGCGGCATGGAAAAAGAGCTTTTTCCATATGCCGAAATGGCTGTTTTGCCTGACCATGATTTTCGCCATTCTCTGCGATTTGCTGATCAGCGTCGCGCTGTTTACCACATTGAAAAGCGGAGATCAATACGCGATCATTATCATGGTTGTCGCCCTCTTTGCATACAGCTTTTATCGCCTGAAAGCGAAAAAAGTCAACCTCAGCGATCTGGAACGGGCCAAACAGGAAGCAGAGGAAGCGGCGATGGAAGATAACGCCGCCCCCTCGTCCGACAATTGACCCTCCCGGCAAAAAAGCAGGAAAAACAACGGTCTGTTAGCAGGCAAAGGAGATACCGACATGTACGAACTGATCCGCGCCTCCGGTGAAACCTATTTTATCGAATGTCCCGCAAAAATCGGGTTATACCGCCGAACCGACGATGAAGTCTATTTGATTGACAGCGGTTCCGATAAGGACGCCGGCCGAAGAGTCCGCAAACTGTTGGACGAGAAAGGCTGGAAGCTGCGGGCGATTTACCTGACGCACTCGAACGCCGACCACATCGGCGGCTGTCGGTATTTGCAGCAGCAAACCGGCTGCCGGATCTTTGCGCCCCAGATCGAAGGCGATTTTACCAACCACCCGATTTTGGAGCCGTCGTTTTTATACGGCGGGTATCCCTGCAAAGAGCTGCGCGGCAAATTTTTACTGGCACAGCCTGCCGATGCGCAAAACCTGACCGACGCGGACTTGCCCGCCGGTTTTGAAAGCATTCCGCTGCCCGGCCATTTTTTCAATATGACCGGTTTCCGCACGCCTGACGATGTGGTCTTTCTTGCCGACTGTCTTGCGAGCCGGGAAACCCTGGAAAAACACCCGCTCTGGTTCTTATACGATATTGCCGCCGCTTTGCAAACCCTCGAAAAGGTCTCGGCTCTGTCCGCCGCCCTTTTTATTCCCTCCCACGCGGCGCCAGCCGAAAAAATTGCCGATTTGGCGCAGTTCAACCGGGAAAAGATCTGTGAGATTGCCAATCGCATCGTCTCCCACTGTGCCGGCGGCAGTACCTTTGAAACGATTCTGCAAAACCTGTTTGACGACTATGACCAGACCATGACCATTGAGCAGTACGCCCTGATCGGCAGTACCGTTCGCTCCTACCTTTCCTTCCTCAAAGACAGCGGCAGACTGACCTTCCGCATGGAAAACAACCGCCTGCTTTGGGAAAAGGTCTGATCCGCCGGCAGTCCGTGCAGAAATCAACAGAAAAGCCCGTGCGTGTCGTTTCCCTTCGCGCAGAAATCCGGTATGATGACAGTATCAGCAAGAGCTGAAATACATATCATACAAAGGAGATCCCGCTATGAACACCGATAAACTTTACGCACAGGCCATTGCCAACGAATATGCCCCCAAAGACGCCTCGAAAGTGATCGCCCTGAAAAAACTGGATCGAAAAGCCAAAAGCAAGGCGAATATCTTCGCATACACCTTCGGCTGCCTCATGACGCTTGTTCTCGGCGTCGGAATGTGTTTGTCCATGGGCGTCATTGGCGGCGGCGGTCTTTTGGCGTCGATAATCGGGGCGGTCATCGGTATCATCGGCATGATCGGCGTCGGCGTCAATTACCCGATTTATAAAAAACTGCTGGAAAGCGGCAAGCGCAAGTATGCGTTTGAGATCATACAGCTTGCCGGGCAAATCGTCGACGCAGACGAATAAACAGGCAGGGAGGACAGCCGATGAACAAATCGGAAAGCAAATATTTTCATACGGCTCTCCTGATGGATGAGGCGCTTCTCGCACTGCTGGAAAAAAAAGATTTTGCCTACATCACCGTCAAGGAAATCTGTGAAAAGGCGGGCGTCAACCGATCGACCTTTTATCTTCATTATGAAACGATCGGCGATCTGGTAAAGGAAACAATAGAAATGGTAAACAACCGCTTTTTGTCCTATTTTTCCAAGCAGGAAAAGGACATCGCCGCGAAAATAGCCGACAAACAGCAACGCGACCTGATCTTTATTACCGAAGACTATCTGCGCCCCTACCTGCAATTTATCCTGGACAATAAAAATATTTACCGCGCCGCGTTCCGCAATCCCGGCGGGATGCAGGTAGACGAGCAGTACAAACATCTGAAGCAGCAGATTCTAAAGCCGGTTCTGTCAAGATTTGCGATCCCGGAAAGTATCTATAAATACTATATCGCTTATTATGTCGAAGGGATCATGGCCATTGTCAGAGAATGGCTGCATTCCGACTGCCGCGACCCGGTCGATACGATGGTTCTTGTCATCAGACAATGCGTCCGTCCGCCGGTTCCGGCAGACAGCGCCGGTGAATCACATACCCGGCAAACAGATATGTACCGGTAAGCTTCCAACGAGCCCGGCCTTCTACGAAGACCGGGCTCGTTTTCTATTATGACGCCGACAAGCTTTTCCCTCCAAAAGCTTAAAAACCATATCCATCCTGGTCTGCGTTTTCTTCCTTCTCCAGCCACTCGCGCAGATATTTCAAAAAGATACTGACTGGACGGGAAAAAATCTGATAGCGCTTCCAAATGATCCTGCTCTGGGCATACAGCGAGGGGGACAACGGCCGGAAACACAGATCACTGCCCTCGGTGTTGATCAGCTTATCAAATCCCACGGCATAGCCCAGTCCCGCTTCCACCAAAAGAGACGCGTTATATAACAGATTATAGGTCGCCACAACCTGCATCTTTTCTTCCCCGATCCACTCGGCAAAAGTTTCGTTGCCGCCGCGTTGGTGCGAAAGAATCAGCGGCTGCCCCGCCAGATCCTGCGGGCGGATCACTTCCTTTTGTGCCAGCGGCGCATCCCGGCGCATCAAAACCCCCCAGGTATCCTGATGCGGCACGGTCAGCGCTTCGTACTTTGCCGGATCCACCGGACAGAACAGCAGCCCGAAATCAATCAGTCCCTTGTCCAGATATTCCAGCACATACTCGGCGTTTCCGCTGGCAATATGATAGCGGATCTGCGGGTATTTTTCATGCAGGCTTTTCGCGGCTTCAGCAAAAATCCGCACCACCTGCGTTTCACCCGCGCCGATGTAAACATCCCCGATCACCGCTTCTTCCGCCGCGCCGATTTCCTCTTCGGTACGGCTCACCAGAGAAAGGATTTCCTGCGCGCGCTTACGCAAAATCATCCCTTCCTCGGTCAAAAGCACCCGCCGTGAACCCTTTGTGCCGCGAATCAAAAGCTGCTTTCCCAATTCCTTTTCCAAATTTTTTAATTGGGTCGATAATGCCGGCTGCGAAAGATGCAGCGACTCGGCCGCCGCCGTAATGCTCTGTTCGCGTGCCGTTGCCAAAAAATATTCCAATAAACGCAGCTCCATGGAATCACCTCACTTCTATCATAACGGAAAATTTTCACCTCTGCAACCATGAATTTCCATCGTATGCGCATCATTATCTTTGCTATTATCGCCGATTCCATAAATAAAATCAATGCAAATCAATAAAAATCATGTATTTGCCATTTGTGCCGCCTTGCGCTATACTGTAAATGGATCAGGAAAGCAGCCTATATAATCTTTGCGTCCCTGATGGTGATTTTTATGAAAAAGGAAAAATTTTTATATGCACAGCGCTGTGCCGCGCGTCCCGACGCTTCATTGCGGCAAAATCTGATCGACGCGGGCTGTTCCCGTGAATGGATCGATCGCTTTTTTGCCGAGAGCGACACGCCGCAGCAATTGCAGCTTTTGAATCGTCATCGCAAACAGCTTCTGGACAATTTGCACCAAAAGGAAAAACAAATCGATTGTCTGGACTATCTGATTTACTGCCTGACGCATCCAACATCCGAAGAAAAGAAGGGGAACTTATGAGAACCATTGAAAACCAATCCTTTGACGAAGAACGCGCCCTGTACGGCAGCCGTTCGCTTATTGTGAAAAACTGCGCCTTTGACGGCGAAGCCGACGGCGAAAGTGCCCTGAAGGAGTGCTCCGATATTCAGGCTTTACACTGTTTTATGAACCTGCGCTATCCCTTTTGGCATGACCACGGGCTTGTGATCCGTGACAGCGAAATGACCGAGCTTTGCCGCGCGGCGTTGTGGTATTCTGATCACATTACCATTGAAAACACCAAAATGCACGGCATCAAAGCGCTGCGGGAATGCGCCGATGTCACCCTGCGCGGCTGTGACATCCGTTCGCCGGAATTCGGCTGGTCGGTCAAAAACATCACGATGGAAAATTGTGACGCCGAAAGCGAATATTTTATGATGCGCTCTGAAAACCTGCACTTCACCGATGTGCGTTTTACCGGAAAGTATTCCTTCCAATATATCCAAAACGCTGTTTTTGAACATTGCACCTTTGACACCAAGGACGCCTTCTGGCACGCCAAAAATGTGGTGGTGCGCGACAGCGTGGTCAAGGGCGAATATCTGGCGTGGTACTGCGAAAATGTTACCTTTGAAAATTGCCGGATCATCGGCACCCAGCCGCTTTGCTATTGCAAAAACTTAAAGCTGGTCAACTGCGAAATGATCGATTGTGATTTGGCTTTCGAGCGCAGCAAGGTGGAAGCCAGCATCACAACACCGGTAATCAGCATAAAAGACCCCCTGACCGGCAGCCGCATCTGCGTACCCTCCGTCGGCGAAATCATCCGGGATATCGACGGTGCCGACGGCATCGTGACCGTCTGCGACAAAAAAGCAAGGGCTGTCTGCGCCTGAAACCCGGATCAAACAAAAACGACCTTTCCGAACCCGTGCCTTTCGGCACGGGTTTTTTGATGGAAAAAGCAGCTTGACACCAGCATGGCAGCCATGATACAATATGTAAGCAATACTATATAGCGGCACTAAATAACAAAAAGGAGGCGCGCCATGGAAAGCGCGAATCTACAGCAGCTCAAACGCGGCACGCTGGAAATGATTCTGCTGACATTTATTGCCGATGGGCGCTGCCGTTACGGCTATGCGATCCTGAATGAGCTCGAGCGCGCAGGCGGCGCTTTTTTTCAGGCGCCGAAAGCCGGTTCCGTTTATCCGGTGCTTTACCGGATGGAGGAAAAAGGCTGGATCGTCACCGACCCTGCCCACATCCGGCAAAAGCAGTATCATATCACAGCAAAAGGCAAAGAAGCACTAAAGCAAATGCGGGAAGAATGGAGCGGGTATACGGCCGCCGTAACGCATTTATTGGAGGGCGGGCAATGAAAAATCTGAAAAAGACATATTTCCGGCAAGTCAAACGGGCACTGCAATGTGACCGAAAAACCAGAAAACGCATTTTGCATGATCTTTCCGAAGCGTTTGACGCCGCCCGGCGCGATGGCAAAACAGAGACGGAAACCATTGCGCTTCTCGGCAATGCGCAGGAGCTGGCACAATCGTTCCCGCCGTTCCCTGACAAATCGGCACAGCGTAAAAACCGAGCCGTCGGCGCCGCTGCCCTGCTGAGCCTGGCGGCAGCGATTCTGCTTTTCCTGATCGACTGCGGCATCCGCCTGCACGCGACAGGCGTCCCCATTGGCGGCGCAGATCAGGCCACCGGCATACAGATCATCGGTTCGGCGGCCGGCTTCGCCGAACGGCTGCCCGGAACAGCGCTGTTTCTGCTGCTGTTTGCTTTGCTGCTGGGTATGGTTCGGCTGACATTCCTGATACTGGATAAGAAAGGACGGCATGACGATTGATGAAAAAAACAGTTTGTCTTTTGTTTCTTTTTCTTTTTCTCCTCAGCAGCTGCGGCGCGATTGCCGAACCGCCGGCCATTGAAGAGATCGACTGGCAAATGGACGCGATTCAAGACGACGGCGGACGGATTATTGCTTTTGATCCTGCACACTGGCCGGAAAGCGCACCGGAATCCGCAAAAACGGTTCATATGACCTGTGAGGCAGCGGATGGGAAACTTGAGATCCGCGACACCGACAGCGGCAAAAGCTATGCCGGGACCTATCGCCGGGCGGATCGCAGTCCCGACAGCACCCGTTATACAGTCACCCTGAACGGCACCGACGGCTATGCTGTCAGCGCCATGACCACCTATGCCGACGAGAGCCGGCGCCCCACGCTGATTTTCCGTATCGGCAAATATACGCTGCATTTCAGCGGCGATCTGCTCCCGGCGCAAACCGAATAATAAAAGGAACAGGACGGATATATGGCAAAAGTAATTGCAATTTGCGGTAAGATTTGCAGTGGGAAGTCATACTATGCAAAACAACTTCAAGAAAAAACGAATGCCGTTCTCTTATCAGCTGACGAAGCTACCTTTGATTTGATAAGGAACGAACAAGGTGCGTTTTACAATGTTTTTGTTAAACGAGTAAAAAAGTATCTGGCGAAGAAAGCCGTTCAAATTGTCCGGTCAGGATGTTCTGTTCTTTTGGACTGGGGATTCTGGACACGAAAAGAACGCCGCGAATTGACTGATTTTTTCTCTGAACAAGGGATTGCTGTCGAGTGGCACTACATGGACATAGCGGATGATCAATGGCATCGTTGCATTGAAAAACGAAATCAAAAAATCAAAGATGGAAACGGTGGATCCGACTTCTATTTAGACCAGGGTTTACTGCATAAACTGATGTCCGAATTTGAAAAACCCGACCCGGGCGAAATGGATGTTTGGCTGATCAATCATAACAAGTAAAAAAGAAATAAGGATAATAAAAAGGGGCTGTCGCAAACTGGATTCATCCAAGAGCGGCAGTCCTTTTTTTGAGTTAAAAGATAGAGAAAAGAAAAAACACCGTTCCGATCGGTCGGTGTTGGGTATAGATGTACAGAGGTCGGTCAG
>CALWIU010000042.1 GCA_944380845.1 uncultured Clostridia bacterium | reverse complement strand
TTGGTTGCGGAGGCAGGATTTGAACCTACGACCTTCGGGTTATGAGCCCGACGAGCTACCGGACTGCTCCACTCCGCGATATGATATCGGGCACTCACCTGAGTGCTATATTATTATAGTCGCTTGGTTTTCTTTTGTCAATAGCTTTTGTGAAATTTTTTTGTTCTACCTGTTCGCCGTTGTCCATATAGTGTATCAGACAAGCAATCGAAAGGAATGAGAACTTTGAAAGACGGCGAAAAAAGTTTTGATGAATTGATTCGGATTCTTCCCCTGCGGCTCTTTCGTGTGTTGTCGGCGCTTGCGCCGCAGATAAAGCAGGATACTTACGAAATCCGACTGCGGCAGGACAAAGCGGTGGCGCTGGTCGGTGCCTATGGGATCTGTTTCCCGTATGGACAGGGATGCTATTCTAAAATCTCCTGTGAAAACACACCGGTTGTTACCGCACGGGAAATACAGGAGCTTGTGTACCGGTTTTGCGATGGATCGGTTTATGCCCACCAACATCAAATCAACGAAGGGTACATGACTTACGGAAACGGATACCGCGTTGGCATGGCGGGAACGGCTGTCCATGACGGCGACAGGATCAAAAGCGTGCGTGATATCACTTCGCTGAATCTTCGCATTGTGAAGGAAATCCCTTATGCGGGGCTGGAGATCGCAAACAAAATATTTTCGGACGGTCTTTGCAGTGCGGTTTTAATCGGTGCGCCCATGACAGGAAAAACAACGGTTTTGCGCTCCCTTGCCGGTATTCTGTCTTCCGCGCCGTATTTTTACCGAACGGTGCTGGCTGATGAGCGGGAAGAATTGGGAAGTGCCCACGGCATTACCATTGATGTGCTTCGCGCTTACCGCAAAACAGAGGCGATTGAGCGCGCCGTACGATCGCTGTCGCCGCAGATCATGGTTTGCGATGAACTATGTAATGAGGAAGAATGCGAGGCGGTGCTGAAAAGCATGAACAACGGTGTTGATTTTCTGCTGAGCGTTCACTGTGCCGATAAAAAACAGTTCCTGCGTCGTCCGCTTTGCCGGCGGCTGGTAAAAAGCGCGTGTTTTGACTGGTTCATTCTGTTGCGGGGTGTCGGTGAACCGCCGGTCTATTACAAAGGGGAGGATTTGCTTGATGAAATGGATCGGCGCACTGCTGATACTGCTGGCGTCGGCAGGGGTGGGGAAGTATTATCATTTCAAAATGATCCGACGGATCGCCCTGCTTAATGCAGCAATCGACGCGGTTCGGACCATCCGCCGTCGGATTGAATATTTTTTGGAACCGCTGGATTCAATCATGGTGCGTTTGCAAACAGAAAACGATTTTTTTATAGACGGGAATGATTCCGGTTTTTTTGAGAACTGGAAAAAGTCTGTTATGAGCCGTAGCGCGATTTTGAAACCCGAAGAAAAAAACGAGCTGCTTCGCTTCGGTGATTCTCTCGGGAAAAGCGATCGGGAAGGTCAGATGCTGTTATGCGGCGCCATGGAAGAAAAACTGCTGGATTTCCGCACAAATGCCGTTGAAGATAAAACACGATTTTCCCGTCTTGCCGTTATGCTGCCGGTTTTCGGCGGCATGGCACTGGTCATTCTCTTTATGTAGCGAGGAAGCTTATGGATGTTGATGTTATTTTTAAAATTGCCGCGATCGGAATCATTGTTGCGGTCATAAACCAGATCCTGATCCGGTCCGGCAGAGAAGAATATACCATGATTACCACCATTGCCGGTTTGATCATTGTTTTGATGATGCTTTTGCCGCATATCAGTGAATTGTTTCGCTACATTCGCTCGATATTTGACTTGTAACGATGATCAAGGTGCTTTTGTTTACGGTAGCCGCCGTTGCCGTATATGCGCTGCTGCGAAAAGCGGCGCCTGAATATTCTGTCTTTGCCGAATGCTTTGCCGTTTGCGCCGTGCTTTTGTATGTGCTGCCGGAACTCTTGTCGCTCTTACAGGCCGCGCAGTCCTTTTTTGACGGCGCTATGGTCGATCGCGAATATTTTGTGGTTCTGCTGAAGGTGACAGGACTTGCCATTTTGACGCAGTTCGCATCGGATCTTTGCCGTGACCATGGGCAAAACGCGCTGGCGTCCCAGACAGAATTCGCCGGAAAGGTTTTGATGATATCTGCATCTTTGCCGCTTTTGCGCGCGCTTGTGGATATGGCTTCTGTCTTTTTTGAAGCGATGGAGTAAAGGATGTGATGCGCTTTGCGCAGAAAGAACAGAGCAAAATATGTTTGCAGGCTGACGGCGGCTGCACTCATTGGGCTTGTTTTGCTGTTTCTCCAGCCGATCGCTTTTGCCGCGGAGCAAATCGGTGATACAGCCGCGCAGGAAGACTCCGAGGCGCTTTATGCGGAAAGCGGCGCGAAAGATGCTTTCACGGCGCTGGATGAAGAAACCCTGGACATCCTCGATTCGCTTGGCGTTGATGTCTCTGACCCTTCGTCCCTTTTTTCGGTAACGCCCGCCAAGGTTGTTTCGTCCGCTGTCGGTCTTGTGACCGGCTATCTGGCGCAGCCGCTGAAACGCTGTGCCGTTATTTTTGGCCTTCTTCTGCTGTTTGCCTTGACGGACGCCGCGGCTCCATCTATCGGAAAAGCAAACGAAGCCGGCGGAATGCTGTTCATGCTTCTTTTGTCACTGGCTGTCATCGCGCCGGTCGCTGAATGTGTCAGCCGCATTCTCAGCGCGGTGCGGTTATTATCTGATTTTACCGTGCTGCTGATCCCGGTGATGGCGGGGCTGACAGCGGCAAGCGGCAAACCGGTTCTGTCCGCCTCGCTGTCTGCTGCCTCCATGGGGGCGGCGCAGGCGGTGGGTGGTGCAGTCGATTTGTTTTTTGTCCCGCTGACCGGCGCTTATGCCGCGCTTTGTCTGGTGGCGGCAGTCAATCCGCTGTTTAATTTGCAGAATCTCGCGTTGTTTTTTCGCAGGTTGTTTACGGTAACCCTTGGTGCGGTCTCCTCTTTGTTTTCCGGTGTGCTGGCTTTGAAAGGCGTGGCAGGATCGGCTGCCGATACGCTGGCATTCAAGGGCGCAAAATTTTTAATCGGCGGTTTGGTTCCGGTTGTCGGCGGTGCACTGAGCGAAGGCCTTTCCACAGTCACTGCGGCTTTGGAATCGGTCAATAAATCAGTCGGCGCCTTGGGAATATTGGCGATGATCTTTATTGTGCTGCCGCCGCTTTTGGAAGTGCTTGTCTGGTGGGCTGCCCTGTATTTCTGCTCTTTTGCTGCTACCCTGACCGGTCAGACGCAGGTTGCTTTTTACTTGTCCGGCGTCTCCAATGTGATTGTGATGCTGAATATTTTATTGCTGTTCGATGCTTTTGTGTTTATTTCTGCGGTCGGTATTCTGCTTCGATTTGCGGGAGGTTAATATGGATGAAGTTTTGCTGTGGACAAAAAACATATGTATTGCTGCTGTCGGCAGCGCACTTTTCGGGTTTATCCTCCCAAAAGGAAATTTGCAAAAAACCGGCAGGGCAGTTCTGGGCTTCTTTATGATTTGGATGGTTTTCCTTCCCTTTGCCTCTTTTTTCGCAGAAGACGCGCCGGCGGCTTTTGCTTATGAAGAACCGGCAGACGAAGAAATTTCCCTGCCGGAAGGGGCGCTGGCTGTTTATGAAGCGGAAATAGAAAATACCGTTGCGTCGCTGCTGGATGAAAACGGATTTCTCTATTCTGACATCCACGCAGTTTGTCATACCGGAGATGACGGCGTCATAGATATTAGCAGAGTCGAGATCACCTGCGAAAAGGACGGTGAAGCGATCAGTCAATTTTTGCGTGAGAAAACAGGACTTGTTGTGCAAATCATCTCTGAATAAAGGACGAAAAACCATGAATCTGAAAAACGCAGCCGAGCGCATTCGTACGGCTTTTTTGCAGCCGGAAAAAAAGAACCGATTGCTTATTTTGATCGGTGTTTTAGGCGTTATTCTGCTGTTTCTGTCCGAGGCGGTCGGGAATTCGCCTTCCGCAGAGAAGAAAAATGACGAAGCGCAGAACCGGTTTTCCATATTGCAGGAAAGTACCCAAAAGCAGGTTCGCGAATTGGTCGAAAGCGTTGACGGCGCAGGAAAAGCGCTGGTTATGGTCAGCTTTGAAACGGACGGCGAGCAAACTTTTGCAACCGATAAAAAAACGGAATCATCAAACGGGGAGCGAACAACTGAATCCAGCCGGGATGAAAGCGTGGTATTGGTTGACGGCGACAGCGGGGATACCGGGCTGCTGGTGCAAACCATTGCTCCAATGATCCGCGGTGTGGCGGTGGTTTGTGAAGGCGGCGGCAGCGCAGCCGTAAAACGGGAGGTGACAGAAACAGTCAGCGCGGCACTCGGGCTCAGCAGAGAAAAAATTTATGTGGCAAAAATGAAGAATGAAGAATAAACGGAGGCAAACTATGACAAAGCTAACAAAAAAAAGGCAAGTGGTTATGGCGGTGCTGATCGTCGCGCTGGCGGCGGCGGTTTTCGTCAACTGGTATTATACCGCGCCGGACACAACGCCGGTATCCGGTCTGGAACCAAAAACGGATGCTGTGGATGAAACGGTTCCGGGTGAGGCGCAGGCAGTCGGCGCAGAAGAAAATGCAGCTGAGGATTATTTTGCGTCGGTTCGATTGCAGCGGGACACAGCGCGGGATGAGGCGCTTGGAAACATACAGGCGGTCATGGCAAATTTGTCAGATGCAGATGAACAGGTGCTGGAAGACGCGAACGCCAACCTGGATCAGCTTTCCGAGCAAATCAAGCAGGAAAGCGACATTGAAGCGCTTGTCAGCGCAAAACTGGGGACGGACTGCGTTGCCGTAATGAACGGTGAAGCAATCCAAATTGTTGTTCCGCAAAGCCAGATCGATGAAACCTCCGTTTTGCAGATCACGGAAATTGTTTTGGATAATACCGACATAAAATCAGACAGCATTAAAATTATCGGCGCGGAATAATGCAGAAGCGGAAGGGAAGAGTTTCTTTCTTTTCGCTTTTTTTGTTTTGGTATGATAGAACACCCTTCGGCGGTTTGTGAAAAATGTCGATTTCTCATTTTGTACCTATTGACAAGCGATCCTGAACAGCGTTAAAATGTTTGTGTAAAAGTTGTTCCAGCAAGGAAATCTGTCAACTTTTACACAGAAAAAAGAATGGGAAGTGTGAAAGGGTATGCGAGCAAGCAAAGCGCTGTTTCTGCGGGTTTTTTCTTTTTTACTTGCTTCTGTTGTGGTTCTCTCTGGTGTCGTTTCGGCATTTGCTGTGGGAAACGGAATTTCTGATGTTTCCGGCAAGTTGTCCGGTGGCTCCGTTCCTTCCGGCTTTGCGTCTGCCTCTGGTGTGAGCCGGACGGCTAAATCAGATTCCGTCACCGGCATTGTCCTTGACGGGGAAAGCTCAACAAATGTCTCCAGGCACAATTACACGAACAATAACCGCTGGAGCAGTGTGGTTCGCTCTTATTTGGTGGAGCGCGACGACGGCACCCTGGAGCGGGTGGAATATACCGGCAGCGGTGTCATCAGTGAGATTTTCTCAACGGACGGAACGCTTCTGTCATCCAAAACCATTCCGAAACCCGAAGATCTTTCGCTTTTTGGCGGTTTTTTTGCCGGAGAAGAGAATTACTATCTTGTTTACGGTCAGCAAAATGAAGAGGAAAGCAATTCCTGTGAAATTCTGCGCGTGACTGCTTATTCTAAAACATGGCAGGAGCTGGCAAGCGAAAGCGTTTACGGGGCGAATACCTATATTCCCTTTGATGCCGGTTCTTTGCGCATGACGGAAACCGCCGGTTATCTCTATGTTTATACCTGTCATGAGATGTACGCTTCTTCCGACGGTCTGCATCATCAGGCAAATATGATTTTTGTTTTTGATCAGAGCGACCTTCATCTTGTAGACGGCTATTCCGGGATTATGAACATTGCGCAGGCTGGTTATGTCAGCCATTCTTTTAACCAGTATATTGATACGGACGGAACCTATGTTTTCCGCGTAGATCATGGTGACGCTTACCCCCGCAACATTTCTCTGGTGCGTTCGGATGTAGGCGGTTCCATTACAGATGTTCGTTATACGCTGACCTTCTCCATACAGGGCAGTATCGGCGCAAATGATACCGGCGTTGCTGTCGGCGGGCTGGCGCTTTCCTCTGATTCCGTTTTGATCGCTGCGAATTCTGTTTCTCAGGGCAGCGCGCAGGCATATGACCCTTTCAGCTGCCGGAATGTCTTTCTGTCTGTCACCGATAAGGATCTGTTCCATACTTCCGTTGTATGGCTGACAGACTATTCAGATGAGGACGGAATTACAGTCGGCAATCCCCATCTTGTCAAAATAAACGACGATCGGTTCCTTGTTTTGTGGGAAGAAAATCTTACCGGACAGGATAAGTATGTTGCCAGCGCCGTTGTTGATGGCAGCGGGACGATTCTTGCGCAGAATCAGACGGAAAACATACGGCTTTCCGATTGCGAACCGATTTCGTGTGCGGATGGTAATGTGCGTTGGTATGTGACCGACTACAGCGCGCCGGTTCTTTATACCATGAGTGCGGATGGTGAACTGGTTCTTCCTGATGCTGATACACAGACGCCGGAGGAACCGACGGACCCTGAACCGACAGATCCGGAGCCCACAGATCCTGAACCGACGGATCCCGAGCCCACAGACCCTGCGCCGACAGATCCCGACACCACAGACCCTGAACCGACGGATCCGGAGCCGAGCACGGAATATTTACCGCTGATAGATGATGACTTTGATCATCTGGTTTCTTTTTTAGCATCGCTTTATACCGTATTTCCGGATGGGCTGGAAGATTTTGTTTATGACAGCTCCTCTGAAAATGCTTTTGAGTCATTTGCACGGTATTTGATGCCGGCAGTGCTGACCTGCGACGATTTTGTTTCTCAGCTGGATACCAGTATTTTGACTGACCATTTAGACCCGATGTATCGGTACGATATTTGCCGCAAAATTCCCGCCGAGCCGGTGGATGAGCTGTTGTATCATATGTTCGGCGTAGTAATGGATAAAAATGTGCTGACCAAACTCTGGTATTATAGCAATGGGTATTATTATGTTTCCCTTGAGGGACAGGCTAACCCGGTTGCTTTGTCTTTCATACTGGAGCAGCAAGATGAAAATGATAATGGGACATATCAGATTCGCTTTTTAACAGAAGAATATGATTCCAATTTTGAACAAGTCCTCCCGGGCTCCGTCCTTTTTGAATTGACGGGTGGAATTCGTTCCGTTGAAGGCGAAAGAATTTGGAAGATCGACTATTTTTCCGCTGATGTTCGTGAGGAAACACCTTCCACCCCCGAAGAGCCGGAGGAACCTTCAGATGAACCGACAACCGGAGAAAATACGACGCAACCTTCTGAGGAGCCGAGTGAGCCGGTTTCGCCGTCCACCGGGGATGTAAATGGCGATGGGAAAATAACCAGCACCGACGCCCGGCTGGCGCTTCGTGCGGCGGTTGGTCTTGAAGATTTATCAGAAGCGGTTCGCCGGATTGCTGATGCAAACGGTGACGGCAAATTAAACAGTTCTGACGCACGCCTGATTTTACGCGTTGCCGTTGGGCTGGAAAGTCTCCTTTGAACCGAATATAAAAGAAGCCGTCTGAGGGATTTCCCTTCAGACGGCTTCTTTTAGTTTGCTTTCGGCGGAAGATTGTTAAGCAGGGCGGTAAATTCCTTTATCAGTTTCGATGCGGTATGCTTGCCGGTCGAAACGCTTTCTTCGTAATGCAGCGGCGCAACGATGGAACCATAATCATTATCGGGAATGATGTATCCGATCTCGTCATTACAAAGCCCAATCACAATCAGCGGCCCACCGACGGTTTCTTCTAACGGGGCAAACCGCCAGGAAGTACCGTCGTAGCTGTCGGCAGCATCAAGGCAACCGCCCCGAATGAGTTCCGGCGCGACTTCGCCGGGCAGCATGGCAATGTTAAGGTTTTTGCCTACCTGCGCATATCCGATTTCACTGACAATCAGCAGGGAACCGCTGTCATCTCCCGCAAGGATGTCGTTGTTGATGACCTGAATCTTTGCCAACAGGTTGAAAATCTTGTTTGTTATCTTGATAAGAATCTTTTTACCGGTGATATTTAGAATCGGTTCAACCGGCTGCATGGTTGCTTCCAGACAGAATTTGCCGACCGCTCTTCCGTATTCCTGTATGCTTTCGGTACGGCTTAAGCCGTCCGGTACATTGCCGCTTCTTTCCGTGGCGATGGCGAGCTGCGCCCCCTGAAAGAAGAGCGCATTTTCACCGCTTTTTTCAATCTCTTCACAAAGATAATAGGGATAATCGGCGCTGACGATTTTGTTGTTCCCGCCGAACTGGGTAGGATGCGCCGCCATGATGACCGCGCGGGTCGCCCTGCTGCCATCGTCCGGCGTAAAGAGGAAGGAGTGGATTTCCGTCATCATGACTTCCGGTGGGCGCTTATCCCGAACGAAGCGGCTTCCATCCTGCGTGCAGTGCGACAGTACGCCTGGTTTTCTGCTGCGAACTGCATTGAGAATCACGCGGCAGGCAGTTGTTTTCAGATTTTCCATGAAAGCTTCGTTGCGCCCGCTCACAAAATCGGTTTCTTCGCGTTTTACTTTGCGTGGATTCACTTTCAGCGCCGTGGTCAATTCGCCCCATACGCCCATGGTGTCAATGCAGGAATGGGAATGGGTGGCGCTGATATTGATGCTTACGATATGATTTTCGCGGCAGTCATCGATAAGACGATTGCGAATATCGTTCACATCGTGGTTGGAAATACCCACACAATCGATGACGGCAAAAACGGCAATGCCTCTGCCGGAACCGTCTGAAAGCGCAACCGCGCGGATCATTTGATCGTCCAGAACTCCCTGCGCGACATTCGGCGGAAAGGCGAGATAGCCGCCGATGTAGTAAGGCTCCGCTGTTACATCATCGGGTAAAAGGCTCGCCTTGTCAAAACCCAGCTCCCAACGGGCATTGGGCGCGGCATCCGTTATAAAGTTTTCCGTGCCCGGCAGCAGCAGTTCGGGTTGGAAATCAAGAATATCTCCCTTTTTTCCGGCGGGAAGAACGGCGTCAATCGCTGTGCACAAACCGGTTACTGCGGAATTAGCCGTATCGTATAAAAATTTTTTACCGTCCGGTTCCTTGCATTTTTTTTGAATCAGCGGAACGGCTGCGGCTGTGGTGCCGGCAAGAATGCCAAGTTTGGCCCATGTTTTCCACTTCATTGCAGATTCTCCTTTTTTGTAATCAGTATTTCAGAGAACATAACGCCCATGGTGTCTTCCTTCAATGCAAGAATGCCGCATCCGTTGCAAAGAAGGCGATGGGGAAGGGTGTAAACCGCGCTGACAAACCCCTTCGGCAAAAAGAGGCGGTCATAATCCGGATCCTCTGCGCCGAATTGCGGTCCCTGATACAGAACTTCGTCATTAAACAGAACGGTATGCCGGACGGCTTCATCGCTTCTTCGATTCAGATACACGATTCGGATTTGGTAATCCGTTTTCGCTGTCAAACCACTGACTTTGCAGGTGAATGTGAAATTGTCATAAACATTCAAGACGCTCATCGGTGCGCTGCCGTCGTTTATGGAGGGATTGTCTCCCTTGAAATTCAAGTATACTTCGCCGGTTTGCGTTGTTCCGGTTTCTGCAAGACCGTGTATTGCTACCGAATAATAATACTCATCCTGATCGACCTGTGTTCGTGTTGCAGCTTCCTTTATATAGGGAAGCCGTTCTTCTGTCGGCAGAGTATCGGCAAAGGCAAAGCGATTCAGCAAATACGCACGATCCGTGACCGGCAGATCAATGGTTTCCAGCGTAGCGCCGCGTTCCCACGAGTCGCAGAAATAGCGTTTTACATCAGTCTGATACCCGATGGCTTTAAAGAGAAATGCGGCATACTCTTCTATTTTTTCGCGAAGCGCTGTGTAATCTTCGTCAAAGGGCTGCTGTAATACCTGACGGCTTTGGTCAAATAAATTTTTCTGTAAGAGTTTTTTTGATTCGCGTACAAGTTTCAGCTCAAAACGCCGGCGTTTTTGCACCAGAAGATCACAGCTTGCCCGGAAAAGATGCAGAATGTAGCGCCAGTTTTTCAAAAGCGCGGGGTTCTTTTCGCCTGCGGAAAGCCACTTCCGATAGGTGTCTTCAATGCAGCCGCCTTCTGCCGGGTCAGTGTTCCAGTTTTCTTCAAGTCCAAAAATAGCATCCGTCAAAAGCGAAACATCGCTCCCCGGGAAAAACAGGCGAACATAATCCGATACGCTTTGCCGCAGATCGGTTTCGCCGAAATAATCCATATCCGACCAGATCATCTTGTTCAGATCGTCGTTTATGCCTTCGGAATAGCTGACGCTGCCAATGATATATCCTCTTGTCAGCCGGTGAATGCGCCGGTATTCTCTGGGGCGGGGGTTAATACATTCGCGGCTTTCCGCGATCGCCCATGCAAAATGCCAGTCGTTTCTGTCAAAATGAACGGGATATTCGCAGCGCACATTATGGGTAATATCCGGATAAAGACGGATTGGGTATCTCCCCGGCAGGCGCATACGCAGTTCATCCAGATCCATCGCACGGTTCGGTCCCAGAACGACGCCGTCGATCTCAGGCGGCATTTTTTCCATTTCTTGAATGAAAAGGTTCCCCCAGTTCGGATATTGACGAGGCGCTTGCGCGGAGGGAAACATTTTTGCCTTTGGATGCTTCTGTTTCAGAAGCACCGAAATTGCTTTGACCCGATGAATGAATTCATCGGCATTAAAGTCGCCGGGGTCGCCGCCCGGAGGGAAAACCGCATCAATTCGAGGTGTTTGTTCAAAGACCGCTTTGCGGTTTTCCAACATTTTCTCCATGGATTCTTCGGCATTGGGATACCAAAGCGAAACATCCAGATCCCACTGATCCGCCAGGGCGGAGGCTTCAGCGCAAAGCGCTTCTGTATCATATCGCATCAAACAGTTTTTGCGGTGATTGCCTTCCGAAGGGATATGCTCGACGGTGTTGACGCCAAAATACATCAGATCCAGATAGTATCTCTCATAATCAGCAAGATCCCAGGCGTCATAAGCGTTTGGTGTGGTACGATACCCAAGCTGATGACCGCGAACGGACATGCAGCGGGAGTATTTCCCCGAGATGTCCTCAATCAGTAGAATCTCACCGCCGCAGTATTCTGTCCGCCGCAGAAAAAGTCCAATGGCGTAAACCAGACCGCGAAGCGATTTGGCACGGAAAATAAACGCTCGGTTTTTTTCAATGATATAATCATCTGTTCCCGCAACAGACGGATCGATCAGCAGATGGATTTCACCGTCGGCGCTGAGCTCCGGTTTTG
This sequence comes from uncultured Clostridia bacterium, assembly GCA_944380845.1. GTDB lineage: Bacteria > Bacillota > Clostridia > Oscillospirales > Acutalibacteraceae > RGIG2774. Next base: position 59,861 of record CALWIU010000042.1, on the reverse strand, counting down.
TACCGGTTCGGCTGTACAGTTCCTGCCGCAGAAGATCAGCCGCTTTTTTTGCCTGCTCGCTTCCGTCGTGGGATATAGAAAGAACGGAAATTATTTCGCACATGCAATCCTCTCCTTTCGGACTATGGTATCATACCTTCTAAATATCCGCAAGAGGAAACTCTGATTTTGTGGATTATTACAAGTTTTTTTGCTGTGTATATGATTTTGTGAAAAAATATTTTTTGTTTCGGTTTGTTATTCATGTTTCAAAACTGTTAATTTTTCCCCTGTTGCTTGACAGCTTCTTCAAAAAGCGTATAATAAAATTGTACATAAATCAGACACAGGAGGTTTTTCCCATGAACTTAGATGCGATCCCGACCGTCACCGGCGAAGGCGAGCCGATCACTGTTACCAGTTTCTTTGAGCTTCTTTGGGCAGTTTTGTTCCAGATCTATGACAAACTGTTAGCTTTGTTTGGTATGTGATTTTATCGGTTATCCGAGAAATACAGACGGCATCTTCTTTTAGTAGGAAGAATCCGTCTGTTTTTTTGTTCGCTTTTTTTTGAAATTTGTTTTGCGCTCTTTACAAATGATAAAAATACTGTTAAAATTGTAAAATAGTACAGATATTGTCTGGATTGAGGGTGTATGTATGGCAGATTCTATAAAAAAATCTTGGTATAAAGAAATGGCTGTTTATCAGATTTGGCCTCGCAGTTTTTGTGATGGAAACGGCGACGGAATCGGCGATCTGAAAGGCATTTTGTCAAAACTGGATTACATTAAAAGTCTTGGGGTAGACGCAATCTGGTTTTCTCCGCTTTATGTTTCCCCGCAAAAAGACTATGGTTATGATATCGCTGATTACCGGAATATTGCTCCTGAATACGGCACAATGGATGATTTTAATGCCGTGCTTGACGGTGCCCATAAGCGTGGACTGCGGGTGATTATGGATCTTGTTGTCAACCACACCTCCGATCAGCATCCATGGTTCCTGGAAAGCCGGAAGAGCAAGGATAATCCGTACAGTGACTATTACATCTGGCGAAAAGGCCGCCTGAACAATAAACTGCCGCCAAATGACTGGCGTTCTACCTTTGCCGGTCCCGGCTGGAAATATGTACCGGAGCGTGACGAATACTATCTTCATCTGTTTGCTACCGAGCAGCCGGATTTGAATATGGATAACCCCAAGGTTCGCGCTGAAGTCAAGGATATTATGAAATTCTGGCTGGATATGGGCGTTGACGGCTTCCGTGAAGATGTTATTACTTTCATTTCCAAACGGGAGGGGCTGCCTGACGGGTTCCCGCTGCCTGTTGCCGCAGGCGCCGAACATTATATTGACGGCCCGCATCTTCATGAGTATTTAATGGAGTTCAAAGAGGTTTGGGGGAAATATGACTGTGTGACCATCGGAGAAGCGCCGATGATGACCCCGAAGCGCGCCCTCAAGCACATTGCAGAAGGCAGCGAACAGGAGCTGAATATGATGTTCCATTTCCAGCATATGGAAGCGGATTGCCTGTTCGTCAGCTGGATCAAAATGCCTTTTAATCTGAAAAAGCTGAAAAAGGTTTATACCAATTGGCAAAAACAGCTTTACGGGAAAGCATGGAACGCGCTGTATCTCGAAAATCACGATCAGCCCCGCGTAATCAACCGGTATGGCAGTTTGAAGTTCCGCAAAGAAAGCGCGAAAATGCTGGCTGTCATGTATATCTGCCAAAGTGGTACGCCCTTTATCTATCAGGGGCAGGAGATCGGCATGACCAACATCGGCATGACGGATATCAATCAGTACGAAGATGTTTCCACCAAGAATATTTATCACATGGCTCGTTCGTTCGGCGTTAAGGACAGTACGATCATGAAGCTGGCTGCTTATGCTTCGCGTGACAATGCCCGCACGCCCGTGCAGTGGTCGGATGAGAAAAACGCCGGGTTTACCAGTGCGGATCAGCCATGGTTCCCGATCAATCCCAATTATCCCGAAATCAATGTAAAAGAAGCGGAAGAAGATCCGAATTCGATTCTGAATTTTTATCGCAAACTTCTTGCCTTCCGCAAGCAGAATGAAATTGTCATTTATGGCGATTATACCGAATACGATCATGAACGCAGTGATTTGTACTGCTATGCCAGACAGTATGAAGGAAAGCGGATGCTGGTCATCTGTTCTTTCAGTGAAAAAAATATTTCCTTTACCGCTCCGGCGGCTTATGATCTGCGGTTCGGAAAATGCGTTATCTGTAATTATGATGACCCGACGGCTGTCGCAGACGGTTGTGTCCTGCGCCCGTATGAAACAAGAGTTTATATGTTTGATTGAGAAAGGATAGGTTCCAATGGCAGTTACGCTGACAGATGCTTATTTTAACTCTTCGACGGGAAAAAATAAGATTCACACTTTGATTTGGAAAGATGAGGAAACGCATCCGCTTGCGGTGATTCAGATTGCGCATGGTGTTTGCGAACATATCGAACGATATGACGATTTTGCCCGTTTTCTGGTTGGCTGTGGTTTTGTGGTCGTCGGAAACGATCATCTCGGACACGGGAAAAGCGTCAATTCCATGGAAGACCTGGGTTACTTTGCCAATAAAGACGGCGATGTGCGTATGGTAGACGATATTCACATTTTGTATCGTATCATGAAAAAACAGTATCCGGATCTGCCGTATTTCCTGTTCGGTCACAGCATGGGTTCTCTGTTGGCAAGGCAATACTGTGCTGTTTTCGGCTATGAATTGAGCGGCGCGATTTTTTGCGGAACAGGCAACATCATCGGCGCAGCGGTGCTGGCAAAAACACCGCTGGATAAACTGGTCGAAAAATGGGGCGCAGACAGCGATAAGGTCGATTTGTTTGCGTTGAATAATAAGTTATATAATCAGGCGTTCCGGGATGAAAACGACGAGTACGCCTGGCTGTCGCGTAATGTGGAAAACCGTGAAAACTATCGCGCAGATCCTTATTGCGGTTTTTCATTGAAGCTCGGCGGTTTCCGCGACCTGGCGACGATTATGCTGAAAGTCAGTCATCCTGACTGGGCGTTTAAAGTACCGATCGACCTGCCGATCCTTTTGATCTCAGGCGCGAAAGATCCGGTCGGCAGCAACGGAAGAGGCGTGCTAAAGGCCGCAGACGCATTGGAAAAGGCGGGCAATGAACCGACAGTCATTTTGTATCCCGGCGATCGTCATGAGATTTTGAACGAAGATGATAAGTCCGTCGTATATAATGATGTGAAAAAATGGCTGACTGAGCAGCTCGCAAAGCAATAATTCGAAAAATAAAGGGATGGTAGATATGGATATTCAGCAGGCGATTTCTTCGCTTGTTTCTTACGGGGAAAAACAGGGGCTTTTGACGGCAGATGACCGGATTTATACGGTCAATCTGTTGCTGGAACGGCTGCATCTGGATTCCTACGCCGGTGCCGAGGCGATCGACGCCCCGCTGGAAGAGATGCTGGCGGCGATATTGGCATACGCCTGTCAGAATGGTTTGTGTGAAGACAGCGTGACCTATCGCGATTTATTTGATACCAAGATCATGAACTGCCTGCTTCCCAGACCCTCTGAAGTCAGACGGACTTTCTTTGAAAAATATGCCGAATCTCCCAAAACAGCGACCGATTGGTATTATGATTTTTCCCGTGCTTCTGATTATATCCGTACCTATCGGGTGAAAAATGATATCAAATGGGTGACGCACACGGAATACGGCGACATTGATATTACCATCAATTTGTCCAAACCGGAAAAAGACCCGAAAGCGATTGCCGCTGCGGCAAAAATGGCGAAGAGCAGCTATCCGCTTTGTATGCTTTGCCCGCAAAATGAAGGGTATGCCGGCCGTGTCGATCATCCGGCGCGGGAAAATCACCGTGTCATTCCTCTGACCATTGACGGCGCAGATTGGTTTTTGCAATATTCGCCCTATGTTTATTACAACGAGCACTGCATTGTTTTTAACGGCAGCCATGTTCCCATGAAAATTGACCGTTCGGCTTTTCGCAAGTTGTTTGATTTTGTACGGCAGTTCCCACACTATTTTATCGGTTCGAATGCCGATTTGCCCATTGTCGGCGGTTCCATCCTTTCCCATGAGCATTTCCAGGGTGGTCATTATACATTTGCCATGGAAAAAGCTCCAGTAGAAGAGGCGTTCCAGTTCCCGGATTATCCCAATGTAAAAGCCGGAATCGTCAAATGGCCGATGTCCGTATTGCGTTTGACTGGCGAAGATCCGGAGGAACTGACAGCGCTTGCCGACCGGGTTTTATGCGCATGGCGCTCTTATTCCGATCCACAGGCATTTATTTTTCACGAGACGGACGGCGTTGCTCATAATACAATTACGCCGATTGCCCGCCGCCGCGGCGAAGCATATGAACTGGATCTTGTTTTGCGCAACAACATAACAACCGAACAATATCCCGACGGCGTATATCATCCGCATCCCGAATACCATCATATCAAAAAAGAAAACATCGGTTTGATCGAGGTCATGGGACTTGCTGTCCTGCCTGCACGGCTCAAAACGGAAATGGCGCTTCTGGCGGAGGCAATGCTTTCCGGCAAGGATTTTTCTGATGATGCAGTAATCGGAAAACACGCTTTGTGGGCAAAGCAGATCGCGGAAAGACATACGATCACAAAGGATTCTATCCACGAAATCCTGCGCCAGGAAATCGGCGCGGTATTTGCGGCAATATTAGAGCAGTGCGGCGTTTTCGCCCGCACAGCAGAAGGAAAGCAGCAGTTCCTGCGTTTCCTTCAAAGCGTCTGATCTTCTCGAATGGCGGCGAACAGCAGATATGCGCAGAAAAAGACGGGCGATAGATTTCCCCCGCCGAAAGCGATTGCTGTGATCGATAGCAAATAACTGAACAGAATACTGAAAAAAGCGGCGCTTCTGCAAAGGCTGCCGCTTTTTTTGTTGTTCTGAACCATCGGAAGAGCACGAAAGATCCGCTCGCCGTCCAGCGGTTTTGCCGGCAACAGGTTGATTATGCCCAGCAGCAGACTGACGACCCCGGTGCGCCGCAACAGGGGAGACGGAAAAAAAGCAAAAACAAGCGCCGTCAGCAGACTTGCTGCCGGACCGGCAGCGGCGATCCATCCATCCTGCCAGTAGGAAAGAATCTGTTCCTTCTGATAATCGATCCGCGCGCCAAAGGGGGTGATTTTCATACCGGCGGCGTCTTTTTTCAACAGCAGCATCATCAAAAGATGTCCCGCTTCATGCAGAGAGGCGGCAAGCAGTGCGGATAGCAGTACCTCTTTCCCTTTAGCGACAAGGAGCAGGGCAGCCAGTGTCAACTCCGGAACGCCGATATCCAATTGAATTTTCCCTTTTTTATACCGCATAAAGATCAGAAAACAGCGCTTTGATGGGGTCCTGACATTCACCGTTGACCCGGTATTCCAAATGCAGGTGCGGTCCGGTGCTGTCTCCGGTGCTTCCCACCAGCGCAATGGCTTCGCCGGCACGAATAACCGTGCCTTCCTCTACTAAGATTTTCGAGCAGTGCTGGTACAGGGTCTGTATTTTTTTCGTTGGCGTGTTGACATGGTCAAGCATCAAAAATTTGCCGCGCCCCGGTGTTTCGTCAACCAGCGAGACGATACCGTCCATAACGGCTCGGATCACTGTCCCTTCTTTTGCGGCAATGTCTACGCCCTTGTGCTCCTCATTATAAAAATCGATCGGTGATACCCGGCTCCCGTAAGAAGAACTGACCCAGCCGTCAACCGGGAAAACCGGATCCTGTGTGATCTTTTGCGAAAGATAGGAAGCGGAAGCGCCGAATGAACCGGAAAGCGCAAAAGCTGGTTCGGACAATACTTCAGCCGGCAGCGTTGCGGCAGCTTCTTCTGTCATGTCTTCTGTTGCTTCTGTTGTGGTTTCTTCTGCTTGCGAGGGATCGTCCTGTTCCGAATCATCTGCTGTCAGCAAGGCTTTCCACCCTTCAAAATTCAGATCCACTGCGGCGACCTGCCGGTAGTTTGCTAAAAAGGTTTCCGCTTTTTCAGGCGACAGCCGGCAATACCCGAAGCAAATGCCGAAAAAGACAAAGCAAATAAAAAACTGTGCTGTCGTCATTTTGACAAAAAAATCCTTTTTACTTTCACTCATGGCTCTCCGTCCTTTCTTGTAAAAAAAATATGACGCTATTTTTATAATTATGATTCAATTGATATTTTTCTTGACAGGTGCGGGGGAAACGATTAGAATAAATATAGTTCTTGTCAAAGGAGATGAGGAAATGGACGCAGGCCCCGGCAGTAGACGCCACCGATGGAGCAGGACGCATAAAATTCAAGTTCATTTTTCTCGTCTTTTTTTTCAGGACGGGGAAATGTGAATCTTTTATGCTCCTTATTTCTGTCTTGTTGCAAGAGTAAATGAGGAGGTCTTTTTTTATGAAAGATGAAGTTATCGCACTGATCGAACAGCGAAAATACAAAAGCCTTTTTGACCTGTTAAATGTCATGAATGCGGTCGATCTGTCCTATCTGATGGCGGAATTGAACGGCGAGGATATGTTAAAAGTTTTTCGCCTGCTTCCCAAGGACAAAGCGGCTGATGTTTTCGCCTATTTAGCGCCGGACGATCAGGAAAAGCTGATTACCTGCCTTACAGATAACGAGCTGGAAAAAGTAATCGCCGATATGTTTTTGGATGACACGGTCGATCTGGTCAGTGAAATGCCCGCGACGATCGTTCGCCGTATTCTGAAAACCACAGATCCCCACCAGCGAAAGCTGATTAACGAAATTCTGCAATATCCGGATGACAGTGCAGGCAGCCTGATGACCATCGAATTTGTTGATCTGCGCGGGAACATGACGGTAGACGCCGCAATTGAAAAGATCCGCCGCGACGCCATTGATAAGGAAACCATTTACACTTGCTATGTTTTGGATGACACACGGCACCTGATCGGCATCGTAACGGTCAAAGATCTTTTGCTTGCAAAAGGCGATGTAGTGTTGTCGGATATCATGGAAACCAATATTATTTCCGCGCACACCCTCGATGATAAGGAAGATGTGGCAAAGACCTTTGACAAATATCATTTTCTGGCGCTGCCGGTCGTTGATTCCGAAAACCGTCTGGTCGGCATTGTTACCATTGACGACGCCATGGATGTTTTGCAGGAAGAAAACGCCGAAGACTTTGAAATCATGGCGGCAGTCAATCCTTCCGATGATACCTACTTTAAAACTTCTGTTTTTAAACACGCAAAGAACCGTATTGTCTGGCTGACGGTGTTGATGTTTTCTTCCATGCTTTCCGGCGCGATCATCAATCATTTTGACGCCGCATTTACTTCTTATCCGATTTTGGTTTCCTTTATGACGATGATCAGCGGCACCGGCGGCAACAGCGGCAGCCAGTCATCTACTTTGATAATCCGCGGTATGGCAACCGATGAAATCAAGGGAAGAGATTATTTTCGCGTGGTGTGGAAAGAGTTCCGTGTAGCTCTGCTTTGCGCCGTCGCTCTTGGCCTGATGAATGGCCTGCGTGTTTTTATCCAATACCGTGATTTTCCACTGGCACTGGTTATTTTCCTGACGCTGATCTGTACGGTGGTTTTTTCCAAATTGCTGGGCTGCTCATTGCCCATGCTGGCAAAAAAAATTCATGTGGATCCGGCCATCATGGCGACACCGTTTATTTCCACCATTGTGGATGCCTGTTCCATGTTCTTGTATTTCGCCATCGCGATGCATATACTTCATATTTCCGCCGCATAAACTCAGAAAGGATCGATGTACTTGAAGTTGACATTTGCCGCGCCCTGTTTGTTCGGGCTGGAGGCGCCTTTGGCTGATGAGCTTCGACATATGGACGCTGCCAATGTGCAGGCTGAAAACGGCAGAGTGCTGTTTTCCGGTGATGAACAGATTTTGATTCGTGCCAATTTGTGCAGCCGTTACGCCGAACGAATTCTTCTGCTGGTCGGCGAATTCCAGGCAACTACTTTTGAGCAGCTTTTTGAGGGTGTAAAAGCGCTGCCGTGGGAACAGTGGATCGGCAAACGGGATCGTTTCCCTGTCAAGGGATATTCGCTGAATTCCCGTCTTTTCAGTGTGCGCGACTGTCAGTCGATTATCAAAAAAGCGGTGGTTGAGCGTCTCAAGCAGGTTTATCGCATTCCCTGGTTTGAGGAAACCGGCGATTTGTATCAAATTCAATTTTCTTTTTTGAAAGATCATGTTTCCGTGATGATTGATACCACCGGTGTTGGGCTACATAAACGCGGTTATCGTCCTGCCGCCAATGCGGCGCCGATTCGAGAAACGCTGGCGGCGGCGCTTTGCTGCTTTTCTCATCTGAGAGGATATCACACCCTGTATGATCCGATGTGCGGTTCCGGAACCATTCCCATTGAAGGCGCAATGCTGGCGCTTGGAATTGCCCCGGGGCTTCGCCGGGAGTTCACTTCTCAGCACTGGCGGCTTTTCCCGGATCGTCTGTGGCGCAGGGAGAAGGAACGCGCTTTGTCTTTGCAAGATGTACACGCGCAGTTCCATTGCTTTGCGTCCGACATTGACCGCAGAAGCCTGGATATTGCATCCGGCAACGCGAGGCGAGCCGGGGTCGATAAATGGATTGCCTTTGAAAAAGCGGATATCCGTGACTTCCAAAAACGATCGGAGAAAGGAACTTTGATCGTCAATCCGCCCTATGGGGAACGCCTTCTGGATTTGCAGGAAGCGGAGTCTATCTGTCGAATAATGGGTGAAAAATTTCAACCCGAACATGGCTGGACTTATTCAATTATTTCTCCGGATGAGCGTTTTGAAAAACTCTTCGGCAGAAAAGCAGACAAACGCCGTAAACTTTATAACGGTATGATTAAATGTCAATATTATATGTATTTTAAACCAATCGGAGGCTGAAAGCAATGAAACACTTGTTTATTGTCAACCCCATGGCAGGAAAAGGAAAAACGGCTGCGCTGGCTGTTCCGGAGATTGAGAAAGCCTGTAAACAGCGCGGCGCTTCGTATGAGATCCACTTAACATCCTGTGCCGGCGACGGCGAAACCTATACCCGTAAAATGGCAGAATCTACCAGTGAGCCGCTTCGCGTTTATGCCTGCGGCGGCGATGGTACTTTATATGATGTTGTGAACGGAGCCATCGGCCACGACCATGTGGAGGTTGCATCGGTTCCCCTCGGTTCGGGCAACGATTTTATTCGCTTGTTCGGCGACCGGGAAATGTTTTCCGATATCGGTGCGCAAATGGACGGAAAGACGACGCTCCTTGACGCGATTTGGTGCAACGGAAAATACGCCATCAACCAGTGCTCCATGGGCTTTGACGCCAATGTCTGTGACAAACAGGCAAGTTTTAAAAAGCTTCCGTGGCTCAAAGGGGAGAGTGCCTATGTGGCTTCTCTTTTGTATTGCTTTATTAAAAAGATGGAAAACACTTTTACCATCTCCATTGACGATGGCCCGGCTGAAACAATGAAGGTGCTTTTCGCCTATGTCGGCAACAGCCGCTGGTATGGCGGTGGTTTTATGGCAGCGCCTTTGGCGATGCCTGACGATGGACTTCTGGATTTTGTCATTGTAAAAAAGGACATTCCCCGTATCAAAATGCTTTCGCTGATCGGCCCATATAAAAACGGGAAACATCTGGGTTGGGATCGCACGATTTTTAAGCGCGGTAAAAAAATCCACATCACCAGTGATGAAACCGCAGTGGTGAATGTTGACGGCGAGATCCAATATGTCAAAGAATCCACCATGAAAATCGTTGAAAAAGCCGTTCGTTTTGTTATCCCCACGACATCCCATTATTTTGAGGATGTTGCTTCTGGTAAAATCAGCGCCGATCGACCGATCAATCCATAAACGAAAAACAGGTTGCAAGCAGCCGTCCGCAGAATCGGATCTTGCCGATTTTGCGGGCGGTTCTTTTCAGAAAATCAACAAAGCATCCTGCTTTTGTGCTGCGGCAGGGAAGACCGGCACGCAAAAGCGAACTTTTTGAAAAAAACAGTTGACATCGCCCGTCAATGTGTGTATAATAAGTCTTGCTCGTGGGAAAACGGTTCCTGAGGGCTGCGGCGATTTGCGCCGCATGGTCGATGCTGCTATGGCTCAGAAGGTAGAGCGCATCCTTGGTAAGGATGAGGTCACCGGTTCGACTCCGGTTAGCAGCTCCACGCCTGCATTCCCGGTGAATGCGGGCGTTTTTTTATCAAATAAAACGGCTCGGGTTCTTCCCCTGCCTGAAACGATGAGGAGGTCTACCGTGGGAAGCTATTCTGTGAGCGGACGCGCTTTGGTCGATGAAAAAGGCAGAGAACGAATTTTTAACGGAATCAATATGGTTCGGAAAGGGCGCGACCCTGAAAAAGAAGGCCTTGCCGCTATTGTTCCGACGCAATGGAACGAGGATTTGATTCGCAAGCTGAGCGCAAAGGGCATCAATCTGATTCGTCTTGGTTTGATCTGGGAATTTGTCGAGCCGCAGCCCGGTGTATATAATGAAGCCTATCTGGACTTTTATTCCGATTTTATGGATCTGTGCGCGAAATACGGAATCGATTGCTATCTGGATATGCACCAGGATCTGTATGGCAGCTATGATCTTCCCTGGTCGGGGGACGGCGCGCCGAAATGGGCGTATCTTTCCGGCGGGAAAGCGCCGAAAAAACCGAAGTTTGTCTGGGCGGAGGGGTATTTCTTCCCGGGCGCCTGTCATACGGCTTTTGATAATTTCTGGAACAATGCGCGCGTCGAGGGAAAAGGTCTCCAGGATTATTTCTGTGATATGTGGGCGCATGTCGCGGCGCGTTTTCAGGAGAAGCCCAATCTTTTTGGTTTTGATGTCTTTAATGAGCCTTTCCCCGGTTCTGCCGGCGGAAAAGCCTTTCGCCGTCTTGTCGGTGGAATTGTGTCTACGGTGTTGGGCAATAAGCGGGTGAATAAACCCGAACTCATAAAAGAGCTTCTGGATTCGGATAGACGGGGCGATCTGATCAATGTGCTGAATGACCCGGAAGTGTACCATTCGATCATCAGCAAGGCAGCACCGATTATCAAAGAATTTGATACGCAGTACTATTATCCATTCTTCCGCAAAGTTGCTTCTGCGATTCGTGCAGTGACGAAACGCGGGATCATCATGATGGAAAACTGCTACTATTCCAATCTTGGCATTTCATGCAGTACCCCCCGGTTGATTTACCGTGACGGATCAGCTGAACCGAATCTGGTCTTTTCGCCGCATGGGTATGATTTAATGGTGGATACGCCCGCGTATAATGATGCAAGCAATGAGCGAGTAGACTTTATTTTTGATGAGCACGAGCGTACACAGGATCGGCTGGATGTTCCGGTTGTTGTCGGCGAATGGGGCGGGTTCTATTCCGATGAAGGCAGCAATTATTCGCATCTTATTCACCTGCTGCATAAATTCGACCGCAATGTATGGAGTCAGACCTATTGGTGTTATATTGATGGCATTGAAGATTCTGACATTTTTTCCTATTTGTCCCGTCCTTATCCCAGAGCGATCGCCGGTCATATTGTCTCATTTGAAACAAATTGGGATCAGCGCCGGTTTACGCTTCATTTTACGGCGGATGCTGCATCTGTAAAAAAGAACGAGATCTATATGCCGGAAAAACCGGTGGAGATTACGGGCTGTTCAAAGCATTCCGTAAAGGAACTTCCGGATGGCGGTTATCTGGTGACCTGTAGTGCCGAAATCGGGGAAAACAGGATCGAAATTAAGTATTAAATTGAAAATTTTGCCGAACACCCCCCACAGTGCTGTTGGGGGGCTTTGGCGCTGTTACAGGAGGCGATCGTGTGGCATTTTTTAAGAAAAAAAAGGCGGAACCGTCTTTTGCGGAGCCGCTCAGAGGACCGGTGGAATGGATTATTGTCGGTTTGGGCAATCCCGGTAAGGAATATGAATATACCCGCCACAACGCAGGTTTTTTGTTTTTAGATGTTTTTTGCAATATGAAGCAGTGCCGGATTGATCGGTTGAAATTCCGCGCGCTGTGCGGTGAAACCATGCTGGGAGATCATCATTGCCTGTTAATGCGTCCGCAGACCTTTATGAATCTGAGCGGTGACGCCGTTGGCGCTGCGGCGTCGTTCTATAAGATCCCGCCGGAACGAGTGCTTGTTGTGTTTGACGATATTTCCCTTCCTTTCGGAACTCTGCGCATACGCCGCAAGGGTTCTGCCGGTGGTCATAATGGAATTAAAAGCATCATTTATCAGCTGGGTTCCGACCAGTTCCCCCGTATCAAAATCGGAGTCGGTGACCGGGCGGATCGCTCTGAGGAATTAAAAGATTATGTTTTGGGAAAGTTCAGCAAAACAGAGCTGGACGAATTAAAAAAAGAGCTGGAAACGGCTGTCAGTGCAGCAGAACAGATCGTAAATGGTCAAATCGATCAGGCGATGAATCTGTATAGTAAATAACGGAGGCACTATGAACGCGTTCAATCGAGTTTGGGAGGATATGCCGGAATATCGGACGGTTTTATCGGATATTCAACATCACATTCTGCCCATCGGCGTTTTGGGTCTTGCGCCGATTGTTAAAGTATATATGATTTCTGCGCTTTGTTCCTCTTGCGGGAAAAAAGCGCTTGTTGTGGTTCCGGATGAAGCGACGGCGCATCGAATGGCGGCAGATCTGACGGTGTTTGGTTTGCGTGCGATGGTATATCCCGCCCGGGATTTCACCTTCAGAACGACCGAAAGCAAGTCAAAGGATTTTGAGCAAAAACGCCTGGCCGTTCTCGGTGCCATTCTGGATGATGCCTGTGATGTCTGTTTGTGCAGCGTTGAAGCAGCGTCGCAGGTCACCATCCCGCCTTGCGAACTGAAAAGATTGTCGGTCACGCTGCAAAGCGGGGAAGACATTGCCATGTCTGAAGTTGTTCAGGCTTTGCTGAGCGCAGACTATGTCAAGACCGAAATGGTTGACGGTATGGGGCAGTTTGCCGTTCGAGGCGGGATCCTTGATTTTTTTCCGCCGGATAGCGCTTCGCCGGTGCGCGTGGAATTTTGGGGCGATACGATCGACAGTCTCGCTCATTTTGATCTTGTGTCACAGCGGCGGGGCGACCCGGTCGATCAGGTCAAAATCTCTCCGGCGTCAGAAGTCATTTTTCCATCTCCCGAAACGCTTCGTCAAAAACTCGAAACCTTCGCCGCCGGGATCCGCGGCAAGGGCTCTGTAAAGGCAAAAGAGGTCATCCGCAAGGACATTGAGCGTTTAGATTCGGGACTGCGTCTTAGCAGTTTGGATAAATATATTTCCCTTGCCTATGAAACAAGCGCATCGATCTTTTCGTATTTTCCGGATCAGCTTTTGTTTTTCTGCGAATCGGCTGGTATCCGGGAAAAACATGCGGCGGCTGAAAGCATTCTTCATGAAGATGTCAAAATTTTGCTTGAAGAAGGGATTTTATGTAAAGGGCTGGATCACTTCTTCCTGTCCTTTGCCGATGTGCTTCGCTGCTTTACCGAAATGGGCGGTTTGTATCTGGATCATTTTGCACGCGGTTCTTTTGATGTGCCGGTTCATGATTTGGTCAGTGTTACCGCTTCTCAGTTGTCTGCGTGGGAAGGATCGTTATCCGTCCTGATCGAAGACCTGAAACCGGCGGCGCAGCGCGGTATGACGCAGGTCATTTTTGCGGGAAGTGAAAAAACCGCAGCCTCTTTGTGTGAGGATTTGATTGATGAAGGGATTCCTGCCATTTCTTATCCGCAGATTCCCGGTGAATTCCTGACCGGCTCTGTGAATATTCTTTCCGGAAACCTTTCTTCCGGAGTGGAATTTTCCCAGTCCAAATTTAGGATCATTACCTATGGCAGAGGGCGCAGCGGCGCGCTGGCAGCAAAACGCAAAGGGAAAAAAGGGTATAAAGCCGGAGAGACTTTCCATTCCGTCGATGAAATCCACCGCGGGGATTATGTGGTTCACTCAACGCACGGTATCGGTATTTTTGACGGCGTAACAAAACTTGAGGCGGACGGCGTCATCAAGGACTATTTGAAAATCAAATATGCCGCATCCGATGTTTTATATGTTCCTGTCACCCAGCTGGATTTGATTTCAAAATATATCGCTCCGCATGGCGATGACAGCAAGGCGGTCAAACTGAATCGTCTTGGGTCAAAGGATTGGGAAAAAACAAAATCTCGTGTACGCGGTGCGGTGCGTGAAATGGCAGGGCAGTTGATTGCTCTGTATACCAAACGGATGCAGTCAAAAGGCTTTGCCTTTTCACCGGATATTGATATGCAAAGCGACTTTGAACGCCGTTTTGAATTTGACGAGACGGACGATCAGCTTCGCTGTATTTCCGAGATCAAGCACGATATGGAGCAGCCTCATCCGATGGATCGACTGCTTTGCGGCGATGTTGGATTCGGAAAAACGGAGGTCGCCTTGCGAGCCGCGTTTAAATGTGTAGCGGATGGAAAACAGTGTGCGATTCTTGTTCCGACTACAATTTTGGCATTCCAGCATTATCAGACCGTTTTAAAGCGGGTCGACGGGTTCCCCGTCACAGTGGAAATGCTTTCACGGTACCGTACACCAAAGCAGCAGGCAAAAATTTTGACTGATTTGCGGCGCGGACAAATTGATATCATTATCGGTACGCACCGTATGATTTCACAGGATGTTGCCTTCAAAGATATCGGATTGGTCATTGTTGATGAAGAGCAGCGTTTCGGCGTTGCGCAAAAAGAGCGTTTAAAAGAAATGTTTCCTGATGTTGATGTTTTGACAATGTCGGCAACGCCGATCCCGCGGACGCTCAATATGGCGATGACCGGCATCAGGGATATGTCCGTGATTGAAGAAGCTCCCTCCGATCGTTTGCCGGTGCAATCCTATGTTGTGGAATATGACGAAGGCATTGTTGCCGAAGCCATTGAAAAGGAGCTTCGCAGGGGCGGGCAGGTGTATTATCTTCATAATCAGATCACAGATATTGAAGAGAAGGCGGCGCGCCTGCATACGCTGGTTCCGCAGGCGCGCATAGGCATTGCCCACGGCCGCATGAACGAAGAAGAAATCAGCACGGTTTGGCAGCAGCTTCTGGAAGGGGATATTGATGTTCTGGTTTGCACCACCATCATAGAAACCGGCGTCGATGTCCCGAACTGCAATACATTGATCGTTGAGGATGCCGATCGAATGGGACTTTCACAGCTTCATCAGATCCGTGGCCGCGTCGGCCGCTCTTCCCGCCGCGCCAGCGCCTATTTTATGTTTAAGAAAGGAAAGCAACTCACTGAAGTTGCCCAGCGCAGACTGGACGCCATTCGCGAATATACCGAATTCGGTTCCGGCTTTAAAATCGCAATGCGAGATCTTGAAATCCGGGGCGCAGGAACGGTTCTCGGTGCACATCAGCACGGACACATGGAAGCAGTCGGATACGATATGTATATTCGCCTGTTAAGCGAAGCGGTCAACGAATTGGAAACCGAAGGCGAAGGCGCGCAGGATCGCAGAATGGTTGCTGATTCTCTTGCGGATAAGGAATGCCTGATCGATGTACAGTTGAGTGCGCATATTCCTGAGTCGTATATTGAAAGTGTGCCGCAGCGGCTCGGCATTTATCGCCGTATAGCAGATATTAAAAATGAAGCTGATGCGGACGATGTAATCGATGAGCTGATTGATCGTTTCGGCGAGCCGCCGGAAAGTGTGCGCGGTCTGATTACCGTATCCCTTCTGCGCAATACGGCGGCATCCTTCGGCGTTTATGAAATCAAGCAGAAAGGCGACAGTCTGCTTTTGTTTGTCCAAAAGGTGGATATGTCGCATATTTCCCGCCTTGCCGGTGCCATGCGCGGCAGAATTATGGTTTCTGCTACGGATAAACCGTATATTACCGTAAAAAAGGCGCCGAAGCAAAGTCCGCTGGGCTGTCTGAACGAGATTTTTACCATTTTACGATTACCGGAAAAGAAATCGGAAAAATAAGAAATTTCCCTTGCAATGGCTGTTGGGGTATGATACACTATCAAAAAAACGGCGGAGGTTCTTATGGATAAGTATTTGATCAATCCCAATCAGAAGATTTCAACTATCAACAAGGATATTTACGGTCACTTTTCCGAGCATCTGGGCAGATGTATTTATGAGGGCCTTTTTGTCGATCCCGATTCCCCCATTCCCAATGTCAACGGGATGCGTATTGATGTGGTTGAAGCGCTGAAAGAAATGGGTATTCCCGTTCTTCGCTGGCCGGGCGGCTGCTTCGCGGATGAGTATCACTGGATGGACGGCATCGGTGATAAATCGAAACGCAAAAAGATGATCAACACCCATTGGGGCGGTGTCGTGGAGGATAACAGTTTTGGTACGCATGAGTATTTTGAACTCTGCCGCCAATTGGGCTGCGACACCTATATCAACGGCAATGTCGGCAGCGGCAGCGTGCGTGAAATGAACGAGTGGGTCGAGTATATGACTTTTGACGGTACTTCACCCATGGCGCAGCTTCGTAAAGAAAACGGTCATGCCGAGCCGTGGAAAATCAAATATTTTGGTGTCGGCAATGAAAACTGGGGCTGCGGCGGCAATATGCTGCCCGATTATTATGCGAATGTATACCGCCGCTATCAGACTTATGTAAGAAACTATGGCAGCAGCCGTATTCTGAAAGTTGCCTGCGGTCCGAATGATGACGATTATAACTGGACAGATACGCTCATGAAGCACGCGCGTCATATGAGTGCGCTTTCCCTGCACTATTACACCGTTCCGAATGTTTATAAATGGCGCGGAAAAGCTCTGGAGTTTGATTCGGTGGAATACGAAACAACCATTTCCAAAGCCTATCGTATGGAAGAGCTTGTAACCCGCCACGGCGAAATCATGAATCGCTATGACCCGCAGAAAAGAGTGTCGCTTGTCGTTGACGAGTGGGGCACATGGTATGATGTCGAAGAGGGAACCAACCCCGGCTTCCTTTATCAGCAAAACACGATGCGTGACGCCATCGTTGCCGGTTTGACGCTGAATATCTTTAATAAGCATTCTGACCGGGTTCGTATGGCGAATATCGCCCAGACGGTGAATGTGTTGCAGTCTGTCGCCCTGACCGACGGCGCCGATATGCTCTTAACGCCGACCTACTATGTTTTCAAAATGTATAAGGACCATCAAAACAATACTCTTTTGGGCAGCTATTTGACCAGCAAAGAGTATGAAGCGGATCATCGCCTGTATCCGCAGCTTCTGGAAAGCGCGTCCATGGATGAAAACGGCGTGATTACGGCGACTGTTGTAAATACATCTGAAACAGAAAGCGCTGCCTTCAAAACGCAGATTGCAGACTATGCTGTCAAATCCGTAAAAGCCGAAATCTTGACCGGTGCTTCGCATGCTTACAATTCCTTTGAGACGAAAGACAGCGTAAAAACCCGTTCGTTTGACGCCTTTACGGTGAGCGGCGATGGTTTTGAAACAGAAATTCCGGCTTGCTCCGTGGTAAAATTTACCGTTTCTCATGAGTGAGGAAAAACGCTTTTGCCGGCGTTGTTTTTTGGAAGAGAGCGGGGAAGCCGATGTGCTGTCGGACATTCGCACGCGCATTGCGCGTATTCCGCCTGCACAAAAAGCCGATGAAACACTTTACCGGCGCCGGCTGGATTGCTGCGCCGCCTGTGATTACCTGATCGGCGGCGTCTGTATGAAATGCGGCTGCTACCCGGAGTTCCGCGCCGCTTTCAAAAAGAATCGCTGTCCGAACCCGGCAAAAAAAGCATGGTAAAAATCAAAAAATTTTTCTTTTGTTATTGACAAGCGAGTTAGTTTGTGCTAACATAAATACGGCGGTGAAAAGTCGCCGTATTCTTTTTGTTTTAGAAGTTAGTTATGACTAATTATATATTTGATTTGAAGGGATTTGATCTGACATGATGCCTCTGCCCTATGTGTCAAACGGTATGACCGGAACGGTTCAAAAAATCTGCGGGAAATCAGAAGCGCGTTTGTTCTTGCAGAAAATCGGCTTTACGATCGGCAGCGAGATCTGTGTCCTTTCCTCCGACGGAGGGAATGTCATAGTGCAAATCAAGGGTGCTCGTGTCGCTCTGAACCGTGATATTGCCGGTAAAATCATGGTTTGCTCTTGCGTCGCAGGGAAAGAAGGTGAAGAAAATGAAAACGCTTCGTAATGCAAAAATCGGCGAGTATGTAACGGTTGTTAAACTGCATGGTACAGGCGCGGTAAAACGGCGGATTATGGATATGGGGTTAACCAAAGGAACAACGCTTTATGTGCGGAAAGTCGCTCCCTTTGGCGATCCGGTCGAACTGACGGTGCGCGGGTATGAACTGTCTGTACGGCGTGCGGATGCTGATCTGGTTGAAGTTGAATAGTGAAAACATTTTTTACCAAAAAGGTTAGTTTTGACTAATTTTGTAGACGAAAGGAGTTATAAAAGATGGGGATAAAGGTCGCTCTTGCAGGAAATCCTAACTGCGGAAAAACCACCTTATTCAATGTGTTAACAGGGGCGAACCAGTATGTCGGCAACTGGCCCGGCGTTACGGTTGAAAAAAAAGAAGGAAAAGTAAAATGGGATAAAGATATTCTGATAACAGATTTACCGGGGATCTATTCCCTGTCCCCCTATACGCCTGAGGAAATTGTCGCCAGGGATTATTTGCTCTCACAATCGCCCGATGTTATTTTAAATATCGTTGACGGCACAAATCTGGAAAGAAATTTATATCTGACTACTCAGCTTGCGGAAATGGGAATCCCGATGGTTATCGCTGTAAACATGATAGATGTGGTTAAAAAAAGGGGAGATTCCATCAACTGCAAGGCCCTTTCACAGAAAATGGGCATCCCGGCATTCGAGATCTCGGCAGTGAAAGGCGACGGCATTCGGGAAGTGATTGTTGCAGCAAAAAAGGTTGCCGGCAGAACTCCACCGAAAATTGACGGATTGTTTTCCGGAGATTTGGCGGCTGCACTTTCTGAAATCGGTAAAAAAATTGCTTCTCTTCCTGATGTGACGGAACAGAACCGGCGGTGGTATGCAGTTAAGTTGTTTGAACGGGATGAAAAAGTTCTCAGCCGCCTAAATCTCCCTGACGCGCTGGCAAAGGAAATTGAGCAGCAGATTGCTGTCGTTGAAGAAAAATCAGCGGATGATTCTGAATCCATCATCACAGCTGCACGAT
Source organism: uncultured Clostridia bacterium (assembly GCA_944380845.1). Classification (GTDB taxonomy): domain Bacteria; phylum Bacillota; class Clostridia; order Oscillospirales; family Acutalibacteraceae; genus RGIG2774. The sequence continues at coordinate 40,633 of CALWIU010000042.1, read as the reverse complement.
ATGATTATATCGCCTCCGCTTTTTCAGGAATTTATAAAAAGAAAAGTCGGAATCAAATGACGATTTCCGATAAGATTGATCGCGTTGTTACCAATCGTTTTGCGGCTTTGCCGATTTTTGTTGTGATTATGGCGCTTGTCTATTGGATTGCCATGGGACCGTTCGGCAGTTTTCTGACAGACTGGACAAATGATACCTTTGTCGGCGCATGGATTCAGGGTGGATTGAGCGAATGGCTTTCCGGACTGCATGTGGCGAGCTGGCTTACTGGTCTGGTTGTTGACGGAATTGTCGGCGGCGTTGGCGCGGTTATCGGCTTTGTGCCGCAGATGATCGTCCTGTTTCTTTTGCTCTCGGTTCTTGAAGATACGGGATATATGGCACGGGTCGCCTTTATTATGGATCGAATTTTCCGTCATTTTGGGTTATCCGGGAAAAGCTTTATTCCAATGCTCATTGGTTCCGGCTGCGGGGTGCCCGGTGTGATGGCGTCACGAACCATTGAACAGGATCGTGATCGGAAAATCACGATTATGACCACCTGTTTTATTCCCTGCGGTGCCAAAATGCCGATCATCGGGCTCTTTGCCGGCGCGCTTTTCGGCAATTCCGGCCTTGTGGCTGTTTCTGCTTATTTTATCGGCGTTGCGGCAATTATCATTTCCGGAATAATCCTGAAAAAGACAAAGGCGTTCGCCGGAGAGCCTGCCCCCTTCGTTATGGAACTGCCGGCTTATCACTTTCCGCGCACAGGGAATGTTGTTCGTGCAACATGGGAACGGGCATGGTCGTTTGTCAAGCGCGCAGGAACCGTGATTTTGCTTTCCTCCGTTGTGCTCTGGTTCTTGCAAGGCTTCGGCTTCACCGACGGAAAATTCGGAATGGTGCCGGATAATCATTCTTCGCTGCTGGCGGCTATTGGCTCCGGGATCTCATGGCTTTTTGCTCCCCTTGGATTCGGTAGCTGGCAGGCGGCTGTCGCGACCTTTACCGGCTTGATTGCGAAAGAAAATGTTGTATCTACCTTTGCCGTATTGTATAATTATGCTGGTACGATTTCTGAAAACGGTGAAGAAATTTGGACGGCGCTGGCTGCATCCGGAGATTTTACCCAGCTTTCGGCATATAGTTTTATGATTTTCAATTTGCTTTGTGCGCCGTGCTTTGCTGCAATGGGTGCCATCAGACGAGAGATGAACAATGCCAGATGGACAGCAGCTGCCATTGGTTATATGTGTGCTTTTGCTTATGTATCCTCGCTGATCCTATATCAACTGGTTGGTTTGATAATCGGAGAAGTATCTTTCGGCGCAGGGACGATACTTGCTGTTGCGGCATTGGTTTTCCTTGTTTATATGCTGCTTCGCAAAGGCAACCGCACAAAAAATGAAATTCGCCTTCGCCCATCTGAGGCGTCGGCGGAATAAAAGAGGGATACCATGAAATTATTACTGTCACTTATACCGCTTGCCGTTATGAACACTGCTTCCTGGGTTTTGCTTGCTCTCCTTGTTTTAGCGGTCGTTCTGGTTGTCATTTATCTGATTCGGGCGAAAAAAAAAGGAAAAAACATTTGCAGTTGCGGCGGCGATTGCAGCAGCTGTTCTTCTGCCGGATTTTGCCATCAGCAGAAATCGAATGACAAATCCTCCTGACATGGGAAGCATGAAAAGCAAAAGACCACCCGCTTGGGATGGTCTTTTGCTTTCTGTTTTTTAGTCTTTCAGCAGCAGCGCTGTTTTCAGAACAGCAGCCTGCGTTTTTGCGTCTTTGATCTCGCCGTCCAGAATTTTTTGCACGGCTTTGTCCAGAGGCATGGTTACCAATCGGACAAATTCATCGTCATCCGGGTGCTGTTCGCCGGCAGTAAAGCCGGTTGCGATGTACATATGAATTACTTCAGTTAAAATGGCGGGACTGGTGTACAGCTCGCCAATGAAACGCAGATCAGCATTGCGCAGCCCGGTTTCTTCTTCCAATTCTCTGACCGCGCCCTGAAGAGGCGTTTCACCCGGATCGAGTTTGCCTGCCGGGATTTCCAGAGTCAAGCTCTTCATCGGGTAGCGGTATTGTTCAACAAGGATAATATCTTTCTGCTCGGTCAGCGGAACCACACAGACCGCCCCCTGATGGCGAATATATTCACGAAACGCAGGATGCCCATTCGGCAGCAGAATGTCGTCCTTATACAAATGAAGAATTTTTCCGTCAAAAATCAGATTTTCCTTTACGGTTTTTTCACTGAAATCCATACGATCGCTCCTTCCGCGTATCAGTATACACATCCATTAAGGAAAAGTAAAGAATATTCATAAATTTTCAGTAAACATACCGGTGCCGGGATGCAAAAGTCTTGCAATAAGGTATAAACTATGATATGATTAGATGTTAATAAGACGATTTGAACCATATAGGAAACGGGGATCGGTATGCAGCGCGTCACAATAGCGGAAATTTATCAAAAAACCTCCGATTTCAACGAAAAAACCATTACAGTCGCCGGTTGGGTGCGAACAGCCAGAACCTTTTCTGCGGTTGGTTTTATTGAACTGAACGACGGCAGTTGTTTTGGCTCGCTGCAAGTGGTTTTGGAAAAGGATAGCCTTGCCGATTTTGACCGCGTCGCCGCTTGTCATGTCGGTGCGGCGCTTTGTGTGACCGGCGTATTAAAATGCACGCCGCAGGCTCGTCAGCCTTTTGAACTGCAAGCCGTAAGTGTTTCGGTCGAGGGCGCAAGTACGCCGGATTATCCGCTGCAAAAGAAACGCCATTCTGTGGAATTTTTGCGTTCGGTCGGCCATCTTCGGGCGAGAACCAATCTTTTCGGCGCCGCTTTTCGTATTCGCAGCGAAGCTGCTTTTGCGATTCATTCCTTCTTTCACGATCGCGGGTTTTATTATGTGCATACGCCGATTATTACGGTCAGCGACTGTGAGGGCGCCGGTGAAATGTTTCGCGTTACTACACTGGATCCCACTTCAGAAAACGCACCTTATGCGGATTTTTCAACGGATTTTTTTGAAAAGCCCGCTTTTTTAACGGTGTCCGGCCAGCTGGAAGGCGAAATGATGGCGCAGTGCCTTGGCAAAATTTATACCTTTGGGCCAACCTTCCGCGCTGAAAAGTCATATACGCAGCGTCATGCGGCGGAGTTTTGGATGATTGAACCGGAAATGGCGTTTGCTGATCTTGCTGACGACCGCGCTTTGGCGGAAGATCTGGTTCGATTTGTGGTTCGGCATTGCCTTACGGTTTGCGAAGCGGATTTGGCTTTTTTGGACAAGCGCGTCAGCCCCGGGCTTTTGGAAAGACTGCGTGCCTGTGAAAGCACCAGTTTTGCCCATATGAGCTATACACAGGCCATTGATGAGCTGAAAAAGAACAATGCCAATTTCCAGTACCCTGCCTTTTGGGGGTGCGATCTGCAAACAGAGCATGAACGCTATCTCAGTGAAACCGTATGTCGCCGGCCGGTTTTTGTAACCGATTATCCGAAAGAGATCAAAGCGTTTTATATGCGTCTGAACGACGACGAAAAGACCGTTGCCGCCATGGATTGTCTTGTGCCCGGCATCGGTGAACTGATTGGCGGCAGCCAGAGAGAAGAGCGCCTTCCGTATTTGCTTCGCAGGATGGAAGAGTGTTCGCTTTCCCAGCAGGAATATTCCCGCTATCTGGATCTGCGTCGCTATGGCTCTACCCGCCATGCCGGTTTTGGTTTGGGTTTTGAGCGTCTGATTATGTATTTGACCGGCATTGCCAATATTCGCGATGTGCTTCCGTTCCCTCGCACAACCGGCAGTGCTGATTAAAATGATTTTCATTTCCCAGACAATCTGTTTGGGAGATAAAAAATAGTAGGAGAATGTACCATGAAAAAGTTTTCGGAATTTACTTTGGCAGAAAAGGAAGCCTTTCGTCAGAAAGCGCTTGCTGATTACCAGGCGTTTAAAGAGAAAGGGCTGAAAATTGATATGTCCCGCGGGAAGCCCGGCCCGGAACAGCTCTGCCTTTCCAATGCGCTCTATCATACAGTGGATGAGCAGCATTATAAAAGCGAAGACGGAACAGACTGCCGCAATTACGGCGGATTGCTCGGTATTTCCGAAACCCGTCAGCTTTTTGCCGATATGCTCGGCGTCAAAAAAGAAAATGTCATCGCCTGCGGCAACGCAAGCCTGACGCTGATGTTTGACTATATTGGTCAGTGTATGATGATCGGCTGCGGCGATAAGCCGTGGAGCCAGCAGGGCAAGATCAAATTTATTGCTGTTGTCCCCGGTTATGACCGCCATTTCACCATCGCCGAGTATTATGGCATTGAGCTGATAAATGTACCGATCCATGAGGATGGCCCCGATATGGATATGGTTGAGAAACTGATTCAGGATCCCAGCGTGAAGGGAATGTTCTGTGTCCCGAAATATTCCAATCCGGATGGCTATACATATTCTGCTGAAACGGTTCGCCGGCTGGCTGCTATGGAACCGGCGGCAAAGGATTTCCGTGTGATTTATGACAACGCTTATGTGGTTCATGATCTGTATGATGAAACGGATCCTCTTGTCGAAATTTTTTCAGAAGCAGCCAAATACGGACATGAGGACAACTTCATTGAATTTGCTTCGACCTCCAAAATTACCTTCCCCGGCGCCGGCGTCGCGGCTATGGCGGCATCGGATCGAAACATTGCCGAGATCAAAAAGCGCCTGTCTGTTCAGGTGATCAGCTATGATAAAATGAACCAGCTTCGTCATTCTCTGTTCCTGCGTAATATGGATGATGTCAAAGCGCAAATGAAACGCCATGCCGCCATTATCCGTCCGAAATTTGAAATGGTGCGTGATGTTCTGGAAAAAGAACTTGGCGGTCTGGGGATTGCCCGTTGGACCAATCCGCGCGGCGGCTATTTTATCAGCCTGTATGTTGAACAGGGTTCAGCAAAGCGTGTCGGTGAACTTTGTAAGGAAGCAGGGCTGACACTGACGACGGTCGGCGCGACCTATCCGTACGGCGTTGACCCGGAAGACAAAAATATTCGTATTGCCCCGACATTCCCGTCGGTGGATGAATTGAAGACTTGCGCTGAAATTCTTTGCGCCGCTGTCCGCGTTGCTTGCAGCGAGTAAAAGAGAAAGGTTGTTTTTATGGACATTCGGGTCGGTCACGGTTATGATGTGCATCGGTTATGCGAAGGCAGGGCGTTGATCCTCGGCGGCGTGAACATTCCCTATTCAATGGGGCTTCTTGGCCACTCTGATGCCGATGTGCTTCTGCATGCAGTCAGCGATGCTTTGCTTGGCGCCTGCGGTCTTGGCGATATCGGCCAGCATTTCCCGGATACCGACCCTGCCTACGAAGGGGCAGATAGCTTGATGCTCCTTCGCAAGGTTGTTTCTCTCGTCCATGAAAGCGGCTACCGCGTCGGCAACATTGATGCAACGATTGTTGCCCAGCGTCCGAAGCTCATGAAGGATTTGCCGCAGATGCAGAAAAATATTGCCGACGCCTGCGCGGTTGATGCGCAGCGGGTCAATATCAAGGCGACAACGGAAGAAAAACTCGGTTTTACCGGCAGGGGAGAGGGAATTTCCGCTCACTGCGTCGCGTTAATTCTGGCAGACTGACGGCAGAGAAAGACTCAGACAGCGCTTGTGGGGTGAGTGAATGGAAACAATAAAAACGGCACTTTCTACTTATCTTGCCGAAATAGGCAGTATTCTTTCCGGCTTTGACTCAATTTCAGATCTTCTGGATGTTCTTCTGGTTGCGGTCATCATTTATGCTTTGATCGTCCAGTTGCGTAAAACGCAATCCGTTCATATCATCAAAGGTATTTTCTGGTTGGCGGTTGTTTATGCTGTTGTTGTTGCCGCCAGGATGAATACCAGCAAAATGATTTTCGATTATTTGATCAACGATCTTTTGTTGATTATCGTGATTATTTTCGGAACAGAGATTCGCCAGGCGCTGGAGCACATGGGGCAAAGCCGATTTAAAAACATTTTTTCTTTTTCTGACTCATCCGGCGAAGAGAAAGTGCTGACTGATGCAATCAATGCGACGGTTCGTGCGTGCGATTCCATGAGCCGTGATAAAATCGGTTCGCTGATGGTTTTTCAGCGGCAGTCCAACCTGGGAGAACTGGAACGCTCCGGCGTGACCGTTGACGCGAAGGTAACCACAGAAATGCTTTGCAGTATTTTCTTCCCGAATTCCGCGCTTCATGACGGCGCCATTATCATCAAAGACGGCAGGATCATTGCAGCCCGCTGTATTGTTTCTTTAAAAAACGACATCGTTGTTCATGATAAGGTCGGTACGCGGCACCGCGCCGCCCTGGAAGTCAGTCGCAGCTCAGACGCGATCGTCGTTGTGACCAGCGAAGAAACCGGTATCATTTCGGTGGCTGCTGACGGCGTCCTCAAACGCGGTATTACCGATAGCGAGCTGCGTCAGATGTTGATCGGCTATCTGATCCCGACGCCAGCAACGCCTTCCACCCTTACCACAAAAATCAAAAAACTGTTTTCCAAAAGAGGTGCTGCTCATGTCCAGGACACCGACGATGGATCCGCAGAATCCGAGCGATCCGACACCGATGCCGGCAAAACCGACGAAAAAAATGAAAAAGACGAAAAATAAAATTTCTCTGCGTTCCCTCACGGAGAACAACCGTGTTGTTTTCGGCTTTTCCCTGCTTTTGGCGTTTGTGCTTTGGTGTGTCGTTTCCGTCTATGCAAGCCCGGAAGTGGAGCGCACCATTACCGGTGTGCCGGTCAATATCGATATGACCGACAGTACGCCGGAACGCCTTGGCTTGATGCCCTTCGGCGAAACGGAATTTTATGTTGATGTTGTGGTCCGCGGCCCGAAATATCAGGTCAGCGAGGTCATGTTTACGGCAAATGATCTGCGGGTGTCCGCGAATCTGAACTATGTCGATTCCGCCGGCCAGAAGGAACTCGGTCTTCGATATGAAATTCTGGATTCTTCGTCCGATGTGCAGGTCGTCAGCATTTCCCGTGAGACCATTTCCATTTATTTTGACACGCTGAAAGAATCGACCTTTACGCTGGAACCGGATGTTATTTTCCCCGATGGGGTGGATCCTGTGGCGGATGGATATATGCTGGACACGCCGATCCTGTCTGCCAGTACCGTGACCGTCAGCGGCCCCACAACAGAGGTCAACAAGATTCGGCGAGTGGTCGCCCGTGTTGAAAACGAGGCGTCTCTGACAGCAACAACTACATCGCCTGCTCAGATTTATATGCTGACCGATACCGGCGCAAGCCCGAATTACTGCACCTGTTCTGCCGATGATGTGGCGGTGACAATGCTTGTTAAAAAGATTGTTACGCTCCCTGTCAGTGTTGATTTCCAGTATCAGCCGCTTGACTATATCGATCAGCCGCTGCCGATGACCATCAGTCCGGAAACGGTTACGGTTGCGCTGAACGCCGATGTTGCCGATTCAACGCTTTCCCTGTCTGCCGGCACAATTGATTTTTCTGAAATCAGCAATACCAATAATACTTTTACTTTCCATACAAGTGAAATCGAGGGCGCTAAGTTCCTGGATGATTCCCTGAAAACGATCACTGTGCATATTGACGCTTCTGAAATGTCTTCTCAGGAATTTGATGTTGAGTTGTCGAGCATTACTTCTGTTAATCTGCCGGCAGGTCTGGAGGTGCAATATCCCGCTTCTTCGTCTTACCGTGTGACGGTTATCGGGCCGCAGGAGTCGTTGGAGGCGATAAGCGCTTCTGACATCTATGCGGAAGCTGACTATACCGGACAGGAATTGTCACCCGGTACGCATACGGTTGAAATATCGTTCTTTGTCAGAACGCAAAATGATTGCTGGTGTTACGGAACCGATGATATTTCCGTAGAAATCAGCGGCGAAGCGATCTCAACAACACAAAGCACGCAGGTAAATCAAGCGGAATAAAACCTTTGAACGGAGGACGCGTATGAAACACAAGATTTCGGTCTTTGCTTTGCTTTGCTGCGTCCTCTTTTCTTTTTCTTCCTGCTCACTGCGTCTGGCTTCGGTTGACAGTTTGATACGCGCACCGAAACTGACGGGCGTCAACCAGCAGGTGCAGCATTCGCTGGATCAAAGCGTGGGGGAGCCGATTATATTAAAAACGCCTCTCACTGGAGAATATTCGTCCGCTTTTGTTTATCGGGATCTGGATAATGACCGCGTCAATGAGTGCGTCGCATTTTATGCTTTATCTTCCAGCGACTCGGTTCATATGAGCATCCTGGATACCGATTCGCAGGGAGCCTGGTTCTCGGCAGGCGATACCGTCGGGAGCGGCAGTGATGTGGCATCCCTGAGCTTTGCCGATGTGGATGGCAACGGAAGGGAAGAAATTCTTGTCACATGGCAGATCCCGGAAAGCAAAAATAACCAGTATCTTTCTGTTTACGGTCAGTATTCGCCCGAAAACGGCGTTGTTTCGATGATTGACGAATTGTATACCGCCTTTCATATTCTGGATGCGGACGCAGACGGAAGCGCTGAGCTGTTTTTGGCGGTGATTGAACCCGCAGGCGACAGCTACACGGCGACCGGTAAACTTTTTGATTATCATGCAAGTCACCGCCAGATCGAGCCGATCAGCGAAATTGCCTTAGACCCCACAGTGACTTCCTATGCCAATATCTGCCACGATTACGAAGGTTCCGTTTGCCGCCTGTATTTAGACGGAGTGGTAAGCGAAACGCATCGAATTACGGAGCTCTTGCAAATTTCTTCATCGGATCTGCGCCTTCAAATTCCGGAAAATCAAGGGGAGGAGATCGGCGCTTTTTCGCTTAGACCGGGTACAGATAACTGCTGTGATATCAACGGAGACGGGTATATTGAAATTCCCTCTTATGTTCCGCTGGACAACAGCGTTGTTCTGGATCGTGAAAACGCGGTGTCTGAAACTTTATATATGACGGTATGGAGCCGGTTTTCTTCCGGCAATATGGTTCCTACCTATCGGTATCTTTCCTTGCCGGAGTGGGGATATTTATTTGAATTTCCTGAACAGTGGATTGGCCAAGTCAGTGCGGTTAAGGATATCAAACTGGAACGGCTTCGGTTTTATTTGCTGAATGAAGACGGAGAAACAACTCATATGTTGTTTTGTATTGACTGGATTCATTCTTCGGCTGAACGCGAGACTGACGCGCTGAACAGTGAGGATATTGTGTATTCCGACGATACGCAGCAATATGTTGCACTTATTACCGATTACGGATCTGATTTTGGAATTGAAATCACAGATTTAATCAGCGGGTTTACAAAAACTTAAGTCCGGGGGTGTTGTTATGAAGCGGATCCTGGTTGCTGAAGACGAAAAATCCATTCGCGATTTTATTATTATCAATCTCAAACGGGCGGGCTACGATGTCGTGGCAGCTTCCGATGGAGAAGAAGCGCTGCGTCTTTATGATGATTATGACGGTGATTTTGCGATTGCTTTGTTGGATATTATGATGCCAAAAATGGACGGCATGGAAGTTTGCGCCAAATTGCGCGAGAAAAGCAGCACGCTTGGCATTGTCATGCTGACTGCAAAAGCGCAGGAAATGGATAAAGTCATGGGGCTGCTGAAAGGCGCCGACGACTATATAACCAAACCGTTTTCCCTGTCGGAGCTGATGGCGCGAATCGATGCGATTTTTCGCCGTGTTTCCATCAGCCGTGGGGTAGGCGAATCGCAGGAGAAAAAATCGACTGACAATTTCGATAAAATCGAGCAGGGTGAATTTATTTTGCATTTGCGCGGACGAAATATCGAATATAAGGGCAAAATTATTGAGTTGACGCAAATGGAATTTAATATCATGGAATTCTTCTTCAAAAATCCGAATGTTGCGCTGGATCGTGAAGAAATTTTACGGTATGCGTGGGGTGAAGATTTTTACGGTGATGACAAAGTTGTTGATGTAAATATCCGCCGCCTTCGTATGAAGATTGAAGACGATCCGTCAAACCCTGTGCATTTGCTGACCGTGTGGGGGCTTGGCTATAAATGGATCGCGTAAAACACCGATATTTTTCCGGCGGCGGCATCATTAAACGCTGGTTCACCAACAGTTTTTGCGTGGTTTTGGCTTTGCTGCTGATCGCCATGATTTCAATCGCCTTTTCCATTCATCAATATTATTATGACACTGTTCGTTCGACACTGGAATATCGGGCGAACAGCAATAGTGTGCGCTCGTTTTTTGGATCTGCATCCGATGCTTCCGAACCGCAGTTTGAACAGCAGGCAATGGAATATATTGAGAGCTTTCCGGAAAAAAATTTAATGGAAGTCTGGGTCATTGATAAAAACGGCCGCGCATTGGCTTCTACTTCCGGCTTTTCTGTGGATGACTCTGATATGCACGATTATGAACAGGCGCTGGAATCGGAAGAGCGAAGCGGTCTTTGGATCGGAAGAAATGTCAGCGGAGAAAAAATCATGGCGTTGACGGTTTTGCTTCCGGAAGACAGTATCGGGCAGTCGGGTGCCATTCGCTATATTGCCTCATTGGAGGACATCGATTCCCAGTTTTTGCTGATTTTGTTTTATTTGACCATTGCGGCGCTGGCGGCTGTGGCGTTGGCTGCTTTTTCCGGAGCGTTTTTTATTCGTTCCATTGTAAATCCGGTTAAGGAAATCAATGAAAAAGCAAAAATTCTTGCGAAAGGTGATTATTCGGCAAAAATTGAAAATTTTACCCAAAATGATGAAATTGGCGAGCTATGCCGAACCTTCAATGAAATGGCACAGGCAATGGGCGAGTCGGATCGAATGAAAAATGACTTTATTTCAACGGTTTCACATGAACTTCGTACTCCTCTGACGGCAATCCGCGGTTGGGGCGAAACCATCCAGAATGCCGATCCGGAAACGGTAAAGACGGGTATTGATGTGATATTAAATGAGACAAGCCGTTTGAATACAATGGTCGAAGATCTTTTGGACTTTTCAAAGCTGGAAAGCGGAAGACTGTCTTTGAAATTGAAAAAAATCGACGGTTTTGCCGAGCTGGAAGAAACGGCGCTGGTGTTTTTTGAGCGAGCCGAACGCGAGGGAATCGATTTTAAATATCAGATTCCGGAGGATCAGTGCGCGGTGCTGATGGCCGATCCGGTTCGGTTAAAGCAGATTTTTGTTAATATTATTGATAACGCTTTTAAGTATTCTGACAAGAAAGACGCGTTGGTTACGGTAAACGCGTCGGTGTCTGAGGGCGCCTTCAAGGTGATCGTCAGTGACAACGGCTGCGGCATCCGTGCAGAGGATTTGCCGCATATCAAAGAAAAATTTTATAAAGCAAACATTTCAGTGAAAGGTTCCGGGATCGGTCTTGCGGTGTGTGATGAACTGATTCGACTGCATCACGGCACGCTGCAATTGTTCAGCGAACTTGGAATCGGCACGACTGTTGAAATACAACTACCTCTCTATGAGGAAAAAAAGAAAGGAAATAACTATGGCAAAACATAAAGAATCCCCGGCGAACTGCAGGCTGGGAAAAGTGGGTGGTCAGGCGCTGCTTGAGGGGGTTATGATGAACAGCCCCAATGGTTCCGCCCTTGCCGTCAGACATACGAGCGGCAGAATTCTTGTGAGGGATAAGGAATTCAAGCATATACGCGACCGGCATAAATTTTTCGGGCTTCCGCTGATTCGCGGTGTGGTTGCTTATGTGGAATCGATGATTTTCGGATATCAGTGTCTGATGGAATCAGCGGATCTTTCCGGATCAATGGATGTTGATGTGCCGGAAGAAGAAATGTCGAAGGTCGATCGTTGGCTTACCGATCATATGGGACCGAAACTGATGGGCGTTATTTCCGCTGTAGCCATGGTAATTGCGATGGTGTTTTGCGTGTTTTTATTCGTATGGGCGCCGATTCAGCTGGTCGATTTGTTTGATAAATATGTTTGCTCCGATGTGTTGGCGAAGTATGAGCTGCATTCTCTTCTTGAGGGAATCATGCGTATCGCTATTTTTGTTCTGTATATGTTTATTGTGTCCTGCCAAAAAGACATCAAGCGAACCTTCCGTTATCATGGAGCAGAACACAAAACCATTTTCTGTTATGAGGCCGGCGAAGAACTGACCGTTGAAAATGTCAGAAAATATAAAAGATTTCATCCTCGCTGCGGCACAAGTTTTATTTTTATCATTCTTTTTATCAATATCCTGGTTTCTTCTCTGTTGTGCATCCTTTTCCCGTCTATTGACGCAGTCCCGTTGATTTGGTCGCTCGTTAAAATTTTTATTGTGTTACCGATTGTGACCGGTATCAGTTATGAGTTCTTGCGGTATGCCGGCAGACATGACAATTGGTTCGTCAAAATATTTTCCGCGCCCGGTCTGTGGATGCAGCGGCTGACAACAAAAGAGCCGGACGATGAAATACTGGAAGTTGGTATTGCATCGTTAAAGGCTGCTTTGAACGGCTCGAAGCAAACGCAAGCGGAGCTGGACGAAGTGTTCTTTGCTGCTCATCCGGATTTGCCCCGTGATATTGGGGAAAAACCGGCGGACACAAAGGATGACGGCAAAAACGAAGAAGGTAAATCGGAAAAAGCATGACGGTTGCTGAAGTATATCAAAAAGGCGTCGCGTTTCTTCGTGACCACGCTGTCGAGGATGCCCCTTTTGAATGTCGGGTTCTTACGCAGGAGCTGTTTTCTTTACCGCGGGGTGAATTGCCGTCTTTCTGTGAAAAAGAGGCGGCGCTGTCGGATCAGAATCGGTTTTTTTCCTGTCTGCGCCGTCGGGTGGAAGGGGAGCCGCTCCAGTACCTGATCGGCAGCTGGGATTTTTATGATCTGCGGTTCTTTGTTGGAAGAGGCGTTTTGATCCCCCGGCCGGAAACGGAGAAATTGGTCGATATGGCTCTGCCTTTTTTGAAAAATCGAAAAGGCGCGGTGGTTTATGATCTTTGCGCCGGTTCCGGCTGCATCGGTTTGACAATTGCCCGGCATTGTCCGCAGAGTTATGTTTTTCTTTTTGAAAAGTCTGAACAGGCTCTGCCGTATCTGAATCGCAACCTGTCGGCGCTCGGCTTGACAAACGCTCGTGTGATACGGTATGATATCGAAGAAGGTTTTGCCGGTCTTTCCGGGGTGCCTGCGGCGGATCTTCTGCTTTCCAATCCGCCCTACATCCCATCCGGTGAGTTGCCTTTTTTGCAAAAAGAGGTGCAAAGGGAACCGGCAATGGCATTGGACGGCGGTGCGGACGGACTTCGTTTTTATCGTTCCATCGCCGATTTATGGCTGCCTTTTTTACATGAAGGCGCTTTTGCAGCCGTTGAAACAGCGGAAGAGCAGCCCCCCGCAGTTGCACAGATATTCTCATCCGTTTTGTCCACAACAAGTATCTATGCCGACGCCTATGGCGTTGACCGCTTTGTTTGCGGTTGGAAAGGAGAAGTATAAGTGTTCAGTATGTTTCAGGATCTCATGCAGGGAGATTATATCAACTTTATGATACAGCTTATTGCGAAAGCGTTTATCCTGCTTTGCGTGCTTCCGGTGCATGAATTTGCCCACGCATGGGCAGCCGATAAACTCGGAGACCCGACGGCACGAAACCTCGGTCGACTGACGCTGAATCCGCTGAAACATTTGGATTTGTGGGGATCTTTGCTGATTCTGTTTACTTCTTTCGGTTATGCGAAACCTGTTCCTGTCAATATCAGAAATTTTCGCCAGCCGAAAAAGGGTTTTGCTCTGACTGCCGCAGCCGGGCCGATTTCAAATTTGATTATGGCGCTGATTTATTTTTTTCTCAGTAATTTGTGCTTTGTTTCGTCCGCTACGGTTTTTCACATTTTGGGTTCGTTCCTGTATTCTGTCGGGTTGATCAATGTCAATCTTGCCGTGTTTAATCTATTACCGATCCCGCCTTTGGACGGCTCCCGGCTGTTTGCCGTAATCATTCCTGATCGCTATTATTATAAAATGCTGCAATATGAGCGGTATATTATGATTGCTCTGCTGGTTTTGCTGTTTACCGGCATCCTGACTGCGCCGCTGAGCTTGCTGTCCGGTCTTGTTGCAAGAGGCATCGATTTTATCGCGTCCCTGCCGTTCCAATTTTTTTCCTGAGGTGTAACAATTCGTGGAAAAACCCCTGTATAAAACAGAAGTCTTTGAAGGTCCGCTGGATCTGCTTTTGTTTTTGATATCCAAGCATAAATTAAATATCAATGATATTCCGATCTTTGATCTGGTTGAGCAATATACCGCCTATGTCCGGCAAATGCAGGAAGAAGATTTGGATGTTTCGAGCGAATTTCTGGAGATGGCGGCTCGTCTGGTTTATATCAAGACCGTTTCTCTTTTGCCTGTACAGTCAGAAGCAGAGGAATTGAAAAAGGAATTGACCGGTGAACTGATTGAGTACCGCGACTGCAAACTGGCAGCGAAAAAGCTCTCAGACCGAACCGGCGGTTTTGATTTAACAACGCGGCGGCCGATGGTGCTTCTGCGTGATCCAACATATGATCGCATCCATGATTCCGCCGATATTTTGAAGGCATATTTACAGGCGGCAGGAAAGAATTTTCGCCGTTTGCCCCCGCCAATTGATTCTTTTCGCCGGATTGTTGCGGCAAAAATTATTTCTGTCGGTGAAAAAATGAAGGAACTGGCTGTTTTTCTGGCAGGGGGAAAATCGGTTCGTTTTCAGACTTATCTGAACTATTCGCGGAGCCGCTCGGATCTTGTCGCGCGTTTTTTGGCGGTTTTGGAACTATGCAAATCCAAGCAGATAACAGTAAACGGCGCCGGTGCGGATTTTACCATCTGTGCCCGTCGTGAAAAGGAGGCGGTTCCCGATGCTCAGTAAAAATGCGGCTTTGGTAGAGGCGCTGTTATTCGCCAGCGGGGAACCTGCTGAAATTTCTCGTTTGTGCGCGGTTGCTCTGTTGGAGGAAGACGCGCTGGTTGCGTCCTGTGAGGAATTAGAAGCTTTTTATCAGCAGTCGGGAAGTGCGCTGACGGTACTGCGCCTGAGTGATTCCTATCAGCTTGCAGCCCGGACGCCGTTTTCCGAAGCGATCCGCTCACTTTTGGAAAAGAAAAAAAATGCCCCCTTGTCGTCCGCAGCGCTGGAAGTTCTTGCGATCATCGCTTATAACCAGCCTGTTACGAAAGCCTTTGTTGAACAAGTACGAGGCGTCGATTGCTCCGGCGTCATCAACACGCTTTGCTTAAAGGGGCTTGTGGAGGAAACCGGACGGCTGGACTTGCCGGGCAGGCCATTGACATATGGCACGACCGCTAATTTTCTGCGTTGTTTTGGGTTATCGGATCTTTCGGATTTGCCGCAAATTCCACAAAATGAACAGACCGATTCCCTGAAAGAGATAAATAAAGACGCATCGGTACTTGACGGACAGGAAACATTGTTGTAAAATATGATATCGGCAGTTTTTCAGAGCGGAGGTGTTGTCTTGAAGGTACTTTTGATCATCCTTTTGGTGATCGTCGGCATCATCGCTTTGATTTGTTGCGTCTTGAATATTCGGCTTATGGTAAAGCTGGATTATACGGACAAGGTGTATTTGAAAATACGCTGGGCTTTTCTGTCTTTTGATGTTTTGCCGGCTTCCGAAAAAGAAAAGAAGCCAAAAAAAGAAAAACCCAAACAGGAAAAACCTCCGGATAAAGAAAAACCGCAGACGCAAACAAAACCGAAAACAAAAAAGCCAAATCCTATCAAGGTTTTCCTCAGCAACGAAGGAATCAATGGCCTGTACGAGCTTTTATATCAAACCTGTCAGGCGCTGGGCGGTTTTTTCGGAAAAATCATTCGAAAGATCACCATCGAAGAATTGTTTTTTTCCCTTCGTATTTCAGAAGGCGATGCCGCCCGCACCGCTGTATCCTATGGAAAAATCTGCGGCGTGGTATTTCCCATGCTTGGATATATCTGCTCTCATATGCGTGTGCGCAAATATGATGCGGAAATCACACCGGATTATCTGGCAAATCAGTCTGAAGGTGAATTGCACGCCCTGTTTTCATTCCGGCCTTTGGCCATGACGAACGGCGCGGTTGTTCTGGTTTTCCGATTGCTGATCCATGTCGTTGTTCGGTTCTTAAAGGGTCTGAAAACTCCTAAAACTTCTTTGTCCCCAACAGCCAAAACGGTTGCTTCCACACAAACTAACTATTCTGAAGGCGGTGCTTCTTAAATGAAAGAACAGTCAGCAAACGGTATTCTTGCTACAACGATCGAAAAGGTTCGTGATCTTGTCGATGTCAATACCATTATCGGCGAGCCAATCAAAGTAGACAGCGAGATTACGATTATTCCCATCTCAAAGGTTACTTATGGTTTTGCTTCCGGCGGCTCGGATTTTCCGTCCAAAACCAATGCCGAGCTTTTTGGCGGCGGCGGTGGCGCCGGGATTACGATTGCGCCGATCGCGTTTTTGGTCATTAACAAAGGCGAAGTAACGATTAAACATATTCTCAGCAATGACAATGCCGCTGAACGCGCTGTCAGCATGATGCCGGAAATGTTTGATAAAGTAACCGATATGGTTGGTAAGTTTAAAAAGTCTGATCCCGCCCAGGCGGAATCAAAAACGGAATAATATCTGTTCTGAATATCATGCCTGCCGCCTGCATATTTATTGTTTTGGCAGGTGGTAGGTATGATAAAAAAATGGATCAGCATTGTTTTGGCGGCTGCAATTTTTGCAGCGGCTGATTTTTCATGTTTCGGCGCTTTGGCGGTTCCCGATGTTTCCGCTCAGAGCGCGATCTTATTATGTGCAGAAAATGGCGAAGTGCTTTTTGAAAAAGACGCTTACGAGCAGCTCCCCATGGCGAGTACAACCAAGATCATGACTTCGCTTTTGCTGTGTGAAAGCGGAAGACTGTCTGAAACGGTTGAGGTCTCTGCGCTTGCTGCAACGGAAGGAACAGCCATGGGCCTTCGCGCTGGGGATCAGATCGAAATGCGTTCGCTGCTGTATGGGATGCTGCTGTCTTCCGGAAACGATGCGGCAAACGCTGCCGCTATCGCTCTTTCCGGTTCGATTGCGGCTTTTGCAGAGCAGATGAACCAGCGTGCTGCTGAAATTGGTATGCAAAATACGCATTTCACCAACCCGTCCGGTTTGCCGGATGATAATCATTATTCTACAGCGTATGATATGGCGATCCTGGCAAGGGAAGCACTGAGCAACCCTGTTTTTGCTGAAGTTTGCGCAGCAAAAGAAGCCGAGGTGTATTTCGGCAATCCGCCCACTGCTCATACTTTGACCAATCACAACCGGCTCCTGTCGACCTACGCGGGCGTTACCGGCATTAAAACCGGATTCACCAAGGCAGCAGGCAGATGTCTGGTTTCCTCCTGTGAACGGGATCAACTAACGATGATTGCGGTGACGCTGAACGCACCGGATGATTGGAACGACCATGCAAACCTTTTTGATTATGGTTTTTCACGCTGCAAAGCGCTGGTTGAACCGATTCAAACGCCCTCTGCTCAGATCCCTGTTGTTGGCGGTTCCGTTTCGGCGGTCGCAGCTCGGGGAGAAGCAAAAATCCGTACCGTTTTAACTGACGGCAAAAAAGGCGGCGCCATTACCGTCCGGCTATATCATGACCCCTTCCTTTATGCGCCGGTTGCTGCCGGTCAAGTCGTTGGAAATGCAAAAATATATGTTAACGGCTTTCTTCTGGATGAGATCCCGTTAACTGCGCAGGCAGACTGCCCAGTCGTAGAAGATACTGAGTCCGTTTCTTTTGTGCGGCAAATGTGGGAGCGGATCAAGCAATTTATTTCTTCATGAAAGGATTTTTATGGATACTCTGATCAGACTGCAAAAATATCTGTCTGAATGCGGTGTTTGTTCCCGCAGAAAGGCGGAGGAATTGATTCTTGCCGGGCATGTTTGTGTAAACGGTCACAAAGCTCAGCTCGGTGATAAAGTAAATCCGAAGCGCGATCATATTACGGTTCGCGGCAGAAAGGTAGCGCTGAAAAAAGAAAATACCTATTTGGCTTTGTATAAGCCAAGAGGTTTTGTTTCGACCATGAGCGATGAGAATGACCGCAAGTGCGTGGCGCAGCTTGTCGCGGATGTCGGGACGCGAGTTTATCCTGTCGGGCGTCTGGATAAAGATTCAGAAGGGCTTTTGCTGATGACTGACGACGGGGAACTGGCAAATGCGCTGACACACCCTTCCGGTCATGTGGAAAAGGTCTATCGAGTAACGATCCGTCCCGGGATTACAGACCGACAGATCCAATCTCTTTCAGAGGGGGTTGAATTGGACGGCAAAAAAACCCTTCCCGCTCAGATCCGCGTATTGGTGAAAGAAGAGAACCGAACGGTTCTGCAAATCACTTTGCAGGAGGGTCGAAACCGTCAGATTCGCCGGATGCTTGAATTGTTCGAGATCGAAACGATCCGCCTGAAACGCATAGCAATCGGCCCGGTGCGTCTCGGTATGCTGGAAGCCGGGAAGTGGCGTAAATTAACGGATAAGGAAATTGCATCGCTGAAAAAATCGGCGGGGATTCCGGTAGGGGATTGACTTTTTCCGTAGATTATAATACAATATATCAATATCTATTCTATATAATATTTCTTTCTGATGAAGAGAGCAGGTGACCCTTGTCATGGTTCGCAGTATGACCGGGTATGGTCGGGCGCAGGCGTCTTCGGACGGTATTACAGCTGCGGTTGAATTAAAAAGCGTCAACTCCCGATACCTTGAGTTTTCGCCCCGAGTTTTGCGTTCTTATTCTTTTTTGGAGGACAAGATTCGTTCTTATATTCAGCATGAGGTTGCACGCGGAAAGGTCGAGTGCGCCGTTCAAATTGAAATTGAAAATGACGATTCGCTTTCCGTTCGTGTGAATGAGTCTCTGGCGGGCAGCTATGTGGCTGCGCTGCGGCTGATTGCTGAAAAATATGGCTTGAGTGATGAAATTTCCGTCGGACGCATTGCTTCGTTCCCGGATGTTTTATCTGTTTGTAAAACCCCGGTAGACGAAGAGAAAATCTGGTCCATCGTGAAAACAGCGTTGGATAAAGCCTATGATAGTTTTTTGCAAATGCGCGAGCGCGAAGGTGAAAAACTGAAGGCGGATGTTCTGTCCCGTGCAGAACATATTCTTACCCTGGTCTCTTTTGTCGAAGAGCGCTCTCCGCAAACGGTTGCAGAATATATGGATAAGCTCCGTTCAAAAATGTCAGAGCTTTTATCCGATACCGTGGTGGACGAGCAGCGGCTTTTGACCGAAGCGGCAATTTTTGCGGATAAAGTTGCCGTCGCTGAAGAAACCGTTCGCCTTCGCAGTCATATCAATCAGCTGAGGATCCTCTTGAACGAGGATGAACCGGTCGGCAGAAAGTTGGATTTTCTGGTGCAGGAAATCAATCGGGAAGCGAACACCATCGGCTCGAAAGCGTTGGATCTGTCGATTGCAAAAACAGTGATCGACATCAAATCCGAAGTGGAAAAGATCAGAGAGCAGATTCAAAATATCGAATAATTTCGGGAAAGGATGCAGCATGAAGTTAGTCAATATCGGTTTCGGGAATCTGGTAAATGCAGCGCGTTTGATTGCTATTGTCAGTCCGGATTCCGCTCCCATCAAGCGTATGATTCAAGACAGCAAAGAGCGCGGGACTTTGATCGACGCAACGCACGGCAGACGCACGCGGGCGGTTTTAATCACCGATAGTGATCATGTGATCCTTACCTATTTGCAGGCGGAAACGGTTGCCGGCCGTTTAGATGATGACAGCGAAGATGCAGAGGAGAGTATGCCAGATGAACTCAACTAATGCCAAAGGTGTAATGGTCGTTTTGTCCGGTCCTTCGGGGTGCGGCAAGGATACTGTATTGAACCGCCTGTTGGAAATGGACAGCCGCATAAAACCGTCTGTTTCGGCTACGACGCGCAAGCCTCGTGTTGACGAAAAAGAAGGCGTTAGTTATTATTTTCTTACGAAAGATTCATTTGAGGAGAAAATAGAGAACGGCGATTTTATCGAATATGTACAGTATGATGATAATTATTATGGTACTTTAAAGTCAGAAGTCGAGCGCGAGATCAACGATGGAAATGTTGTTGTTCTGGTGATCGAAGTAAAGGGCGCCGCCAATATTATTTCAAAATTTCCGGATGCACTCTCCATTTTCCTGATGCCGCCGTCTACGGGAATCCTTGAAGAGCGCCTGCGCAACCGCGGCACAGATGATGAACAGACCATTCGCAAGCGGCTTGCCATTGCTGCCGATGAGATGGAAAAAAGCCGGATTTATAAGCATGTTGTTGTAAATGATGATTTAGATAAAGCCGTCAGCACGATCTATGATATTATTAAAGTGTATGCTTCGGCGAGTCAATCTGAATAAGAAAGGTTTTGATAAATATGATGAATCCTGATTTGAGACTGCTTTTACAGGGCAATATCAGCAGATATTCATTGGTGACTGCTACTGCCAAGCGTGCCCGCGAAATTGTTGAAGAAGCGGAAGAAGCCGGTGAAATCATGGAAGAAAAACCGATCAGTCTTGCGATCGAAGAGCTTTTAAATCATGAATACCGGATCGTCGAGCCTGACGAGATCAGAAAAAAGGAAGGCCAGGAGTAAGCCTGTGACAGATGGCAATATTGCTCGAATTGCCGTAGAGGGCGCCGGTGTCGCTCCGGATCGGTTGTATGATTACCTTATACCTGATTCTTTGAAGCCTCAGCTTCAAATCGGGTATAGGGTTCTTATTCCTTATGGGAGCGGTAAAAAACTTAGGCAGGGTTTTGTTTTTGATGTTGTAGAACAGCCCTGCTGTGAAAAAAAAGTTCGCTATAAAAACATTTATTCTCTGTGTGATCAGGCTCCGCTTTTGAGCAAAAACGAAATCGAGCTTGCTCTCTGGCTGTGCGACAGAACTTTTTGTACGCCTTATGAAGCGGCAAAAGCACAGCTTCCGTCAGGGCTTTGTATGGATGCAAAGTACCTTTTGGGACTTGCCTCCGATGCTTCGGAAGAATCGCTGACGGATGATACGGCGCGTGAAGTCTTTGCCTTGTTAAAAAATAAAAAAACATATTTGACAGCCGAGCAAATTTACGAAAAGACAGCGGGGCGGGCTGACAGAGCTTTTCTGGATCGTTTGGTTGCAGAAGGCGTGCTGATTACCAATATCCAGGCATTGTCCCGTTTGGGCGGAAAGACCCTGCGGATTGCGGAATTGACAGAAAAAGCCCAGACCGTCGCCCCTTCCATGCTGACAGCCAAGCAGCGTTTGGTTTTGGATACGCTTCGAGATCTCGGCAGCGCTGCTGTTAACGAAATTTGTTACTATACCGGTGTCTCGGCTTCGGTCATTTTTACTTTGGAAAATAAAGGCCTGCTGCTGCTTCAGGAACAAAGACAGGAGCGTCTTCCTTTCGGCGCACGGCGCGGTGACGGTGAGCAGCTGCCGATCCAGTTGACGGACGAGCAGCAACAGGTTTTTGAACGGTTACAGGCACAGCTTGCACAGAAAAAAGCGTCCTGCTCGCTCTTGTTCGGTGTGACCGGCAGCGGGAAGACCAGTGTTTACACTCGGCTGATTGATGAGGTCGTCGCCCACGGCGGCAACAGCATTGTTATGGTGCCGGAAATTTCATTGACTCCGCAGACACTGGCGCTGTTTTATAAACGGTACGGTGAAAAAATAGCTGTTTTTCATAGTGGATTGTCAGCCGGTGAACGAATTGATGAATGGCGCCGGGTGAAAGAAGGCGTCGCCACCATTGCGATCGGAACCAGAAGCGCGGTTTTCGCCCCCTTCGATCATGTGGATTTCATTATCATCGATGAGGAACAGGAGCATACTTATAAATCCGAGCGCGCGCCGCGTTATCACGCTGCGGAGGTTGCGAAATATATATGCGCCCGTGATCAGGCATTGTTGCTGCTTGCGTCTGCCACGCCTTCGGTTGAAACATATGCCTACGCCAAAAACGGCAGGTATGAACTACTGGCGCTGCCTCATCGCTACGGTGAAGTTTCCTTGCCGAAAGTGGAAATCATTGATGTAGGCGAGGGGGGCGACGAGCGTTCCTGTTTGATCGGCTCTCGCCTGTCGCAGTGCCTTGCCGACAATTTGCGCGCGCACAAGCAAGCCATCCTTTTGATGAACCGGCGCGGTTATCACACCTTTGTTGCGTGCGCTTCCTGTAAATCGGTAATTACTTGTCCATCATGCAGCATTTCACTTACTTATCACCAGTCCAATCATCGGCTGATGTGTCATTACTGCGGCTATTCGGAGCCAATGGTTGAGGTTTGTCCGGTCTGTGGCAAAGAAACGGTTCGATATTCCGGCTGCGGTACACAGCGTATTGAAGAAGAACTTTGTCAAATGTTTCCCTCCGCTAAAATTTTGCGGATGGATGCGGATACCACGATGGCGAAAAATGCGTATGAGCAAAAGCTTCGCGATTTTGCAGACGGAAAATATGACATTATGATCGGTACACAAATGGTTGCCAAAGGGCTGGATTTTCCAAATGTGACGCTGGTCGGTGTCTTATCCGCAGATATCGGGCTGTACCTTGACGATTACCGCAGCGCGGAAAAGGCGTTTGACCTGCTTACCCAGGTGATTGGCAGGGCAGGAAGACGCAGCGAACAGGGGCTTGCCGTGATACAGACGCTTTCCCCGGATAATGAGGTGATCCGCTTCGCGGCGGCACAGGATTATCAAAATTTTTTCAATTCTGAGATTGCTAACAGAAAAGCAATGATTTATCCTCCTTTTTGTGATATCTGTATGATAGGATTCCTTAGTGAAAACGAATTGGGTGCTAAAAACGCGGCAAATGCGTTTTTGAGTGCGTTAAAAGCAAGCAGTTCCACAGAGTATGCGGATCAGAAACTGATTGTGATCGGTCCGAATCCTTCGGTTATCCGAAAAATGGGAAATCAGTATCGATTTAAACTTTTGATTAAGTGTAAAAACTCTAAACGCTTTCGTGGTATGATCCGGCAGCTGCTTTTTACATTTTCAAAAAACAGAGTCTATAAAAATGTAAAATTTTTCGCGGATATGAATCCCGCAAGTATATTCTGATATTCTAAGTGAACAGAGGGAAAATAATATGGCTATACGCAAGATTCGTATTGATGGTGACGAAATTTTGTCAAAAACCAGTCGTCCGGTAACGGACTTTGACGACAGATTGTTTCAGCTTTTGGATGATATGAAAGATACGCTCTATCATGCCGAAGGCTGTGGCCTTGCCGCTGTGCAGGTAGGTGTTCTGCGCCGTGTTGTCGTGGTCGATTGCGGCGACGGCTTGCTGGAACTGATCAATCCTGAAATTGTTTTCCGTGAGGGCGAGCAAAAGGAAGCGGAAGGCTGTTTGTCGGTTCCGGGTGTGGTCGGTGTGACCCTGCGTCCTGAAACCGTTCGTGTCCGTGCGCAGAACCGCGAGGGCAATTGGTGCCTTTATCAGGGAAAGGGACTGAAAGCGCGGTGTTTTTGCCATGAATTGGATCATTTGGATGGCATATTGTTCAAACAAAAATTAGCGCCCGGAGAAAAGCTGGAACGCTGCGAATAAGGAGGAGAGACCATGCGCGTTATTTTTATGGGAACGCCGGATTTTGCCGTGCCCTGTTTGGCAGAATTATTAGCGTCTCAGGTGGAGATTCCCTGCGTTGTTACACAGCCGGATAAGCCGGTGGGAAGAAAGCAGATTTTAACGCCGTCTCCTGTCAAAACACTGGCTGAGGAAAATGGACTGTTTGTTTATCAGCCGAAAAGATTAAAAGAGGATGAGGTTTATTCTCGTCTTTCGGCTTTTGAGCCTGATTTTATTGTTGTCATTGCTTATGGTAAAATTCTGCCGAAACGAATTTTGGAGATTCCTAAAATTGCCTGTGTCAATGTGCATGGTTCACTGCTTCCGAAATACCGCGGCGCCGCGCCGATTCAGCGGGCGGTGATCGACGGCGAAAAAACAACCGGAATTACCACCATGCTGATGGATGAAGGGGTTGATACCGGTGACATTCTTTTGGTTGAAGAGACACCGATTGGGGAAAATGAAACAGCGGGCGAGCTGTTCGACAGACTGGCAAGTCTTGCCCCTTCGTTGTTGATGAAAACTTTATACGGTTTACAGAATGGCACGGTTCATTCTCGTCCGCAGCCGGCTGAGGGAGCGACTTACGCCGCCATGTTGACCAAGGAAGATGGTCTGCTGGATTGGTCTCAATCCCGCGAGCAGATCCGTAGCCGTGTCCGTGGCTGCAATCCCTGGCCTTGTGCGTATACGATCCATAATGGGAAAAAATTAAAAATTTTCTGTTGTGAATCAGTGGAGGGCATTCCGGCGCCGAAAGAGCCTGTCGGTCATTTATTTGCAAAAAATGGGCGGCTGTATGCGGTATGCGGCGATGGTATCCTTCATATCAGTGAGCTTCAGGCCGAAGGCAGCAAGCGAATGACGGATTCGGCATATGTCAACGGCCATTCTCTGTAACATTTCCCGCCATAGGAAAGGATGATTGGTATGCCTTGGTTTTATTACGGGATCGATTATTATTATATTTTGCTCGTTGTTCCTGCATTGATCTTGTCGGTTGTTGCGCAAATTCGCGTGCAATCTGTTTATAAAAAAATGTCCCAGAAGTTAAATTCCTCTGGGTTAACCGGTGAGATGGCAGCGCGAGCCGTTCTTCGCCATTACGGGATCCAGGATGTCTCCATTGAGCGAGTCAACGGAAGATTGTCGGATCATTTTGACCCGCGCAGTAAGGTGATTCGTCTGTCGGACGGTGTTTTTCATTCCTATACCGTTGCCGCTGTCGGTATCGCCGCTCATGAAGCCGGTCATGCCGCACAGCACGCGGAAGGTTATCTGCCGATCAAAATCCGCAATGCCATTGTGCCGGTTTGCAATGTTGCGTCGTGGGTTGGTATCCCGCTGGCACTCATTGGATTTTATATGAGCATGGAGCCTCTGATTTATATCGGTCTTGGCTTGTATTCCTTGATTATGATTTTTCAGCTTGTTACGCTGCCGGTCGAGCTGAACGCCAGTTCCCGCGCGCTTGCTGTCATTGAGCAGGAAGGGCTTCTTCCCTCCGACGAGGAATTTTCCGGTGCGAAAAAAGTTTTAACGGCTGCTGCCATGACCTATGTCGCAGCTCTTGCGACATCTCTTGCCAATCTTTTGCGGCTCTTGCTGATCTTTACCGCAAGAGGCAGACGAGACTAAAAAAAGGAGAATCGTATGAAACGAAACGCCCGCGATGCGGCATATGATGTGCTTTTTTCCATGGAGCAGAAGAAAGCATATTCTAATCTTGCCCTTGACCGGGCGCTTTCTTTGCCACTGGCAGATGAAAGAGACGCTTCCCTGATTAAAAAGCTGACCGATGGCGTGCTTGAGCGAAAAATGACTTTAGACTATCAGATCAAGCGTCATTTACTCTCACCAAAAATACGCATTAAACCGCCGGTCAGAACCATTTTGCGTATGGGAATCTATGAGATTTTATTCTGTGACGGGATTCCGGCGCGCGCCTCTGTCAATGAATATGTTCAGCTTGCAAAAAAAAGAGGATATTCTCACGCGTCCGGTCTGATCAATGCGATTTTGCGGAAAACGGCCGAGTCCGGGTTGCTGCTGCCGCCGAAAGGCACGGCGGAATTTCTGTCTGTTTTCTATTCCTGCCCATTGCAAATGCTTGCATTGCTACATAAGGTATACGGAAAAGATACCGAATCTTTTCTGGCTGCTTCCCTGAAAAAGCCGAAAATATACGGCAGAGTCAATACGCTGCGGACGAATATGGATACGCTGTGTTCTGTGCTTGCTGCGGAGGGAATACAGATCACGCCAAGCAATGTGCTCCCTGACGCCTTTTATTTTACCGACAGTGCTGCATTTATGCGCACGCAGGCATTTGCAAGCGGTTTGTTTCATATTCAGGATTTATCCTCTCAACTGTGTTGTGCGGCTTTGCTGCCGGCGGAAGGGCAGTCTGTTTTGGATGTTTGTGCCGCTCCCGGAGGAAAAACCTTTACAATCGCCGAGACGCTTGCCAATACCGGCAGTGTGTTGTCCTGTGATATTTACCGTCATAAGATAGACTTGATTCAAAACGGCGCGGACCGCCTCGGCCTGACAAATGTCGCGGCGCAGTTGCGCGATGCCGCGACTGATGAAACGCCGCTTCCCATGTTTGACCGGATCCTTTGCGATGTCCCGTGCTCTGGATTGGGCGTTGTTCGTAAAAAGCCGGAAATCAAATACCATGATTTTCAGCAGATCTCCGATTTGCCGGTATTGCAAAAGCAAATTCTCGATCGTTCTGCCTCGCTGCTCAAACGCGGCGGTCGGCTGGTTTATTCAACCTGCACGGTAACACGGGAAGAAAATGAAGACGTTGTCAGAGACTTTTTGGCTACGCATCCTGATTTTGTTCTTGCGGAGCTTGCTTTTTCTCCAATAGGCGAGCGCGGCGCTTTCGGACTTCGTCTGTCCCCGCAACATGACGATTGCGACGCTTTCTTTATTGCACCGTTGATGAGGGTTTAGTATGACAAAAACCGATATTGCTTCCTTGAATTTTACTCAATTGTCGCAGACCATTTCTGCAATGGGGCTGCCAAAGTTTCGTGCCCAGCAGATCTACGACTGGATACATAAAAAAGGTGCTGTCAGCTTTGATGAAATGACAAATCTATCCAAAGAGCTGCGGACGCAATTATATGACAATTTTGTAATTTTTTCCTGTGCTATTGAAAAGAAACTGGTTTCTTGTTATGATAACACAGTAAAGTATTTATTCCGACTGCATGATGGTGAATTTATCGAATCTGTCGTCATGCAGTATAAATACGGTTATACCATTTGCGTTTCGTCGCAGGTCGGTTGTAATATGGGCTGTGCCTTCTGCGCTTCGACGATCGGTGGACGCGTGCGCAGTCTTTCCGCGTCGGAGATTCTCGGTCAGGTCTATGCTGCACAGCGCGACCTTGGCATTCGCATTTCCCATGTCGTGATGATGGGGATGGGGGAGCCGCTCGATAATTATGAGCAGACCCTGCAATTTCTTCATATGATAAGCGATGAAAAAGGGTTAAATATCAGTGCGCGCAATATCTCTGTATCCACCTGCGGTATTGTGCCGAGGATTTATGATTTGGCAGATGAGCGACTGGGAGTTACGCTTTCTATTTCGCTTCATGCTGCCGATGACGAGCGACGCAGCCGGCTGATGCCGGTCAACAAACGCTGGCCGATCCGGCAATTATTGCAGGCGGTTCATTATTATATCGATCACACAGGAAGAAGAGTTTCATTTGAATATACCCTGGTGCGCGGAGAAAATGATTCTGCCGAAGACGCCAGACGATTGTGCGCTTTGTTGAAAGGGATGCTGTGTCATGTCAATTTGATCCCTGTCAATGAGGTACGCGAAACCGGGATGAAAACCGTAGATCAAAGTGCCGTGAGAGATTTTCAGGCGATATTGCTGAAGCACGGAGTGAATGCAACAATTCGCCGCACACTTGGTGCCGATATAAATGCCTCATGCGGACAATTACGGAAATCTAACATCAAAACTCCATGAAAGGAGCGGATCGATTTTGCTTGTCAGTGCAAAAACCGATGTCGGAAAAGTACGAAGTGAAAATCAGGATGCTTATGCAGTCGGACACTTAACAGACGGCGTTTTTGGCGTTGTCTGCGACGGCATGGGCGGAGCTGCCGGCGGAAGGATCGCTGGAACCACCGCAGCAGAGGTTTTTTCTTCTGCTTTTACTGCTTTATATGAGCAGCGCGATGACGAAACTTCTTTGCGGGAAATTATGGAAGAAGCAGCTCGGCGCGCAAATGCCGCGGTGTATGATTTGTCGCTTTTGAATCCAGAGCTTCACGGAATGGGTACAACACTGGTTGCCTGTGTCATCATGGATTCGTCTATACAGATTGTTCACGCGGGGGATAGCCGTGCCTATCTGTTGCGTGAGGGAACCTTATCGCAGATTACAAAAGACCATTCCATGGTGCAGATGTTGGTTGACGACGGATACATCAGTGAAGAACAGGCACAAAATCATATGTATAAGAACATTATCACCAGAGCGCTCGGCACAGAGGAAAAGGTTGATGTTGATTTTGATATGCTGGATGCACAAGAGGCAGACTGTATTTTGCTTTGCTCGGATGGCTTGTCAAATTATGTGTCACATGAAAAGCTCATCGAGATTTTATCCGATAATGATATCGATAAGGCCGCTGATTTGTTGATTGATACCGCGAATGAGAATGGCGGCGGTGACAACATAACCGCTGTCATCTTGAAGGTGTAAGAAGGAGGACGCGTATGGAAAGCTTTGTGGGAAAAACACTTGGAAATCGATATGAAGTCAGCGAACTGCTTGGCGAAGGCGGCATGGCTGTTGTATATAAGGCGTTTGACCCGATGGAAAATCGTGTAGTCGCCATTAAAATATTGAAAGACGAATTTCTTGCCAATGAAGAGTTTCGCCGCCGTTTTAAAAATGAATCCAAAGCCATTGCAATTTTGTCTCACCCGAATATCGTAAAAGTATACGATGTTTATTTCAGCGAACATTTGCAATATATCGTCATGGAGTACATTGAGGGAATCACACTCAAGGAGTACATCAAACAGCAGAAAATTGTCGGCTGGAAAGAAGCTGTGCATTTTACTACCCAGATTCTTCGGGCACTTCAGCACGCACATGATAAGGGGATTGTTCATCGCGATATCAAACCGCAGAATATCATGGTTCTGCAAAACGGCACCATTAAGGTTGCCGATTTTGGCATTGCCCGGTTCTCCAGAGGCGAAACAACGACCATCACGGAAAACGGCGCCATTGGCTCGGTTCATTATATCAGCCCGGAACAGGCGAGAGGTGAATTGACAGACGCCCAGGCGGATATTTACTCGGTCGGCGTTGTTTTGTATGAAATGATAACCGGCCGCCTTCCCTTTGAGTCGGAATCCGCTGTTTCTGTTGCTTTGATGCAGGTGCAGTCTGAGCCGGTGCGCCCGCGTGATATCAACCCAATGATTCCGATTGGTCTGGAGCAGATTACCCTTCATGCAATGCAGAAAGATAAAGCAAATCGCTATCAGACTGCGTCCGAAATGCTTTTGGATCTGGATGAATTCAAGCGTAATCCATCCATGAAATTTGATTATGGATTTACCACGATTTCAAATGGTGCCGCCGGTGCTCATGCTGACACTTCTTTTGTTCCTGTTGATCGCGGTGACGCCTATGACCGCCGCAGCAATGATACCGGGTATTCGCCCGCACCGGCAAGGGATTACAACAATTATACCCAAAATCCACAGCAGACGGATGACGAAGAATATGACGATGACGAGGAAGAGGAAGGCAAGTCCAAAAATGTACTGTTACCGGTGCTGATCGGTGTGTTTGCTGCCCTGATTGTCGGTATCATATTGCTTTGCGTGTTTTATATCGTTCCGAAATTCTCTAACGACACAGTCGAAATTCCCAATTTTGTCGGTCAGGAATATGAACAGGTACTGAAAGATTATCCTGATTTGAACTTTGAAGATCCGGTCTATGTCTACAGCGATGAATATGATACCGGGGTCGTCTGCGATCAATCGATTGATGCCGGCGAACGCGTTCGCTCGGACACTTCCATTCGTCTTTCTGTTGCGACGGATGAAGGCGTTGCCGTTGAGGATGTTGTCGGCTATCAGTATTCCGACGCGCAGGAAATTTTGAAATCCTATGGATTTTTGGTATCTGTAGTTCCTCAGACTTCAACTGATGCCAAAGAAGGAGAGGTTATCCGCACCGATCCGGCTGCGAATACAGTCGTTCAATATGGTTCGACCATTACCTTGTATGTGGCTTCGGTGGACGCCTCCGCTCCGGTTGCCGTTCCGAAAATAACCGGTAAAACCGAGCAGGAAGCGCGTCGTTTGCTGGAAGAAGCAGGCCTTTTGGCGGGCAATGTTTCGCAGGCGCCCGGATCCGATCAGGATAAAGGGCTGGTTCTGAGCCAAACTCCGGAAGCGGATCAGGAAATTGCCCGTGGATCTTCGGTCGATTTTGTCGTGTCCTCCGGTGAAGAAGAGCAGAAAACGGTTTCGATCCGCGTGCAAATGCCTTCGGCGTCCGGCACGACAGCAAAAGCATCTGCGTATATTAACGGAAATCTGACTTATGAAACATCCGCGCGTCTGGATGGAAACTCCCTTTCTTTCAGCTTTACCGGCACAGGGAGCAATAACGAATTTACGGTTTATCTGGATTCCTTCCTGTTGTGTGAAGGAACGATCGACTTTACAAAAGATCCGGTCGATTATGAAATCACAGAAAATAACGCGTCTAACTATGAAGTCAGAAAAGCGATTCCCGATGTGCGCAACCTGAGCTTAAGCAACGCGCGTCAGATTCTGGAGAATGAAGGCTTTACAAATATTTCGGTTCTGGAGCAGGAAACAAGCGACCATACACCCGGTTCGGTTATTTCCCAGTCACCGACCAGCGGTTCTTCAACCTATTCTCTGGATACGCGTGTAACGCTGGTTGTTGCCAAATCGCCGGCTGCTGTTACGGACGCCAACGATCCGGATGCGCAAAATCAATATGATAACGGGAACGAGTGATTTATGAAGGTAGCCGGGAGGATTTTAAAAGGTGTCGGCGGATTGTATACGGTCTTGACCGATCAGGGGACGGTTTTGCCCTGCAAAGCTCGAGGCATTTTTCGTAAAGAAGGCGTCAAACCTTTGGCTGGGGACTTTGTTACCGTTGATGCTGCTGAGCAAACAATCGTTGAGATTCAAAAGCGGCGCAATTCCCTGCTTCGTCCGCCGATTTCCAACCTTGATAAACTGTTTATTGTGGCTGCCGGCGTGTCCCCGCCGCCAAGTTATGCTGTGATCGACAGACTGCTTGTTTCAGCCTGTTTTCAGCACATTGAGCCAGTGATCCTTTTTTCCAAAGCTGATCTGGTGGATGTCTCGGAATATGTTGGTGTTTATCGCCGCGCGGGTTTCCACAGCTTCTCTTTTTCATCCGTGACAGGCGAGGGAATTGATTCCTTCTTACCTCTATTTGAAAATTCCGTCAGCGTTTTGACCGGTAATTCCGGAGCAGGCAAGTCCACTTTGCTGAACCGTCTCGCGCCGCAGCTTTCTTTGCAAACCGGCGAGATCAGCAAAAAATTAGGCAGAGGGAAACACACGACCCGCAGTGTGGAATTGTTCCCGCTGTTTGGCGGATTTATCGCCGATACACCGGGGTTCTCTGCCTTGGATCTGGAAATTGGACGAGGAATCACAAAAAACAATTTAGCCGAATGCTTTCCGGACTTTCTGCCTTATGTTGACCGGTGCCGCTTTACCGGCTGTTCTCATACAGTTGAAAAAGGGTGTGCGGTATTAGCCGCATTAGCGGAAGGTAAAATCGAAAGGACCCGTCATGCTGACTATGTCGCCATGTATGACGAGCTGAAAGCCATTCCCGATTGGATGAATAAAAACCGCGATTAGTTTGTCTGTTTTTCTTTCTTTGGCGCAGTATCCCAAATAAAAGCCATGCTTATTAGCAGCAGCAGCGCAATGGATAACCCGTCAAAGCGAATCTGAGCGCCGCCGGTTGGGGCAAAAACAGCTTCTGGCGGCATCATTTTAACCCATAGGGATGTCAAAAAGTAGGACAACGCACTATGCAATAACCGGTACTTGAAAAAGTACCGGTATTTTATTTTTGCTTCCTTTATAATGGGGAGAATTTGACAGTGGACGCAAAATCCGCCGAAAGCACAGGCAGCGGAGGCAAGCGGCAAGCTTCTTTTCTCGGCGCAGACAGCGCAGCCGGTGGTGACCTCTAAGAAAATTTTTATTTCATCCGGCAGAGTGCCAAAACAATTTTCCAGCCCATATACCAGGCCTTGAAACAGACAAATCCAAATAGCCGCTGACCCAACTGCGCGGGCAGCTTTTTCGACTGAAGAAACCAACGCATTGCTGAGGGATACCGGCTGCGCAGGGATCTCGGAAGCGGCAGACGGCTGTCCCTTTCGCGTGGCAATGGCAGCGCACAAAATGGCTGCAATGCTGCCGGAAAGGAACAAGGCGACCCCTGCTTTTGTTGAACCAAAAATATTTTTACCGACAACGGTTATCAGAAAGGCCGGTCCGCTGTTAAAACAAAATGCGGATAAGATCTGTGCCTGTGCCGGTGTAAGCTGTTCTTTTCTTTCCAGATCGCTGATCAGTTTTAACCCGGCGGGATAACCGCCGACCAGGGACAGCACGAACGGGATGAGACAGACGGTTGAAAAACGAAACGCTCTTTTCCCTGCTTTTGCTTTTTTCGTCGTGTTTTGAAAACCGGTCAGAAAAGTTCCGATCATGATCGTCAGAATCATAAAGGGATAAAGCGCCGGTATCACTTGTTCAAGCGCCAGCGTCATGCCCTCTTTGATGCCTTCGCCGATGCTTTTGGATTGTGTTAAAAGGAACACGACCACCAGAGCAGTCACAGCGAATAAAACAGGCTGTTTTATGGATTCATCAATTTTTTTCTGAAGTATTCTCATATATCTACCTTATTTGCTTGCTGCCATATTTATAACCCTTGCCGCATAGATTTAGAGGGGTGATAACATGAAACTATCAGAGATGCCGCTTTTTGAAAAAATTGATAAGCAAACACTTTTGCGACCGATTGCTGAGGTTTCCCCCAAGCTGCAAATGAACGGCAGCACGGAAGCCATTCTGTCCGATTGCGCTGGTGTTTGTGATTACGCCGCTGATTTGATCCGTTTATCGGCGGGCGGGAAAATTCTCACTTTTCGCGGCAGTGATTTGCAGTTGATGCAGTTGGACGGCGGCGAGGCAGTCATTCACGGGCAGATCGTTTCGGTCGAATACAGATAAGGAGCGGTTATATGTGGATTATTCGGTGCCTTCGGCTTTTGTTCGGTATCATTGCTTTTAAAGGTGAGGGTGGGTTTCTTTCCCGGTTTATCAATTTATGCCATGAAAAAAGGATTCCGTTGTGGAACCTGCAAGTAGCAGGTCAACAGCTTTCTGCGCAAACAAATATAAAAGGGTATAAGAAACTGCGTCATGCTGCGAAAAAATCCGGCGTGCGTATTCATGCGACGCAAAAAAAGGGGTTCCCGTTCCTGCTGCGGAAAAACCGAATGCGAGCAGGACTTTTGGCAGGGCTTGTGATCGCTATGATTTTGTATGCCGGCGCCAGCCAATGTTTGTGGCGTATTGAAGTGAACGGGAACGAGACCATTCATGCCAAAACGATTTTAGCTGCGGCACAAAACAGTGGCATTTTTCGCGGTGCACTGAAAAAGAATGTTGTTGTTTCGCAAGCGGCTATTGAAATCCGGCGCGCCATTCCCAAAATTTCATGGATCGCTGTCAATCTTCGCGGCTGTACGGCAGAGATTGAAGTTCGTGAGCAAATCGATCCGCCCTCCGTTGTCGATCAGACAACGCCGATGAATATCATTGCGTCCCGGGACGGGTATATCGAGCAGATTCATATAGACCGTGGCGCAGCGCAGGTAAAAAACAATGAAACCGTTGAAAAAGGGCAGCTTTTAATCAGCGGGATTATTACAAAAAAGGATGAAACCCAATATGCGGTTCATGCGCAGGGTACTTGTATTGCACGAACCCAGCGTACGATTGTCACGCAGATGCAAAGCAGTGATTACCAACTGGTCAGCAGCATGAAAAAGCGAAAGTATTTGTATTTTTTCGGAATAAATATCCCCTTGAATTTTCAGAAAAATACAGATAAGCAATCCATGTCGGAGACAGACTTCATATTGTCGGGAACTTTTCTGCCAATCGGAAAAAAAGAAGAGGTATCCTATCGCTGTGCAGCAGCACAGCAGGCTGATTTGTCGCCTGACGAATCCCTGCTGCTTTGCTGTGACGCATTTTATTTACAGTATGATCTATGTTTGGAAACCTGTGAAACGCTGAACGAAACCATTCAAAAAACGACAGATCAGCCGGCAAAAATTGTCTGGCAGGCAGATTGCCGCGAAAACATTGCCGTGGAAGCCCCTGTAACAACGGAATACAGGGTACAAAGCACCGAGTGATAGATATATTTTGTTTATTTTAACCAATGACGAGAAAAAAATATATTTAAGTTTAACAGTTTTTTTTGTAAAATCACTTGCATTGTCTGACGAAGAATGCTAAAATAAATCATGTAATGTGAAAATTTGGAGAGAAGTTCATGTTTGAACAAACCATCAGCTTTGACCGCATGGAACAGGCGGTCAGTTTGTTTGGCAGTTTTGATGAAAACATCAAGCTGATCGAAAACCAGTATGCTGTTGACATCTTAAACCGCGGCACGGAATTGAAAGTTACCGGTGAGCCG
Organism: uncultured Clostridia bacterium; assembly: GCA_944380845.1. Taxonomy (GTDB): domain Bacteria; phylum Bacillota; class Clostridia; order Oscillospirales; family Acutalibacteraceae; genus RGIG2774. The sequence goes on along the minus strand of CALWIU010000042.1, from coordinate 6,167 downwards.
GAGCAGGTTTCCTGTGCTGTTCGTGCAATCAACGGTCTTTTGACTTTGATCAACAAGGGCGAGGCTCTTACTGAGCAAAATGTGCGGTATGTGCTTTCTCTTGTGCAGGAGGGGAGTGAGGATCGGCTCGCCGCCATGACGGCAGACTGCATTTGTATTACCTCCCGGGGAAAACCTGTTAAACCGAAAACGCTCGGCCAAAAAAACTATATTGAAGCCATTAAAAACAATACCATTGTTTTCGGGGTTGGGCCAGCCGGCACCGGCAAAACCTACCTTGCAGTGGCAATGGCCGTTAATTCCTTCCGCGCAAAAGAGGTCAACCGAATTATTCTGACCAGACCCGCAGTTGAAGCGGGGGAAAAGCTGGGGTTCCTGCCCGGCGATTTGCAGTCAAAAGTGGATCCATACCTTCGCCCGTTGTATGATGCCTTGTTTGATATGCTCGGCGCCGAAAACTATAACCGATATCAGGAGCGCGGAAATATCGAAGTTGCCCCCCTTGCCTATATGCGCGGCAGAACTTTGGATGACAGCTTTATTATTTTGGATGAAGCGCAGAATACGACACCGGAACAGATGAAAATGTTTTTGACCCGTTTGGGGTTCAATTCTAAAATTGTCGTGACCGGTGATATCACGCAGATCGATCTGCCGGACGGGAAAAGATCCGGGCTGGTGGATGTGATTAAAATTTTAAAAAATGTCGATGATATCAAGACGGTTTTCTTTAATGAAAAAGATGTGGTTCGTCACCGCCTGGTTCAGGATATCATAAAGGCCTATGAAAAGGCTTCCAGAAAATAAGAAAGGATTGATTGTTATGCTGGATAAGATTAAAGTCATTATTACCAACAACCAAAAGGATGTCAAAATCCCCACTGGTATTCGTATGCTGGTTCGCCGCTGCTGTCATGCGGCGCTCGTGCTCGAAAATTTTGAAGGCTCTGCTGAAATCAGCGTCAGTTTTGTGAATGACGCTCAGATCCGCGAACTGAATAAAAAGTATCGCAACATCGATGCTTCTACCGATGTCTTGTCTTTTCCTTTGGGAGAAAACGGGAAATATGATGTGAATCCTGATACCGGTGCAAAAGTGCTGGGGGATATTGTTATTTCCATGCAGCACGCAGTGGCACAGGCCGCAGAGTTTGGCCATTCGCTGCAAAGAGAAGTCGCATATCTGACGGCGCATTCGATGCTGCATTTGCTCGGATATGACCATGAAGAGGGCGGTTTGCAGAAAATCAGAATGCGTGAAAAAGAAGAGGCAATTCTGATTCGTCTTGGTCTGCCCAGAAACGGCAGTTATTACCCGGTGGACGAGCAGTAAGCAGGTATCATCATGGAATCCATTGCTACAAAATCTGCATTTATTGCAATAGTCGGCTGTCCAAATGCCGGTAAATCGACCATACTAAACCATTTGCTTGGTCATAAAATTGCTATTGTTTCCCCAAAGCCGCAGACGACCCGTACCGGTATTACCGGTGTACTGACTTCAGATGACGGTATACAGCTTGTTTTTACCGATACACCGGGTTTTCATCGCCCGCACAATAAACTGGGTGAAAAAATGATGCGCACCGTTGATGATACCATCAGCGGCGGTGACGCCTGTCTTTTTGTTGTTGAACCGGAAAAAGCGCCGCGTGAAGCCGAATTGACTTTGTTAAAGCGAATTGTAAAAGACCGCTTGCCGATCATACTTGCTGTCAATAAAACAGACACTGTAAAGGATAAGGAACGGATTGCCTCTTTGATCCTTCAATTCAGCCAGTTGGCGGAGTTTCAGGCGGTTGTACCCCTTTGCGCTGTAAAGGGCGAGGGAATACCGGAGCTCTTGACAGAATTAAAAAAACTTGCTGTTGAATCTCCTCATTATTTCCCGGACGATACATTGACCGATCAGCCGGAGCGAGTGTTGGCAGCGGAAATGATTCGTGAAAAGCTGCTTTTGCGTCTGAATCAGGAAATTCCCCATGGGATCGCCGTTTCGATCGAGCGATTCAGTGAGCGTGCCGACGCGGAAATTCTGGATATTGATGCAACCATTTATTGCGAAAAGGATAGCCATAAAGGAATCATCATCGGCAAGGCTGGCAGTATGCTGAAATCGATCAGCACAGCGGCTCGGTATGATTTGGAACACTTTTTCGGCTGCAAAGTGAATCTTCACTGCTGGGTAAAAGTTAAAGAAGACTGGCGCAACCGCGAAGGTTTGATTCATAATTTCGGATTGGATTGATTCATGAACACATTTACTACGGATGGACTGGTTTTGTCAGTCCGCCATACCGGTGAAAGCGACCGGATTGTGACTGTATTAACAAGGGATTTCGGTGTGGTTCGCGCCTTTGCGAAGGCGGCATGCCGTCCGAAAAGCAAACTTCATGCAGGAACGCAGACTTTTTGTTTTTCTGATTTTTCCTTCAGTGAAAACAAAGAGACTTACCGTGTCACGGAAGCAGCGCCCAAAGAGTTGTTTTATCATTTGAATGACCGTTTGGCGGCGCTGACCCTGGCGCAGTATTTCGGGCAGCTTGCCTGCGAACTGGTTTTTGATGACGATAAGAACCCTGAATTTCTGCGATTGGTTTTAAACAGTTTGTATTTTCTGTGCACACGAGAAAAGAGTGATGCTTGGATCAAGGCGGTCACGGAACTGAGATTTTGTTCTTTAAGCGGCTATGCGCCGGAATTGAACGCATGTGCAAAATGCGGAAAAACAGACGCAGACCGGTTTTTTTTCCACCCCTCAGAAGGGGTTTTGTGTTGTCAGGACTGTAATCATTCGTTCGTGGGGTTGCCCCTTGATTCCGCCGTTCTTGGCGCCATGCGCCATATCGTATATTCGAATTTTGAGCAGATTTATTCGTTTCCCCTGTCTGCCGAATCATGCAAAAAACTATCGTTAATTTGCGAAAAATACATTTTGTGTCAGACGGAGCGCAGCTATACTTCGTTGGATTTTTATAAAAAATGTCGGGACGGTTAACAGAATTTTTGCATCTTCTATTGACTAATGCCGGTTATCGGATTATAATGGAAGAGTTAAAATCAGGTTGGAGGTTCTTTATGAATAATTTTCTGCACAAATTGTTCGGTACAACACCGGGCAAAGGCGTTCAGCCAAAAGAAGCGGTCGCCTACAGCATTGCCGGTTTTGGTGAAAACTTTATTTGCACCATCATCGGCTCGTATCTGACAATTTTTATGACCGATGCGTTGCTTTTCGGTTCTGAAAATTTTATGGTCGGTGCGATTTCCGGCACAATGGCGGTTGCCTTTTTAATGCTGGGCGTTCGCATCTTTGACGCCTGCAATGACCCGATTATGGGTTCCATTGTGGACAAGACCCGCACCAAGTGGGGCAAATGCCGCCCCTTCTTGAAATGGACGGTTTTCCCGATCGGCATCATTACTCTTCTTTGCTTCCTGCCGGTATATCGGGCGGAGTCCATCGAGTCTTTTATTGCGATTGCCTGTATTTATACCGTTTGGTCCGTTGTTTATACCATCGCTGATGTGCCGTACTGGGGGCTTTCTTCCTGCCTGACCAACGATACAGAGGTTCGTGGTAAGATTTTAACGGTTGCGCGTCTTTTCTGTACCCTTGGCGCCGGTATCGTTACGGTCTTTGTTCCGATTATTACTTCTGCTGTTACCGCAAAATATAAAGACAGTGCCGGCATTGTCAAGCCGGAATTCATTTACGACAATGCAGATACGCTGAAATGGACCTATTTTATTTGTGCGCTTGTTTTGGTCGTCATCTCCATTCCTACGGTTCTTTATGGCTTTAAAAATACCAAAGAGCGTTTCACCGCTACCAATGAAGCGCATTCCCTTGGCCACAACCTGAAACTTCTGTTCAAGAACAGAGAGCTTCTTCTGGTTGTTTTATCCGGCATTCTGGGTGGCGCGCGTATGGTTTATACCTATACCGGCGGCTTGTATTTTGCCAAATATGTTTTGAAAAATGAGGGAATCTACAGCTTAATCACACTTCTGGTTGTTCCCGGCGGTTTGATTGCATCGCTGCTGGTTCCGTGGATGTCAAAGAAATTTACCAAAAAATGGTCGTATATTGGCATTCACCTGTTCGGCGCCGTAGTCATGTTCGTTATGTATTTTGTTGGCTATGACGCTCCCTGGAAACTCGTTGTCTGTGCCATCGGCTTAGTTCTTCTCGGTTTGCCGCAGGGCGTCAATAACATCATTACATATGCAATGATTGGCGATACCGTTGATTATCTGGAATGGAAAACCGGCGAGCGTGGCGAAGGTATTTGTTTCGCGATGCAGACTTTCATCAACAAAATCGGTATGGCGGTCGGCGCTTTTGTCGGTGTGGTTGCCTATTATGCAGCCGGCATCAATCCGACAGCAGCGGATGGCGTTTACATCAGCAGCTCCGGTGAAACGCTGTTGTGGAACATGCTTGTTCTTTCCGGTGCGCTGAGTATGTTCCTGACCTGTGTGCCGATGTTCTTCTATCGTATTACGGAAAAACGCCAGAAGGAAATGGTCACTGAAATCGAAGAAAGAAAAGCCAAAGCTGCACAGAAATAATGGTTCTGATATGAACAAGCCGTTCCGTTATGGCAACGGCTTGTTTTTTTCTGCACTTGCTGCGCGTGGGCTTTTTCTTGACTTTGGTAAAAAATTCATGTATAATACCAATATATTTCATTCTTTTGGAGGGATTCTATGAACAGTGATACCATTCAGATTCTTGTCACCATGATTGTCTATATGATGGCAGTTATCGGTATCGGCATTGCTTTTGCAAAGCGCGCAAACAAAAGCTCTGAAGATTATCTTCTGGGCGGCAGGTCTCTTGGCCCATGGGTAACGGCCATGAGTGCCGAAGCATCGGATATGTCCGGCTGGCTTTTGATGGGATTGCCCGGCGTTGCGTATTGGTGCGGTATTTCCGATTCTGCATGGACTGCAATTGGTCTGGCGGCAGGCACTTATATTAACTGGCTGATTACCTCAAAGCGTCTTCGCCGGTACAGCAGCCGCGCTGGCAATTCGATTACTTTGCCCGAGTTCTTTTCCAACCGCTTCCATGAAAAAGGCAAGGTCATTATGACAATCGCGGCATTGTTTATATTGATCTTTTTCACCGTGTATGCTGCAAGCTGTCTTGTCACCTGTGGAAAGCTCTTTTCTACGCTCTTTGGCTTGCCGTATATCCCGATGATGATCGTCGGCGCGGTTTTTGTGTTGGTTTATACGCTTCTCGGTGGTTTCCTTGCAGAGAGTGCTTCCGATTTTATGCAGGCTGTTGTGATGATTGTTGCTCTGGTTGTTGTTGTCATTACCGGCACAGTCGCTGCCGGCGGTATCGGTGAAGTGCTTGATAATGCGAAAAATGTTCCGGGATTTTTGGATTTCTTCGGTGTTGCAACACCGGTTACATCTGCTGATGGCGTACAGCAGGTTGTGAATGGTTTGCCGCAGTTCGGTGCTGCTGGCGAATATGGAATTATGAAGGTTCTGTCCGCGTTGGCGTGGGGACTTGGCTATTTTGGAATGCCTCAGGTTCTGCTTCGCTTTATGGCGATCCGTGAAGAGCGTGAGCTTGTCCGTTCCCGCCGGATTGCAACCGTATGGGTCTTGATTTCTCTGAGTGTATCGGTCTTTATCGGCGTTATGGGCAGAAGTCTGTTCCCCACCGCTCTCCAGACAGCATCCGAAGCGGAGAATGTATTCATTGTGCTTTCTACCAACCTTCTGCCTCCCATTCTGGCAGGTCTTGTCATGGCGGGCATTTTGGCTGCGACCATCAGTTCGTCTGATTCCTATTTGTTGATTGCAGCCTCTGCTTTCTCCAAAAATATTTATCAGGGTTTGATCCGTAAAAAGGCGACAGATAAACAGGTTTTGATCATGTCCCGTATCACTTTGCTGGTAATTACGCTGTTTGCCATCTTTATTGCTTTGGATGAAGACAGCGTGATCTTTACCATCGTCAGCTTCGCCTGGGCAGGTTTCGGGGCGACCTTTGGGCCCTTGATGCTGTTCAGTTTGTTCTGGAAACGCATCAATCGTGCGGGCGCAATTGCCGGCATGGTCAGCGGCGGCTGCATGGTATTTATTTGGAATCTGTTGATTCGTCCTCTCGGTGGTATTTGGGATATTTATGAATTGCTTCC